>DATBFF010000021.1:0-17260 GCA_036558625.1 Mycobacterium sp. | reverse complement strand
GCTGCCGCCGGGCAGGTCGGTGCGCCCGACAGACTGCTTGAACAGCGTGTCACCGGTGAGAGCCACGTCGTTCGGTCCATCGGCGATGCGGAAAATCACCGAGCCCCTGGTGTGCCCCGGGGTGTGGTCGACGGTCACGGTGATGCCGCCGAGGTCGATCTTGTCGCCGTCGCGGTCCAGTTCCACGAGCTGCTTGGGTTCGCGGAACAGCGCACCGAAAAGCATTTGCCCGACGCGCGGACCGAACCCCTTGATCGGGTCGGTCAACATGAACCGGTCCTCGGGGTGGATGTAGGCGGGGCAGCCGTAGGTGTCGGCCACTTTCTGCGCCGACCAGATGTGGTCGATGTGCCCGTGAGTCAGCAGCACCGCCGCGGGCGTCAGCCGGTGTTCGTCGAGAACCCGGCGCAACTGGGCCATGACGCGCTGCCCGGGGTCGACGACGATCGCGTCCGAGCCGGCCTGCCGGGCCAGCACGTAGCAATTGCACGCCAACATGCCGGCGGGGAATCCGGTGATCAACACGCCGTCCAGTTTTCCACGAAGCGAGGCTTGTCCGAGCGACCCACCCAGCACGAAGCGAGGCTTGTCCGAGCCACCCTCCGGCACTGCCGGGCTGCTCGTTCAGGTGTGCATGGCACACTCGGTGGCCATGAGCCCCCAGATTGGCGGCGATGAGCCCTCAGGCGAAGAGCAGACAACCGAGGAGGACAGCGGCGTGCCCACCGAGAAGCAGCGGCGTGCGACGGCCAAGCGCAAGTTGGAGCGGCAGCTGCAACGTCGGCAAAAGCAGGCGCGGCGCAACCGAATTCTCGCGATCGCCGCCCTGGCCGGCGTCATCATCCTGGTCGCCGGACTCGTGGTGTGGAAGCTCGAATTCGCCAAAAAGTCGACGACGGCGTCGACGTCGAGCAGCCCCACCTCGGCCGCACCGTCGCAGGACGCCGCAGCGGCCTCGCAGGCCGGGGTGCTACCGCCGTTCAAAGCGCCGGACGACCTGGGCGCCAACTGCACTTATCCGCCCAGCCCCGAGCCCGCCGCCAAGAAGGTCGAGGCGCCGAAGGCGGGCAAGGTCCCGACCGACCCTGCGAAGGTCAGCGTCAGCATGATGACCAACCAGGGCCCGGTGGGTCTTCAACTGAACAACGCGCAAGCCCCGTGCACCGTAAACAGCTTCGCGAGCCTGGCTCAGAAGGGCTATTTCAACGACACCCCCTGCCACCGGCTCACCACAGGAAACAACCTGTTCGTTCTGCAGTGCGGCGACCCGGGCGGCGATGGCAAGGGCGGTCCGGGGTATGAGTTTGCCGACGAGTACCCGACCAACCAGTACGCATCAACCGACCCCGCCCTGACTCAGCCGGTGCTCTACCCCCGCGGCACGCTCGCGATGGCCAACGCCGGGCCGGACACCAACGGCAGCCAGTTCTTCCTGGTGTACAAGGACTCGAAGCTGCCACCGAAGTACACGGTGTTTGGCACCATCGACGAAACCGGACTCGGCACCCTCGACAAGATCGCCACGGCGGGCACGACCGACGGCTCCCCCGACGGCAAGCCCAAGACCGATGTCGTGATCAAGTCCGTGCAGCTGGACTAGCTCATGGCCTACCCGCCGCCGCAGGGACCGCAACCGCCGCCGCATCCGTCGCACCCGCCGTATCCGGCGCAGCGCACCAATGCACTGGCCGTCGCCGCGCTGGTGTGTGCATTCGTAGTCGCCCCGCTAGGCATTGTGCTGGGACACATCTCACTTTCGCAGATCAAGCGCACCGAGGAGGGCGGACGCGGAATCGCTTTGGCTGCAACGATTTTGGGGTACATAATCACCGGCATTGCGATCTTGACGACGGTGGCCGCGGCGCTGATCGTGTTCGTCAATCGGCCGTCAGTCGATAAGGCATTGACGTCTCCGAAGACCACCGCCGAGACGTCGCCCCCCGTCACCACCTCATCGTCCGCGACGGGCCCGGCACCCTCTGGTGTACTGCCGCCGTTCAACCCGCCGGCTGGCCTAGGCGCCAACTGCAGCTACCCGGCCGGCCCGCAACCGGCAGCCAAGGATGTGACGCCCCCGCCATCAGGGCAGGTCGCGACCGATCCGCCTGTGCTTAAAGCCAGCATGACCACCAGCCAGGGCGGAATCGGCCTGAAACTCGACAATGCGAAGTCACCGTGCACGGTCAACAGCTTCGCGAGTCTGGTCCGGCAGGGCTACTTCGACGACACCCGGTGCCACCGACTCACGAGCGGGCGCAGCCTCTCGGTACTGCAGTGCGGGGATCCGACGGGCGACGGCACAGGCGGCCCGGGATACGAGTTCGCCAATGAATACCCCACCAACCAGTACCAGCCGGGAGATCCCGACGCACAGCAACCGGTCATCTACCCGCGCGGCACGCTGGCCATGGCCAATGCCGGACCGGACACCAACGGCAGCCAGTTCTTCCTTGTCTACCAGGACTCGTTACTGCCACCGCAATACACGGTGTTCGGCACCGTCGACGCGTCAGGTCTGGCGACATTGGACAAGATCGCCGCAGCCGGGACGGTGGACGGTTCTGAGGACGGACCGCCCAAGACGGACGTCGTCATCACGTCCGCGCACCTGGACTGAGCGGCCGAAGGAGTTTGCGTGGAAGAGTCTTTCGGGCCTTACCAAATTTGTGGTGCCATCGGCGGCGACGTCTACCGCGCAGTGGACACCACCACGGACCGGGTCGTGGCGCTGAAACTCCTGCCCGCCAATGCCACCGACAATCCTGCGTTCGAGCAGCGTTTCCGCCGCGACGCGCACGTCGCGGCCGAGTTGGCTGACCCGCACATAATTCGCATCCACAGCTATGGCGAAATCGATGGCCGCCTGTATCTGGATATGCGCCTGATCTACGGCCGCGACCTCGGCGCCCTTCTCGACAACGCCGCAAAGCCATTGCCACCGACGACTGCCGCCAGCTACGTCGAACAACTCGCTGGTGCCCTGGATGCCGCGCACTCGGCGGGTTTGGCGCTGCGCGACATCACGCCGTCGAACATCCTCATCACCCCGCGCGGCTATGTGTATCTGACGCATTTCGCGATAGGACGCGAGCCTGACGACGATGCGGATTCCGGACGCCCCGACGTGTCCGCGTTGGCCGGTGTGCTTCGTCAGTGCACCAAGCCGCCTACGGTGCTCGAAGCGGTCATCGCCAAGGCCCTGGCGAAAGATCCCGCCGAGCGCTACCAGACGGCGCAGGACTTCGCCGCTGCGGCGCGCGAGGCGCTTTCGCGCACCGCACGGCTACGGAGCGCCGTGGGTCGGCGGCCCAAATACACTGCGCCCAAGGAGAAGCCACTGAAAATCACGACGCCGGCATCAGAAACTGCGGTCGATGTCGCTCCAATACGGACCCGAACCGCCACCAAGACCCAAATCGTCGACAACTCCGATAGCGGCATCTACTGGAATGCGCTGTGGATCGTGCTGCTGATCGCCGCGGCAGCGCTGACCGCCATCATCGTCGGGCTCGTATAACGGCGAAGGTGGCTGTGACTCAACCCAGTTCGTACGATTCGCGACTGATCTTGAAGAAATGCCCGGTGCCGTTGTCGGTGCAGGTCATGCCCGACGGGTCGCTAGAGCAGGTGATCGCCCCCGCCGACCGGCTGTGACCGTAGGCCAACGTCGGGAATCCGATGCCACGCAAGGTGTCTCCGTGACATCCGAATCGCGCCGGCTCTCCCTGCTGGATGCCGATCCGGTCACCGAACGAAAGTGGGCAGTCAGCCGGCTGCTGCGGCGCTGCCCAGTTGCGGTTGACGATTTCGCATTCGGCGACACCGTTGCCACCGTCAGTGATCCCCATTCCGCAAAAAATGTTGCCGGAGGGCGACTGAAACTGCTCGAACGAGAGCGCCTGTGCCACAGCGGAGAGCGGCATAGCGGCCGCCGCCATTGCGAGCACCGCAAGAATGCGCGGCATGTGCATGGTCAAGATGTACACGCTCGCCCGCGCGTGGAGGGGCTTTCGCGAACTACCGCGGCGGCTGTAGAGCTTTCATCACCACCCGCATAACGGGCTGCGGCACCCGATCCTTCATCGCGAGCCCGGCCGCGGCCACCCGGCTGCGCACTTCCGTCCCACGACCGAACATCCGGTTCAGCGGCCCGCCCGTCGGTTCGAGGTCGACGTGCAGCGGCGGCTTGCCATCCGCGGCGCCCAGCGCGCTCGAGATCACCACTCGCTGGATCTCGCTGGTCCCCTCGAAAATGGTGTACAGCTTGGCGTCCCGGTACCACTTCTCCACCGGATGGTCGGTGATGTAACCCCACCCGCCCATCGTCTGGATTGCGCGCTCGGTAGCCCGGACCGCCACCTCGCTGGCGGCCATCTTCGACATCGAGCCCTCACCGCGGTCGAAGGGAATATTGTTGGCGGCCATCCACGACGCCCGCCACGTCAGCAGCCGTGCGGCGTCGATCTGCGTGGCCAGTTCGGCAATCGGGAACGCGATGCCCTGGTTGTCGATGATCGGCGCGCCGAACGCCTCTCGACGGTTGGCGTATGCCGTCATGTATTCGGTTGCCGCCCTGGCTATTCCAAGGGCCTGTGCGGCGACCATTGGGCGCGTCTGCTCAAAGGTGCCCATCGTGGCCGAGCCGGACCGGCCGCCGCTCTTCGCCGCTTCGCGGGCCTTGGCCAACTTATGCTCGAGCTTGCCCTCGCCACCGAGCAGGTTCTCCCCCGGTACCCGCACGCTGTTGAACTTCAGCTCCGCAGTATGCGAGGCCCGGCAACCCAGCTTGTCGAGCTTGCGCACCAGCTCCAAGCCTGGGGTGCCGCCCGGCACGACGAACAGCGCTTGACCGCGGTGCCCCAGCTCCTGGTCGACCACGGCGTTGACCACGTGAACGTTGGCGATCCCGCCGTTGCCGATCCACATCTTGTGGCCGTCGATGATCCAGTCGTCGCCGTCTTTAATCGCCGTAGTCCGCAGGTTGCGCACGTCGCTTCCACCCTCGGGTTCGGAGATCGCCAGCGCGGCAAGCTTCAGATCGCCGGGCGTGCCGAAGCATTCGGGCGCCCAGTCCAGCATCTGCTCCGGCGTGGCGGCCTGCCCGATCGCCGACAGCGCCAAGGCGGGCATCACCACCGACAGGCCGATGCCTGCACAGCCCCAGAAGATCTCCTCCATGAACATCGGCAGCGATAGCCCCGTCGGATCGCCGATGAGGTCGCGGTAGAACAGCGGGCTGTAGAAACCCCGCTCCGCAGCCTCCTCGAGCACCGGCCACGGAAACTCCTGGCGCTTGTCGTATTCCCCGGCGACCGGGCGGATGCAGTCTTCGGCGAAGTCGTGCGCCCGCTTGGCCAAGTCGTGTTGCGCTGCCGTCGGCGTTAGGTCGAAAGTCACGAGTTAGGCGATACCCGTCAATCGCCCAACGTGAACCCCCTGCGAATAATTCGGCTCGGATTCGCAGTGCGCGCACGTTCGGCGCGGAGGCACAACGCCCGTCAGGCCGCTGACGTCACCCGGTAGACGTCGTAGACGCCCTCTACGTTGCGGACCACGTTCAGTACATGGCCGAGGTGCTTGGGGTCGCCCATCTCGAACGTGAACCGGCTGATCGCCACCCGATCCCCTGAAGTCGTCACCGAGGCCGACAGGATGTTGACCTTCTCGTCGGCCAGCACCCGCGTGACGTCGGACAACAAGCGATGCCGGTCGAGCGCCTCGACCTGGATGGCCACCAAGAACACCGACGACGGCGACGGCGCCCACTCGACGTCGATGATCCGCTCGGCCTGCTTTTGCAGCGACGCGGCGTTGGTGCAGTCGGTCCGGTGCACGCTGACGCCTCCGCCCCGGGTGACGAATCCCAGAATGTTGTCCCCCGGCACCGGCGTGCAGCACTTGGCCAGCTTGGTCAGCACCCCGGGCGCGCCGGGCACCGCTACACCGGTGTCGTCGGTGCTGCGCTGGCGCAGCGGCATCGTCGCCGGCGTCGACCGCTCGGCGAGCTCGTCTTCGGCCGCGTCGTCGCCGCCCAGTTGCGCCAGCAGGCGCTGCACCACGTGCCGCGCCGACACGTGGCCTTCGCCCACCGCGGTGTAGAGCGCTGAGACGTCGGCGTACCGCAGCTCACGTGCGAGTGCTCCCACCGAGTCGGCATTCACCAGCCGCTGCAATGGAAGTCCACCGCGGCGCACCTCGCGCGCAATCGCATCCTTGCCTGCCTCCAGAGCCTCCTCGCGACGCTCTTTGGCGAACCACTGGCGGATCTTCGCCTTGGCGCGTGGCGACACCACGAACTGCTGCCAGTCCCGGGACGGCCCGGCATTAGGCGCCTTCGACGTGAAAATCTCTACCACTTCGCCGTTTTCGAGCTTGCGCTCCAACGCGACGAGCCGGCCGTTGACTCTGGCTCCGATGCAGCGGTGGCCCACCTCGGTGTGCACTGCGTAGGCGAAGTCGACGGGCGTGGACCCGGTGGGCAGCGTGATCACGTCGCCCTTGGGGGTGAACACGAAGATCTCCTTGACCGCAAGGTCGTAACGCAACGACTCCAGGAACTCACCGGGGTCCGCCGCCTCCCGCTGCCAGTCCAGAAGCTGACGCATCCACGCCATGTCGTCGATCTCGGTGGCCGCGTGCGGATGCGGTACGCCGTTGCGGCCCTTGGCTTCCTTGTATCGCCAGTGCGCAGCGATGCCGTATTCGGCGGTGCGGTGCATGTCTCGCGTGCGGATCTGTACTTCCAACGGTTTGCCGTCCGGCCCCACTACTGTGGTGTGCAGCGACTGGTACACGCCGAATCTCGGCTGTGCGATGTAGTCCTTGAACCGGCCGGCCATCGGCTGCCACAGCGAATGCACCACGCCCACAGCGGCATAACAGTCCCGAATCTCGTCGCAGAGGATCCGCACACCTACCAGATCATGGATATCGTCGAAATCACGGCCCTTGACGATCATCTTCTGGTAGATCGACCAGTAGTGCTTGGGCCGGCCTTCGACGACCGCGCTGATCTTCATTCCCGAAAGCGTGGAGACGATCTCAGCGCGCACCTTGGCCAGATACGTGTCGCGCGACGGCGCCCGGTCTGCGACCAACCGCACGATCTCCTCATAGCGCTTGGGATGCAGGATCGCAAACGACAGATCTTCCAGTTCCCATTTGACCGTCGCCATACCGAGCCGATGTGCCAGCGGCGCAATGACTTCCAGTGTCTCGCGGGCCTTGCGCGCCTGCTTCTCGGGCGGAAGGAACCGCATCGTGCGCATGTTGTGCAGCCGGTCGGCGACCTTGATCACCAGCACGCGGGGGTCGCGCGCCATCGCGATCACCATCTTGCGGATGGTCTCCCCTTCCGCCGCGGTGCCGAGCACGACCCGGTCGAGTTTGGTGACGCCGTCGACGAGATGACCTACCTCGTCTCCGAATTCGGCGGTGAGCGCATCCAGCGTGTAACCGGTGTCCTCAACCGTGTCGTGCAACAGAGCGGCGATCAACGTGGTGGTGTCCATGCCGAGTTCGGCGAGAATATTTGCCACTGCCAGGGGATGGGTGATGTACGGGTCGCCGGAACGGCGGAACTGCTCGGCGTGGCGCCGCTCGGCCACCTCGTAGGCGCGCTGCAGCATCGTCAGATCGGCCTTGGGGTAGATCTCGCGGTGCACCGCGACCAGCGGCTCGAGCACCGGGTTGATGGCACCGCGCTGGGCGGTCATCCGGCGGGCCAGCCGGGCGCGGACGCGCCGCGAGGCGCTCGACGACTTCGGCGTCGCGATCGGCGCAGTCACGTCAGGTGCCGCCTGGACAGCCTGGCCTGCGCTCTGGTCGTCAGCCGCCATCAGCACCTCCTCCCGATGCTCTTCGCGCGAGCGCTCATCGACCTATGATGCTCTTCGCGCGAGCGCTCATCGGCCTCACAAAGAGGATATCGCTCACACCTCGCGCAAGCTTCTGACCGGCAGCGGTGCCACCGCGTCGCGGCCACGGAGCGCGGACAACTCCAACACCACCGCAGCGCACCCGACCGACGCGCCGGCATTGTCGAGCAGCCGCGCGGCCGCGGCGAGCGTGCCCCCGGTGGCGAGCACGTCGTCGATGATCACCATGTTGCGTCCGGCGAGGTCGACGCCCTCGGCCGGGATCTCCAGGGTCGCCGATCCGTACTCGAGGGTGTAGGTCTCCGAGAGCACGGGCGGCGGCAGCTTGCCGCCCTTGCGGATCGCAAGCACGCCGGTGCCCAGCCGGGTGGCGACTGCCGCACCGAGCAGAAACCCGCGGGCGTCTATGCCGGCGATCAGCTCCGCACCGGATGCAATCTCGGCCAGCGCGTCGGTGACCACGGCCAGACCGTCGGGGTCGGCCAGCAGCGGTGTGAGATCTTTGAACTGGATTCCCGGCGACGGGAAATCGGCAACCTCGCGGGTGAGCGACGCGATCACCTCGGTGGCGGTGCGCTCATCTTTCGCGGTCTGCTCTTCCCGCAAGCGCTCATCGCCCGTCATTCCCGCAGCACCCATCTGTCCATGTTCCAGCCCGCCCCCCAGCGGGTCGGATTGCTGCCGGCCGCGGACATGTTCTTCGCGGTGATCAGCGTGCGCTGCTGGCGGTACAGCGGCAACGTCGGCATGTCGTTCCACAACGGTCCGGCGCTGTCGCCGAGGAGCTTGGCGCTGTCCTGCGCGTCGCTGGTGACCGCCAGGTTGTCGATGATGCCGTCGATCTGCGGGTTGGAGTAGCCGGGCAAGTTGTTGCCGTTGCCGGTGTGCAGGGCGTACGCGTCAATCGCGGAGGAGCCGCTGGAGCCGCTGCCGGTCGCGCCGCCCGTACTCGCCAGCAGGACGTCGATTTGGTTGCCGGTCAGCGACTGCGGACCCGTGTCGGCAGATGACGCGTCCTGCACGGTGATACCCGCGGGCGCGCAGGAATTCTTGATCGCGCCGACCACTCCGGCGAGTCGGGCGTTCGGCGCCTGATAACCGATCCGCACCGTGAGCGGCGTGCCGTTGACAGCCGCACGGGCCGCGTCGGCGTTCGCGGTGACGTACTGGTTCTTCCCCGCCGCACTTTCCGTGGCGGCGAACGCATCGTCGGAGGCAGGGTTCAGCCGCGCATTCGCGACATGCGTGCCCGCGTCGTGCGCGATCGCATCGCGCGGTGTGCACGACGCCACCGCCCGGCGAGCTGCCGGAGCGGCGAGCGGGCCCTGCCCGGAGAAGATGAGTTGTTCGATGCCCCCCGACGCGATGTCAGTGCGCTTGTACCCGTTGGGCACCGTCAATCCGCTCACCGAGCCCGCGGCCACGTCGACGACGTCGACCGAGCCGTTCTTGAGCCGCTGCGCCACGTCGGCGCCGTGGGGCCACACCACGATCCGTTTCGTGGTCGGTTTGGTCGCCCACCAGCGATCGTTGACGACGAGCACCACCGCGCCATCGGAGCGCACCGAGTCGATCTTGTACGGGCCCGACGACGGGAACCACCGAACGTTGATGCCCGGCTTGAGGTCCCAGATGGTGTTCCACGCGTCCGCGATCCTCGACCCAGCGGTCACGTCGTTGTCCTGTAGCGCCGACGTAACGTCGATACCGAGCAGGTCGGCGAGAACATGCGACGGCATCATCGAGGTCGCGGTGAACAGTTGGGGGTAGTCGGTGAATGACCGGCCGGCCGCAAATGTCACGCGGGCTTTCTTCTGCCCTGGCTGACAATCGACCGATTCGATGTCGGTGTATCCGGCCCGACTCGCGGCATCGAAACCCGGCAGACGCCCGGACTGGGCCGCCCACGCCAGCACCATGTCGTCGCATGTGACCGGCTTGCCGTCGGAATAGACCGCGTCGTCGGCGATCGTGTAGTCCAGCAAAAGAGGTTCACGCCCGACGACGGAGACCGTGCCGAAATCGTGGTCCGCGACGATCTGCCCGTCGGGCCCGTGATAGCCGAAACCGGTCAGCACCCGGGCGAACGATTGCGGTGCCGCCGATGCCGCGCCGATCACGGTATTGGGGTTGTAGGTCGGCAGCGCCCCGTCGACCACGTAGTCGATCTGTTCTGCGGGGGTGTTCGAGCACGACGTCAACGCAGCGGTAGTCACCAGCAGGCAGGCCGCTGCCACCGCAGGCCAGAGGCGGGCCATGCGGTTAGTCCTTCCGCAGGTTCCGTTTGCCCGACACCCGGCCGGCCCGATGGCGTGTCGGTCGGATCGGGCGTGCGCCAGGTGCGGGCTTGCTCGCCACCGCGCCGACCGGTTCCACGGACTCTTTTTCGACGGCTGCCCCCACGTCGCGCGGGGCCTCGTCGACGGCTTCCGTCGCCCCCGCGTTGCGGCGGCGCATCACCCGGCGGGTGTGATTGCGGACGAGCTCGGTGCGCTCACGCAGCGTCACCAGCAGCGGAGTGGCAAAGAAGATCGACGAGTACGTGCCGACGATGACTCCCACCAGCTGAACCAGCGCAAGGTCTTTCAGCGTTCCGACACCGAGCAGCCACACCGCAACCACCATCAGCGATGCGATCGGCAGAACCGAGATCAGGCTGGTGTTGATCGAGCGCATGAACGTCTGGTTGACGGCCAGGTTGGCCTGCTCGGCGAACGTGCGCCGGGTGGTGTGCTGGAACCCGTGCGTGTTCTCCTCGACCTTGTCGAACACGATCACCGTGTCGTAGATGGAGAAACCGAGGATCGTGAGCAGGCCGATGACCGTGGCGGGAGTGACCTCGAACCCGACCAGCGAATAGACGCCGGCCGTGGTGATGATGTCGAAGAACATCGCCGCCAGCGCGGAGATCGCCATGTAGCGCTCGTAGCGGATCGTGATGTAGAGGCTGACGAGCACGAGGAAGACGCCGAGCGCGATCAGTGCCTTCTTGGTGATCTGGTCGCCCCACGTGGACGACACGTCAGAGTCGCTGATGGCCTGGGGACTGGGCTTACCGTCGGTGCCGGCCGGGTGGAACTCGTTGAACAGCGCGTCTTTGAGGGTCGCGGTCTGCTCGTTGGTCAATGTCACCGAGCGGATCTGCACGGTGGACGACCCACCGGCTCCGACGATGACCACCTGTTCGGGGTCGCTGCCGATCGCCGTGCGGTACACGTTCTCGACCTGCTCGGCGCTGGCGCTTCCGCGCGGGAACGACACCTGGGTGCCACCCTCGAAATCGATGCCGAAGTTGAACCAGCGGATTGCGATGCTGGCGATCGCGATGGCGACGATGATGCCGCTGACCGCGTACCACATCCGGCGCCGGCCGACGACGTTGAATGCGCCGGTGCCGGTGTAGAGCCGCGTGAAGAAGCCGTGATGCGGTGCCGCGGATTCGAGGGTCTCCTCGACGGCGTTGGACTCGAGAATCTCGTCCCGCTCGTCGGTCTTGTTGCCGGAAGCCATGTTTACCCCTGCCCCGCCGCACTGACCGCGGCACGCCGTTCGCGCGCGATCTGCTGCACGGCACCGAGTCCGTTGTAAGCCGGCCTACCCAGCCTCGCCGACTTGGACGCCAAGTACGCCAGAGGCCACGTCACCAGGAACACCACGACGACGTCGAGGATCGTGGTCAGGCCGAGCGTGAACGCGAACCCCTTCACCTGCCCGATTGCCAGGAAGTACAGAACCGCAGCGGCCAGGAAGGTCACGGCGTTACCCGACACGATCGTCTTGCGGGCTCGCACCCAGCCGCGCGGCACGGCCGATCTAAACGATCGGCCTTCGCGTATCTCGTCTTTGATGCGTTCGAAGAACACGACGAATGAATCCGCAGTGGTGCCGATACCGATGATCAGACCGGCGATGCCGGCGAGATCCAGTGTGTAATTGATGTAGCGGCCCAACAGGATCAAGATCGCGTAGACCATCGCCCCTGACAGCACCAACGACAGACCGGTGAGCAGGCCGAGCACGCGGTAATACAGCAGCGCATACAACAACACCAGTGCGAAACCGATCGCACCGGCAATCAAGCCGGCTCGCAATGACGTCAAACCCAATGTGGCGGAAACAGTTTCGGCCTGAGATGACTCAAAGGATAGCGGTAGCGAGCCGTACTTCAGCACGTTCGCGAGGTCTTTAGCCTGCGACGCGGTGAAGTCACCGGTGATCTGAGTGTTGCCGCCCGGTATCGCCTCCCTGATCACCGGCGCGCTGACCACCTGAGAGTCGAGCACGAACGCGGTGGCCGTCCCGACGTGGGCGGCAGTGTAGTCAGCCCAGGTGTTCGCCGCGGCGGACTTGAACTTGACGTTCACCACCCACTGGCTGCCCTGTTGATCGAAACCTGAACTGGCGCTTTCGATTTGGTCGCCGCTGATGATCGACTTACCCAATAGGTAAATCGACTTCTTGTCCTTTGAACACGTCACGAGTGGCAGCTGCGGATCATCGTTACCGGCCAACGGATCGGCACCCTGGCCTTCGCCCGTGGGGGACGGAAATTCGCATCGCGAGCGCAACAACAAGCCAACCCCCAGCTGTGCCAGCGCAGGATTCTGCCGCAGCGCCTTCTGGACCTTGATCGCATCGGCCCGCTCTTTGAGCGGATCGGGCGGGGGTGCGGGGGCGCCCGGCGCCGGCGGCGGGGCCGGTGCTCCGGGCGCGGGCGGCGGCGGTGGAGGCGACGGCGGCGGAGGGTCCTGCGGATAGGGGCGCGGCTGCGGCGCCGGCTGCTCAGGCGGCGCCGGCTGCTCAGGCGGGGCCGGCTGCTCGGGCGGCGCGGACTGATCCGGCGGCGCGGGCTGTTCTGGCGGGGCGCCCGGCGCGCCCGGCAACCCAGGCATCCCAGGCGGCATCGCCGGAGTTCCCGGCAGTTCCTGACCGGGCGGAGGAATCTGCAGGGAGTCGACGACGGGACGGATGTACAGCCGGGCGGTCTGACCGAGGTTGCGTGCCTCGTTTCCGTTGCTTCCCGGCACCGTGATCACCAGGTTGTCGCCGTCTATCACGACCTCGGACCCGGACACGCCCAGGCCGTTGACCCGCGCGCCGATGATCTGCTGCGCCTGCTGCAGCGCCTCTCGTGTGGGCTTGGAACCGTCCGGCGTACGCGCGGTCAATGTCACCCGGGTACCGCCCTGCAGGTCGATTCCGAGCTTCGGATCGGCCCGCTTGTCGCCGGTCAGGTACACCAGCAGGTAGGCACCGATCAGCAGGACAAAGAACACCGACAGGTACCGGGCAGGGCGCACCGGCGGCGACGACGATGCCACGGGCCTTCAGTCTCCTCAGGGGTCGATTCGTCTACAGCGCAAGAGCGTACGTGCCGGCCGCCGACAACAGCCGAGGCGGCTCAGTCGTTGCCCGCGCGTCGCTGACCGTTCGGCTCGGCGGTGAGCTCGGAGCCGGCCACCTCGTCGGCGTCCTCGCCGTCTGCACTTCGGGCAGGTGGCTCATCGACATCCGCCTCGATGCGGTCACGGACGGCCAGCTTCATCCACGTGGTGATCACGCCGGGCGCAATCTCCAAGTCGACGTTGTCGTCGGTGATGCCAGTGATCGTGCCCTGCAAACCCGAGGTGGTGTGCACGCGATCGCCGACTCTCAACGACTCGTGCAGGTCGATCGTCGCCTGCATCGCACGCCGTTGGCGCCGCGATGCGAAGAACATGAACGCGCCCAAGATGATGAGCAGCGGCAGAAATAAAACAAGCTGATCCATGAAGGTATTTGTCTTTCGTGTTGTACAGCCAAGTGAGACCAGACCGCGCGTCGAGGCCTCGCAACTGACCAGTGTGCCATCCGCGGCGAGTTTGCCGTCATCGCGCCACGATTGCACCGATCGGTGCGAGGATTTCCGCAGGCCGCCATGGACCGAGCAAGGAGCGTCAATTGCGGGGTATGCCAAGCGCCGCGACCCTGAGCCGCGCAGCGGTTGCCATCGTCGCAATAGCGATCATCGCCTATCTCGCACTACTGGCAGCCCGCCCGCAAACCACCGCAGAGCTGCCCGCGCAGCTGGGATGGTTCGGTCGGCCTGCGTCGCTGCCGACGTTGACGATCGCGGTTGTCGCGCTGGCCGCGGCCTGCTTGCAGCTGTATCGGTCGACGCGCGGACGGCGCTCCGGCGCGCCGATCGCGATAGTTCTTCTGCTGAGCGTGACGGCGTTCGTGCTGGCCGTGGCGTCGTACTGGTCCTGCGGCGTGGGGCGGACGAGAGTCTTCACCCAGCTGATCTTCGGCGCGGCGCTTGTCAAAGGCGGTACGGGCGACGTACCCGGCGCCAATGGGGCAAGTTGCCCGAAACCAATTCCGGTCGCTCTGGAGTTGGCCCGGGTGTCGGCCCTGAGCGCGTTGTTCATCAGCCTGATCGGGATAGCGGCGGCGGTGTTCCAATCCAGGATGGACCGGTTGCGGGTGTTCTTCGCCAGCTCGGTGACCGCGGTCGTCGGCGCCGACGAGGACGCCCAGACGCTGGTCGGTGCAATCGCAGCCACGCTGGACCCGGGCAGCATGCTCGTTGTGATCACGTCGAACCCCGACGGCGGCTGCGAGCAGCAATCCCGCACGCTCGGCGCCCGCATCGTCACCGTCGACCTGGACCAGCCCGAGGCACTCACCAGCCTGACGCTGTGGCGGCGCCTGAACCGCCTATATCTGTTGTCCGCCGATCCGTGGACCAACCTGCAGCGCCTGGGCGCCATCAGCGACCGCCTGTCTTCACTGGGCCAGCGTCGGCGCATCCCGCTCATCGTGCGGATCGACGACCCGTGGCAGGCCGAGGCGTGGCGTGCCCAGCAATTCGGCGGGTCGGACAGCCTGTGGGCCGCGGACGCGGTTGGCATGTACGAGGTCACCGCCCGTCGGCTCCTCGATCGCGTACTCGCGTCGGCCGGGGTGACCCGTGTCGTGATCGCGGGGGCCTCACCATTGACGCTGGCGCTGCTCGCCGATGTCGCGCGCCGTCAGGCCGAACACGACTTCTATCCGGATCCGCGCGATTCGCCGCTGCCGGCGCTGACGCTGGTCGCCGACAACGCCGAGGAGTACCGCGACGACCACCAGCGGCATCGCAGTGAGATCGGATTGCCCGCTGACCGGCCGCCGATCGAGGCGATCACCGCGCAGCCGTCGGTGCGAGCGTTGTCACAGACCCTGGCCGGCGATGAGGCCACGACGACGGCGGTCATCGTCGTCAACTCCGCTGGCGCGGATCCCACTGCAGCGATCCGACTGGCGAGCCGGTTCCCGACGACAGCCGTTTACGCCTGGGATCCCAACGCTCGGGTCACCGAGGACCGGATGCCGCTGGTCGGCAAGCTGCGAACCTACCGACTCGCCATGGACCTGCCGAAGGGGCAAGCCCACGATGCCTGGGAGCGCGCCGCACGGCTGATCCACGAGAGGTACGCGGCCGAGGCCGGATACGACTCCGACTCGACCAAGCCGTGGGCGCAGCTCGACGAGTTCTACCGAGGATCGAACCGCAGGCTCGTCCGCAACGCGCTGTGGATGGTCGAGCAGATCGCCGAACACACGTGGAGCGCCCGCGGGGTGCGACTCGACACCGGTGCGGCCCCCGAGCTGCCTACCCTCGAGCCGCTGGAGCAACTGGAGCGGATGGGCATCGACCGCACGGCTGCGCTGAAGATGGCGCGCGCCGAACACGAAGACTGGTGCCGCTACTACCGCGACGCCGGATGGAAGTACGGACCGGTGCGCGACAGCGCCCATAAGATCACCAACAAGCTCGTCGACTGGGAGCAGGTCGAGTCCGACCCGGGCCGCCTGCGCGCGGCGACGGCGAGCGTCGCCGACACACTGATCGCACTGCGTGAACTCGGCTATCGCTCCCGGCCGGTGTGGCAGCACTTTCGGCGCAACGGCACCGTCCTGGCCGAGCATCGCCACGAGCCCTGGACATGGACGACGTCCACCGGCGAAACCATGCACGCGCAGGCCGGCGACTGGGCCGTGGAGCGCAGCGACGGGCGCATCCACTCCGTCTCCGACGAGATCTTCCGGGCCACCCACACCCACGAAAGCGCTAACAGGTGGCGCAGATGCGGGATCGTCGAGGCCCGGCCGGCGCGCCACGGCGAGGTCATCGCCACGTTGGAGGGATCGGTGAAGGCGTCCAGCGGGGATTGGGTGGTCCGAGGCGCGCGCGGCGAAACATGGCCCGTGCCCGCCGCCGAGTTCACGAGCGGATACGAAGGGCCCGTTGAGGATTCGGTAACTGCCGAGCAGAACGCATGACCGCATTCGTCACCGGTGGCTCCGGGTTCATCAGCGGTCGCCCGATCGCGGGCGGTCCTGAGTCAGCGCGTGACCGTCGTCTCGCGGCGACGCCGGAACAGGTTTCCCAGCGACCGTCGCCGAGGCTGTTCGGATGCGGCAGTCGCGACACGCTCCGTCTCCGGCTCGGCATGCCGCGGCGCGACGGCCTCCGTCGGTGGCTCCGCCACAGGTGCCGTTTCTGCCGTCGTGACCGGACGCTGTGCGTATTGGATGTCACGCGCGCTGCGCACCGACAAGCGACCCAGCGCGAGAGCACCAAGGAACACGATCACCGCGCCCAGGCCGTAGAAGTATGCGATCTCCAGCCACGCGATCTTGGCGTTGCTCGACGCAACCGGGGCGCCGTTGTCCGCGATGCCGACCAGGTTCGAGAAGATGCGCCCGACCACGAACCAGGCGCCGGCCAGCACGCTGAGCCAGCCGCCAAACATCGCCATCGCCCGGTTTCCCGAACCCAGCAACAGCAGACCGCCGACGACGGTCGCCGCGCCGGGCAGGACTTCCAGCCAGCCGCGTGCGTCCGTCCACGCCCATGCTTGGTCGGGGGTGAACGCGAAGTCGAAGTAGGGGCCGATGAATGGAATCAGCCCACCCCATACGCCCAACAGAATCAGCAGAAACCCGGTGGCAGCGCCGCGGCTGCGGGGAATTCGCATCCGTCCGCCCTGGTAGCCAGTGTCGACCTCGTTCATGACGTCTCCTTTGCCGTAAAGGCAAGTGAGTACCCGCTTTGACGCGGCCGTAACGCCTAGGCGAAGAGCCCGGGCTGGCCTAATCCACCGACATTGGCGGGTGGCTGCAGGCCCAGGTGCGTCCACGCCGAGACCGTGGCCACGCGACCTCGCGGAGTCCGCGCAATCATGCCGGTCCGCACCAGAAACGGCTCACACACCTCCTCGACCGTCGTCGCTTCTTCGCCGACCGCAACCGCGAGCGTCGAGACACCGACCGGACCGCCGCCGAAGCTGCGGATCAGCGCGGTCAGCACGGCACGGTCCAAACGGTCGAGGCCGAGTTCGTCGACGTCGTACACC
>DATBFF010000020.1:0-7255 GCA_036558625.1 Mycobacterium sp. | reverse complement strand
GCACCTGCCCGTCACGGATCTTCAAAACGATGGCATCGATCAGCAGCACCGGGTAACACGCATCGAGCGGACGGGACTGCCATTGCTGCATGTCCTCGACCACTGCATCGGTCACCCGCGACACGAGGTCTCGCGACACCTGCGTGCCGTAGATATCGGCCAGGTGGTTGGCGATATCGCCGGTGGTCATCCCCTTCGCATAAAGCGACAGGACAGCGTCGTCCAAGCCAGCCAGCCGCCGGGTGTGCTTGGGCACCACCGCCGGCGCGAACGTCCCGGCCCGATCGCGAGGCACACTGATACGGACCTCGCCGACATCGGTGCGCACCGTCTTCGCGCTCGACCCGTTACGGACGTTGCCCGACCCGGACCGCTCGCCCCGCTCATGGCCAAGATGCTCGCCGAGTTCGGTCTCCAGCGCGGTCTCCAGCACCTGCCGGGTCAGCCCGGTCAACAGCCCGCCCGGCCCGGTCAGCTCGACACCTTGCGTTCGGGCCGTCGCGACCAACTGCTCAGCCAACGCCGACAGATCCGGCTGGGCCGGACCCTCGGCTGGTTCCACATCGATCATCTTCGTGGTCATGCGTGATCTTCTCCAGCCCGCGGCCCCAAGCCGCGGAGGTCACGCCGTGCCCCACACAAAATTCCTGACAGGCCCGCCGGGTGGCCGTTCCGCTGATCGTCATCTGCCGGTGTGCGGCGGCGCGGCGGGTAGCTGCAGCGTGACGCAGAGCCCACCAGTGGCCCGAGGGGTGAGGGTAAGCGTCCCGTCATGTGCTTGCGCGATGCTTTTGACGATTGCCAGGCCGAGGCCGACACCTGCGTGGTCGGTGCGTATGCGCTCGGTGCCGCGCTGAAACGGCTCGACAAGCGTGGGAACCACCTGGGGGGCCAGCTTCTGGCCGGTGTTCTCGACACTGAACACCACATTCTTGGGGTGAACGCTGGTCGTGATGCACACAGTGCCGCGTTCAGGGAGATTGTGAATGATCGCGTTGTGCACCAGGTTCGTCGCCATCTGCAGCAGAAGCGCGCGTGAGCCGAGGGCGGGAGTCATTTCGCCGGAGGTCCTGATCGTGACGCCGTGCTTTTCGGCAAGGGGGAGAAGCGCTTCGGTGGCTTCTTCGGCGATGAGGGACAGGTCCACATGTTCTCGGGTGAAGGACCGCTGGTCGGCGCGGCTGAGCAGGAGCAATGCTTCAGTGAGGTCGATCGCTCGGTTGTTGACGACGTGGAGGCGGTCGAGAAGCTCGCGGGTGTCGCGGCTCGGATCGTTGCGGGCGACGTCGAGCAGTGACCGTGTGATCGCCAGTGGGGTACGCAGTTCGTGGGAGGCGTTGGCTGCGAATCTTTGCTGCTCGGCGACGTGTGCTTCGAGCCGTTCGAGCATGGCGTCGAAGGCGTCGGCGAGTTCGCGGAACTCATCTCTGCGACCCGGTAGCCGGATTCGGTGGGAGAGCGATCCGGTCGTGGCCAGGCGGGTGGCGTCGGTAATGCGGGTGAGGGGGGCGAGCATGCGCCCGGCGAGAATCCAGCCTCCCAGGAGACCGAACACCAGCAGGAACGCCAACACCGCGGCTGCCCTCGGAGCGAAAACGTGCAGGAGGTTGGACCGGATGGGGAAAACACCATGAAAGTCGGTGCCGGACGGCACTATGAGCGCACGATCGGGGACGTAACGCAGCAGGAACAGCCACACGGCGCCAAGTAGCAAGGCGCCTGCGAGCATGAGGAAGCCGGCGTAGCTGAGGGTGAGTTTGAGGCGAACGCTCATCCCGGGGGCTCTATCCACGGTCTCCTCCCTCGCGCCCGGTGCCAGGTGCTGTGTCGATGCGGTAGCCGACGCCGGCCACGGTGGCGATGATCCCGGGTTCGCCGAGGCGTTTGCGCAGTGCCGAGACCGTGATGCGCACGGCGTTGGTGAACGGGTCGGCGTTCTCGTCCCACGCTCGCTCCAGGAGTTCTTCGGCGCTGACGACACCGCCTTCGGCAGCGACGAGAACGTCGAGCACCGCGAACTGCTTCCGAGTCAGCGCCACGTAGCGGCCGTCCCGGTAGACCTCGCGGCGGAACGGATCCAGACGCAGACCGGCGATCTCTCGCACCGGCGGCCTGCAGTGGGCGCGCCTGCGGTCGAGCGCTCTGAGACGGAGCACGAGTTCTTGGAGTTCGAACGGCTTCGTGAGGTAGTCGTCGGCGCCGAGTCCGAACCCGGAGGCCTTGTCGTCGAGCCGGTCCGCCGCGGTGAGCATGAGGATCGGCATGCCGCTGCCGGAGGCGACGATGCGTGTGGCGATCTCGTCACCGGACGGGCCCGGGATGTCGCGGTCGAGGACGGCGATGTCGTAGGCGTTGACGCTGAGCAGTTCCAGGGCGGTGTCACCGTCACCGGCGATGTCGGCCGCGATCGCTTCCAGGCGCAGGCCATCGCGGATGGCGTCAGCCCTATAGGGCTCGTCCTCGACGAGCAATACGCGCACGCTCCGATGCTAACGAGGTGGCGCATATCGTCGGCATATCGAAAACCACAGACGGGCTGGCAACACCACGCGGCCTTGACTGGGGGAATGCCCCGCAGCGAACCAGCACGAACAGCAGCCCGACCGTATCCGGTCGACGGTGCTCGTCGTCGGATTCGCCTGTGCAGCATGGGCACAACACTGCAGCCCCACTACGGGACGACGACCCTGTACCGGCCGCGCCGCCGCCGTGGCGTGCTACTCGGCGTGATGCTCGCCCTGCTCCTCGCCGCCGCAGCGTTCGTGGCCGCCCGCCACCTGCTCAACGACAACGACAAGGACCGCGCCTACCTGTCGACCAACGGGTGGCCGAGCAGCGGACAGGGGGCGTACGCGCTCGGCAACGGCTGGCCGGCGGTGAGCCCGCACGAGCAACCGGTCCCGATCGCCAGCGTGGCCAAGGTGATGACGGCCCACCTCGTGCTCAAGCACTACCCGCTGCACGCGGGCGACGGCGGCCGGCGATTCGTGGTCGATCAGCACGATGTTGCGGACACCGACGCAAGGCGCCGCGAGGACCAGTCGATCGTCGACGTCCGCGCCGGCGAGCAGCTCACCGAGCGGGATGCCCTCATGGCGATCCTGTTGCCGTCTGCGAACAACATCGCGTTACTCGTCGCACGTCAGATCGACGGCAGCGTCGCCTCCTTCGTCGCCGAGATGAACCGCACCGCGCACGCGCTGGGGATGTCCCACACGACCTACACCGATCCAAGCGGGTATGACGCGGGTACGGTCTCGACAGCCCTCGATCAGCTGCGTTTGGCGCAGCTGGTGGCCAAGGACAAGACGCTGACCGCCATGATGGCCACCCGCAGTTACTCGCTACCCGTCGCTGGCGAAGTGACCAACACCAACTCGCTGCTCGGCCACGACGGATTCGTCGGCATGAAGACCGGCTCGGACGACGCAGCCGGTGGATGCCTCATGTTCCAGTCGTGGCGGCGCACCAACAGCGGCAACGTGCCCCTGATCGGCGTGGTCCTCGGGCAACATGGACACAACCTGATCACCGCGGGCCTGTACGCGGCCAAGCAGTTGGTCGACCACGTGGCACCGAACGCAGCAACCCCCTGAAACACCTGGCCCATCCGGTACGGGCGGAGGCTCGCGCGGCGGGCGGGTCGGCGGCATCCGTTGCACGACGGCCTCGGCCCCGTGTGAGCCGGGTGGTAAGGCGTCATCTTCGACGATCCGCTCCTTGGACTCCGTGCCGGGCATATCGTCGGCATATCGAAAACCACATACGGGCTGGCAACACCACGCTGCCTTGACTGGAGGCATGACCAACAGCGAGCCAACAGCGGCCCGCCCCACCCGATCGCCGGCGACCTCGCCCTCATCGGCCGTCCCAACAATGGGAATCACAATCTACGGATGCGGACAGGACGAAGCCGTTTTGTTCCGAGAGATGGCGCCTCGCTTTGGCGTTAGGCCAACTATCGTCGAGGCGCCGGTAACCGAAGTCAACATTGAACTGGCGTCCGGAAATCGCTGTATCAGCGTCGGTCATAAATCCCAACTCGCGAATTCCACTCTTCTTGCATTGAGCCAGGCCGGTGTCGCGTACATCTCCACAAGAAGCATTGGATGCAACCACATCAACGTGAAATACGCGGAGAGCGTCGGCATTACCGTCGGGAACGTCGCCTATTCGCCCGACAGTGTCGCCGACTACACGCTTATGCTGATCCTGATGGCGGTGCGAAATGCGCAATCCATCATCCGCCGCGCGGGTACTCATGACTACAGGCTGAATGATGCACGCGGGAAAGAACTACGCGATCTGACCGTCGGGATAGTTGGAACGGGACGCATTGGCACAGCAGTCATGGACAGGCTCCGGGGTTTTGGCTGCCGAATATTAGCTCACGACCAGCGGCCCACGACCTCTGCCGACTACGTTCCTCTCGATGAATTGTTACAGCGGAGCGACATTGTCACCCTCCACACCCCGCTCAACGCGGACACACACCATCTCCTAAATCGTCGACGTATCAAGCAGATGAAGCAAGGCGCGTTCATTATCAACACTGGTCGCGGTCCACTCCTTGATACCGAGGCGCTTATTTCAGCATTGCAGCGCGGCAGATTGGGCGGTGCCGCGTTGGACGTCCTCGAAGGAGAGGAGGGAATATTCTACGCCGACCGTAGAAACATGCCCGTCAGAAGCAAACCGCTGCTGCTACTACAGCAGCTTCCGAATGTGCTCATTAGTCCGCACACCGCCTACTACACAGACCATGCCCTGAGCGACACGGTCGAGAATACGATTGTCAACTGCCTCGAGTTCGAAAAGGAGAGAGCCGCGTGGATCGGCTGAAAGTCGGAATCATATTCGGGGGATGTTCCGAAGAACATCCCATCTCGGTGAAATCCGCGCAAGAAATCGCCAAGAACCTGGATGTCGAAAAGTATGAGCCGTTCTATATCGGAATTACGAAGAGCGGTGCTTGGAAGCTTTGCGAACGACCAGGCGCAAATTGGGAGAACGGCAGTTCCCGTCCGGTCATGCTGTCGCCGGACAGAAGCGTACACGGACTGATTGTTCTCGAGCAGGGACGGTACAAAACGATCCGTTTGGATGTGGTGTTCCCCGTCCTGCATGGCAAGCTTGGCGAGGACGGCGCGATGCAGGGTTTGCTCGAGCTCTCCGGAACCCCGTACGTAGGCTGCGACATCCAAAGCTCCGCTCTGTGCATGGACAAATCCCTTGCCTACGTAGTCGCCAGGAGCGCGGGAATTGCTACGCCGAATCACTGGACTTTCACGGCGAACGAGGAGGTCGATCCTGACCGGCTTCCTTACCCCGTCTTTGTCAAGCCGGCGCGCTCGGGTTCATCCTTCGGCGTCAGCAAGGTAGCTCGAAAAGAAGAACTGCCCAGCGCAGTGGAAACCGCAAGGCAGTACGACTCGAAGGTGTTGATCGAAGAGGCGGTCGCCGGCAGCGAGGTCGGATGCGCCATACTGGGGGAACGATTTGGACTGGTTGCCGGCGAGGTAGACCAGATCCGTCTATCTCACGGCTTCTTCCAGATCCATCAGGAAAGCGATCCCGAAAGTGGCTCGGAAAACTCCACCGTAATCGTTCCGGCCGACATTTCAGCAGAGTCGCGTTCGCTGGTCCAGGAGACAGCCAAGGCCATATATCGCGCCTTAGGGTGCAAGGGACTGGCGCGGGTGGACATGTTCCTGACCGAAGACGGAACAGTAGTGCTCAACGAGGTCAACACTCTGCCGGGCATGACCTCATACAGCCGCTACCCCAGAATGATGGCAGCCGCCGGCTTGCCGCTCGCCGAGGTGATCGACCGGATTGTCTCGCTTACGCTGCACGGAAAAAGACGGTGAACTGCGACTTCGTCTTTGTAGACGAGTTCGTACCGGGAATACGCTGGGATGCCAAGTACGCAACCTGGGACAACTTTACTGGCAAACCAGTGGATGGATATCAAGCCAACCGCATCGTCGGCACCCGGGCTCTGTGCACAGCCCTGGACCGAGCACGAGACAACGCCGCATCGCTTGGCTTCGGCCTGCTTATATGGGACGGTTACCGCCCGCAACGCGCCGTAGACTGCTTTCTCCGCTGGTCGAACCAACCGGAGGACGGGCGGACGAAACTACGACACTATCCGAACATCGACCGGCCCGAGATGTTTGAAAGAGGATATGTGGCCGCGAAGTCGGGTCACAGTCGGGGCGGTACAGTTGACCTGACGCTTTATGACTTGACTGACGGCGAACTGGTTCCAATGGGCGGTGACCATGATCTGATGGATCCGGTCTCCCATCACGGAGCACGAGGAATTACGCCGGTCGAAGCACGAAATCGTCAATATCTCTGGTCCATCATGGAGGACGCTGGTTTTAATTCATACGATTGGGAGTGGTGGCATTACACGCTGAAGCATGAACCTTATCCGGCCACCTACTTCGATTTTCCCATCACCTAGTGTTGCGCGGCGTTAATCGTTGGACGCTTAGTGATGCGAGAGAATGATGTGTGCCTGCATTGCCTGCCCCGGCTTTGGGACTTCGTGACGGTGATCGTAAGAGGCTGACGTCGTGGACGCGGTCCTCGACGGTGCGGGCCGGGTTGGCGCAGCGGGCGCGGATTGTTTTGCTCGCGGCGGACGGTGTGTCGAATACCGAGATCGCTGCTCGGGTCGGGGTGTCGCGGCAGACGGTGGTGTCATGGCGGGCGCGGTACTCGCGCAGCGGGATCGCCGGGTTGTCCGACGAGCCACGCCCGGGCCGGCCGCGCACGATCGACCACGAGGCGATTATCACTGAGACGTTGAAGCCGCCGCCGAAGCGGCTGGGTGTGACGCACTGGTCGAGCCGGTTGCTCGCGAGGCGGCTCGGGGTGGATGCGACCACGATCGCGCGGGCGTGGCGGGCCTACGGGGTGGCGCCGTGGCGGGCGGAGACGTTCAAGTTCTCCACCGACCCCGAACTGGTCGCGAAGGTGACCGACGTCGTCGGGCTGTACTTGGCGCCGCCGACCAACGCGATCGTGTTGTGCGTGGACGAGAAGTCTCAGATCCAGGCTCTGGATCGCACCGCACCGATCCTGCCGATGCAGCCCGGGCTGGCCGAGCGGCGCAGCCACGACTACGTCCGTCACGGCACCACCACGCTGTTCGCGGCACTGGAGATCGCAACCGGGGAAGTGACCGCCGCAGTCAAACCCCGCCACCGCCACCAGGAGTTCCTGGCCTTCCTCAAGCAGG
>DATBFF010000019.1:0-7832 GCA_036558625.1 Mycobacterium sp. | reverse complement strand
GCCGACGCTGTGCTGGTGGCCACCGGCCGGGTCCCCAACGGTGATCTGCTGGACGCGGACCTGGCAGGTGTCGAAGTCAAGAACGGCCGAGTGCAGGTCGACGAATACCAACGTACCTCTGCCCGAGGCATTTACGCGTTGGGCGACGTCAGCTCGGATTACCAGCTCAAGCACGTCGCCAACCACGAGGCGCGCGTCGTTCGGCACAACCTGCTGCAGGACTGGGAGGACACCGAGGCTCTGGTCGCCTCCGATCACCGCTACGTGCCGTCGGCGGTCTTCACCGACCCGCAGATCGCCAGCGTTGGGTTTACCGAAAACCAGGCGCGCGCAAAGGGTTTCACCATCAAGGTCAAGGTTCAGGACTACAGTGACGTCGCGTACGGGTGGGCGATGGAAGACACCACCGGATTTGCGAAGGTCATCGTCGACGCCGACACCGGGCTCATTCTCGGCGCACACCTGATGGGACATCAGGCGTCGTCGCTGATCCAGCCACTCGTGCAGGCGATGAGTTTCGGATTGGGCGCCCAGGACATGGCCCGCGGCCAGTATTGGATTCACCCGGCGTTGCCGGAGGTCGTCGAGAACGCGCTGCTGGCATTGTGTGGTGAGCCACCGTGGCCGTCGCCGCGCCGCCACTGACACCTTTCGCGAGCCCGACGGCTGTGTTACAACGGCGACATGGCCAGTTTCGACGACACCGTTCCCACCCGGCTCCGCGGCGACTACGACGAATCCGTGTCACGTTGGTTGTGGTTGGTCAAGTGGCTCTTGTTGATTCCGCATTACGTCGTGTTGTTCTTTCTCGAGATCGCGCGCTTCGTCGTAACGGTGGTCGCCTTCTTCGCGATCCTGTTCACCGGCCGCTATCCACGCTCGCTGTTCGACTTCAGCGTCGGCGTGCTGCGGTGGTCGTGGCGAGTCGGTTTCTACGGCTACGGGGCGCTCGGCACCGACAAGTACCCGCCGTTTTCATTGCGCAGTACCGACTATCCGGCCGACTTCGACGTCGATTACCCCGAGCAATTGTCGCGAGGGTTAGTTCTCGTGAAGTCGTGGTTGCTGGCAGTACCGCACTATCTCGTCATCGCGGGGATGATCGGCGCGATGGTGCGGTTGGCCGGCGATGACGACGGCGGCGCCGCGATTAGCCTGTTCGGAATTCTGGTGATCATCGTGTTCGTCGCGCTGCTGTTCACCGGGCGTTATCCGCCGGGAGTATTCGACCTTCTGCTCGGCATCAATCGGTGGATGTGGCGGCTGAGGGCTTACTCCTCCCTGCTGCGAGACGAATACCCGCCGTTCCGACTCGACCAAGGTGCGCGGGAGCCTGCGGGAGCCGTCCCCGCTGCGCCAGCAGACGCGCAGTAGACGCACGCTCGCGCTCGACGAGCGTGCGCAGACTCCGGCGCTTTCCCGGCGTGTCGACCAGCAGACACGCACGCTCGCGGTAACGGGGTTAGAGCGGGGTGACGTAGGCCGCGCTGATCCCGCCGTCGACCAGGAACGTCGAGGCGGTGATGAACGATGCGTCATCGCTGGCGAGGAACGCGACCGCGGCGGCGATCTCTTCGGGTTCGGCGAACCGGCCGAGCGGCACGTGCACCAGCCGCCGTGCGGCCCGCTCGGGATCCTTGGCGAACAACTCCTTGAGCAACGGTGTGTTGACGGGACCGGGACACAGGGCGTTGACGCGAATTCCGCTGCGCGCGTATTGCACACCGAGTTCGCGCGACATCGCCAGCACGCCGCCCTTGGACGCCGTGTAGGAGATCTGCGACGTCGCCGAGCCCACTACCGCGACGAACGACGCGACGTTGATGATCGAGCCCCTGTTTGCAGCGCCCATGTGCCGCAGCGCCGCCCGGCAGCACAGGTACACCGACGTGAGGTTGACGTCCTGCACCTTCTGCCACGCCGCCAGCCCGGTGAGCTCGATCAGATCGTCTTCCGGCGGTGAGATGCCCGCATTGTTGAATGCGATGTCCACCGACCCGAATTGCTCTGCGGCGCGGTCGAACAACGCATTGACCGCCGCCTCGTCGCTGACGTCCACCGGCACGAACAGCCCACCCAGTTCGTCGGCCACCGCCTGACCCGCCGACTGGTCGATGTCCCCGACCACGATCGCCGCACCCTCAGCGCGCATCCGACGCGCCGACGCCAGCCCGATGCCGCTGCCCCCACCGGTGACGACCGCGACCCGGCCCGCCAGTCGCTGTGTCAAGTCAACCATCGGGGGTCCCCGGATCAACCGCGAAGAACACGTTTTTGGTCTCGGTGAACGTCAAGGGCGCGTCAGGGCCGAGTTCACGTCCGAGCCCCGAGCGCTTGAAGCCGCCGAACGGCGTGTTGTATCGCACCGACGAATGCGAATTCACCGACAGATTCCCGGCTTCCACGGCCCGCGCCACCCGTACTGCCCGCGACAGGTTGTCCGTCCAGATCGAGCCCGACAACCCGTACACGGTGTCGTTGGCCAGCGCGATCGCGTCGGCTTCGTCGTCGAACGGCAGCACGGCGACCACCGGGCCGAAAATCTCCTCGCGCACAGTCCGATCCGAGCGCGACGGCGTCAGTACCGTCGGGGGGAACCAGAAGCCGGGGCCCGTCGGCGCGTCACCGCGAAACGCAACCGGCGCGTCGTCGGGCACATACGCAGCGACGCGATCCCAGTGCGTCCGCGAAACGAGCGGGCCCATTTCAGTCTCATGCCGGGCCGGATCACCGACGAGCACACCTTTGACCGCTGGTTCGAGCAGCTCCATAAACCGATCGAAGACGCTGCGCTGCACCAGGATTCGGCTGCGCGCACAGCAGTCCTGCCCGGCATTGTCGAATACCCCGAGCGGTGCCGTCGACGCAGCGCGCTCTAGGTCACAGTCGTCGAACACGATGTTGGCGCTTTTGCCGCCCAACTCCAGGGTGACCCGCTTGACCTGAGCAGCCGCGCCCGCCATCACCTGCGCGCCGACTTCGGTGGAGCCGGTGAACACGATCTTGCGCACGTCCGGATGGGTGACGAATCGCTGCCCGATCACCGACCCCTTGCCCGGTAGCACCTGCAGCAGACCGTCGGGAAGCCCTGCCTCACGGGCCAATTCGCCCAGCCGGATCGTCGTCAACGGCGTCCACTCGGCCGGTTTGACCAGCACTGCGTTGCCCGCGGCCAGCGCCGGGGCGAATCCCCACGACGCGATCGTCATCGGGAAGTTCCACGGCGTGATCACGCCGACGACCCCGAGCGGTTCGTGGAAGGTGACGTCGAGGCCACCTGCGACCGGAATTTGGCTGCCGGACAACCGCTCCGGGCTGCCCGCGTAGAAGTGCAACACGTCGCGGACGTGTAGCGCCTCCCACTGCGCCGACGAGATCGGATGTCCGGAGTTGGCCACCTCCAGCGCCGCCAGCTCGTCGACGTGCTCGTCCACCGCGCCCGCGAACGCCCGCAGCCCTGCAGCGCGCTCGGCGGGTGCCAACAATGCCCAGACACGCTGCGCAGCAATCGCTTCGGCCACCGCGTCGTCGACACCGGCGACGTCGACCGGCTCGACCGTCCGCAGCACTTCTTCGGTGGCGGGGTTGACGAGTTCGGTCATGACGCCTTCGCCGCCTCGACGATGCCGGCGAACAGCCGCAGGTCCGCAAGCCGCTCCTCCGGATGCCACTGCACCGCTACGACAAACGCATCGCCGGGTAGTTCGACGGCTTCGATCACGCCGTCCGGATCCCGGGCGCTGACGATGAGCCCCTCCCCCAACTCGGCGATGGCCTGGTGGTGATAGCACTGCTCGTCGGATTTCTCCCCGATCAACGAAGCCAGCCGGGTGCCCGGCACGACACTGACCGGGGACGTGGAGAACACGGCGTTGCCGGGCTGGTGTCGGTTGTGTCCGACGACGTCGGGCAGATGCTGGTACAGCGTGCCCCCCAGCGCGACGTTGAGCACCTGCGCGCCGCGGCAGATGCCGAGCAATGGCATCCGGCGTTTCAAAGCCCAAGTCAGCAACGTGAATTCCCACGCGTCACGGTCGACGCGCGGCTCGTCGGTCTGCGGGTGCGGCGCCTCGCCGTACCGGGCGGGGTCGACGTCCTTGCCGCCGGTGATCACGAGGCCATCGAGCCCGTCGAGCACCCGGTTCGCGATTTCGTCGGTGACCGGCTGCGGCGGCAGCAGCACCGCGATGCCCCCGGCCTGGGTCACGCCCTCGAAGTAGATGTGCGGAAGGAAACTTGCCCGCACGTCCCAGATCCCGGTTTGCGCCTGCTCCAGGTACGTGGTCAGCCCGATCACCGGCCCGACACTAGAGCCGCTCAAAACCACGCACCCTCTCCCAATCGGTGACACTGCTGTTGTACGCGGCCAACTCGACACGCGCGTTGTTCAGATAGTGCGCGACCACATCGTCGCCGAAGGCGTCCCGAGCCACCGCTGATGCAGCGAACAGCTCGGCGGCCTCCGTCAAGGTCGTGGGCAGACGCAAAGCGTCACTCTCATAGGCGTTGCCGGACAACGGATCCGGGAGAGTCAAGTTCTGCTCGATGCCGTGCAATCCTCCCGCAATCAGCGCAGCCACCGCGAGATACTGGTTCACATCGCCGCCGGGCACCCGGCATTCCATCCGCATGCCGGGGCCGTCGCCGACCACGCGCAGCGCGCAGGTTCGGTTGTCCAGGCCCCACGCCACGGCCGTCGGCGCGAAGCTTCCGTCGGCGAACCGTTTGTAGGAGTTGATGTTCGGCGCATGGAACAATGTCAGCTCGCGCAGCGTCGCCAACTGCCCGGCGACGAAACTACGGAAAAACTCCGACATCCCGCCGTCCGGGTCGGCGAACACCGCGCGCTCGTCGCCTTCCCGCAACGAGATATGGATGTGGCAGCTGTTGCCTTCCTGCTCGTCGAACTTGGCCATGAATGTCACGCTCTTGCCGTGCCGTTCGGCGATCTCCTTGGCGCCGTTCTTGTAGATCGTGTGGTTGTCGCAGGTGACCAGAGCGTGGTCGTAGCGGAACGCGATCTCCTGCTGACCGCGGTTGCACTCGCCTTTGACGCCCTCGCAATACATCCCGGCGCCGATCATCGACAGCCGGATGTCGCGTAGCAGCGGCTCGAGCCGGGTGGACGCATGGATCGCGTAGTCGACGTTGTAGTCAGTGGCCGGCGTCAAGCCGCGGTAGCCCAGCGCCCACGCCTCGCGATAGGTGTTGTCGAAGACCATGAATTCCAGTTCGGTGCCGACATAGGGCACCAAGCCGCGCTGCGCGAGCCGGTCGATCTGCGCGGCCAGGATCGCTCGCGGCGCCTGCCGAACGGGGGCGCCGTCATGCCCGCAGAGATCGGCGATCACCAACGCGGTCCCCGGCTGCCACGGAATGCGCCGCAGCGTCGAGAAGTCCGGCGCCATCACCATGTCGCCGTAACCGGTGTCCCAACTGCTCATCGCGTAGCCACCGACCGTGTTCATCTCGACGTCGACGGCGAGTAGATAGTTGCAGCATTCGGCGCCGTGCTTGGCGACCTCCTCGCTGAACAACCGCGCCGCGACCCGTTTGCCCACCAATCGGCCCTGCATGTCGGCGAAGCCGACAATCACGGTATCGACCTCGCCGGCGGCGATCAGCTCGTCGAGCTGGCTTAACGACAGCATGTCGGAAAGTCAACCATTGACCGTCGCCTACCGGTCGGCGGTTGCCTGACAGTCGGGGCAGAGCCCGTGCAGTGTCAGCCCCGCTTTGTCCGACAATGTGAACGAGCTGCCCGCGCTGGCGTGTTCAAGTGCAGCACTCAACTGCTGCGCCGGCACCTCGATGATCGTGCCGCAACGGGTGCACACCGCGTGATGGTGCGGAGTCTCGGCGAGGCCGTAGGTGGTCACGCCGCCCTCGACGGGCAGCGCGTGCAGTACCCCCGCGTCGACCAGCGTCGTGACGGTCCGGTACACCGTCGCCATGTCGGGGATCTCGGCGTCGCCGGAGTCCAGCAGCCGCTGGTGAAGCTCGGCCACCGAGAGATGGCCCACGACAGGCTGCAGTGTCGCCAGCACCGCGATCCTCGGCGCGGTCCGTCGCAACCCGTGCGTGCGCAACACCTCGCCGATCTGCTCGGTGACATCTCTGCCCACCATCTCAGTGTCACCCCTCGGGCGGGCGGTGCCAACGACGCGGCCGGTAGGGTCGGATACGTGGCTTCCGGAAGCGAGAATTCCGAGGCGATCACGCTCGGCCTGCACGACACTCCTCCGGCGGAGCTGGTCAAGGCGATGCCGGAAAACGTGGTGCTCGACCTGGGCTGGGGCCGGCTGGTCTTCGGCCAGACGTTTTCCGATGCCCATCACCTCGCGGAAGTCCTGCGCCGGGAGAGTCCGGGACGCCGAGACATATGCATGTATGCGCGTGAGGCGCACGTTGTGGTGGCCGGCTCCCCGCACGAGCTGTTCATCGATCCGAGCCACACCTACCGGTTGCGCTTCACGGACGAACCGATCGACGCGACGCATATCGGAATCACCATGCGGCCCTTGCAATCCCGTGACGACGCTGACGAGATGAATCGTGTCTACGTGCGCTGCGGGATGGTCCCGGCGCGGGTGGACGTCATCTGGGAGAATCACGTCAGCTCCGATGCGGTGACGTATCTGGTGGCCGTGCGTGAGGCAGACGGAGCGATCGTCGGCACGGTCACCGGGGTGGACCACCAACTGCTTTTCGACGACCCCGAACACGGCAGCAGCCTGTGGACACTGGCCGTCGATCCGGCGGCGGGCGTGCCCGGTGTCGGCGAGGCACTGACCCGCGCGCTGGCCGAGCATTTCCGCACCGAGGGCCGCGCGTACATGGACCTCTCGGTGGTACACGACAACGCGGCGGCCATCGCACTCTACGAGAAGCTGGGCTTCACGCGCGTGCCGGTGATGTCGATCAAACGCAAGAACGCTATCAACGAGCCGCTGTTCACGGCGTTTCCGCCGGAAACCGTCGACGACTTGAACCCGTACTCCCGCATCATCGCCGACGAAGCGCTGCGCCGCGGCATCCAAGTGGAAGTGCTCGACGCCGAGACCGGCGAGCTACGGCTGACCCACGGCGGGCGCACCCTGATCACCCGCGAGTCGCTATCGGAGTTCACCTCCGCGGTGGCGATGAGCCGCTGCGACGACAAGCGCCGGACACGACGGCTCGCGGTCGAGGCCGGCGTCACAGTGCCGCGAGGCCGGCTGGCCACATTCGACGAACGCGACCACGAGTTCCTGGAGGCGGTCGGCGACGTGGTGGTCAAGCCCACCCGCGGCGAGCAAGGCAAGGGCATCACGGTCGGGGTGGACGGACCCGACGAACTCGAAGCAGCGCTCGCCCGTGCCCGCGAGCACTGCCCCGAAGTGCTGATCGAACAACGCGCCAAGGGCGACGACCTGCGGCTGGTCGTCATCGACAGCGCGGTCGTCGCGGCCGCGATACGGCGTCCCGCGGAGGTCATCGGAACCGGAGAGCACACCGTCCGCGACCTGATCGAGGCCGAAAGCCGCCGGCGCGCGGCGGCCACCGGCGGCGAGTCACGCATCCCGCTCGACGATGTCACCAAGGCGACCGTGCACGAAGCAGGCTGGTCCTACACCGACCTGCTACCGGATGGCACGCGGTTGCGCGTGCGCCGGACCGCAAACCTGCACCAGGGCGGAACGATTCACGACGTCACCGCCAAGGTGAACCCGGAACTGTGCCGCGTGGCGATCAAGATGGCCGACGCGATCGGTATCGGCGTGACGGGCATCGACCTGCTCGTCCCCGACGTGACCCAGGACGACTACGTGTTCATCGAGGCCAACGAACGC
>DATBFF010000018.1:0-1507 GCA_036558625.1 Mycobacterium sp. | reverse complement strand
CGATGCGCATATCCTCGCCGCGATCCTGGGGCTGTCGGCGATCGGCAGGAACCCGTCGCTGGGAAGTTATCATCTGCTGACCAATCCGACGGTGGCGCTGCCAAGCTGTCTCGGCATCCAGCGCGAGCCCGACCCGCGGTTCGTCGACGTGGTGAACGCGTGGATCGACTTCAACCGCGGCACCGGGCAGATCCGCGAATGGCTGCTCGACGGGCTGGCGAAGTTCGGGGTGACGCGCGAGCAGGTGCCAGCGACGCTGAGTTTCTGATGCGCCCCCTCCCTGACCCTCCCCCGCATTGCGGGGGAGGGGACGTCTGAGATGTTCTATCAGTGGGACTTCGCCTTCCTGCTGCGCTACACGCCGCTGTTCTGGAAGGGCGTGCTGGTCACGCTGGCCTACACCGCCGGCACCATTCTGCTGGGCCTGATCATCGGGCTGCTGATCGGGCTCGGCCGGCTATCGCGGTCGAAGCTACTGAACATCCCATTGGTGGCGTTCATCGAGGCGTTCCGCTGCACGCCGCTGCTGGTGCAGATCGTCTGGTTCTATTACGCGCTGCCGGTGCTGCTGGGCATTCAGATTCCGGCGACCGTGGCGGCCGTGGCGGTGCTGTCCTGCTACACCGGTGCGTTCTACGCCGAGATCTTCCGCGGCGGCATCGTCTCGATCGAGCGCGGGCAATGGGACGCGGCGCGGGCGCTCGGGCTGCGGCCCTGGGCAATGATGCGCAAGGTGATCCTGCCGCAGGCGGTCAAGCGAATGATCCCGCCGTTCGTCAACCAGTCGATCACACAGCTCAAGAACACGTCGCTGGTGTCCACGATCGCCGTGCCCGACCTGCTGTACCAGGGGACGCTGATCACCGCCGACACCTATCGGCCGCTCGAGGTCTATACCGTTGTGGCGTTGATCTACTTCGCCATGCTGTTCCCCAGCACGATGCTGGCGCAGGCGTATGAGCGGCACCTGGCGAGGGGCAGATAGGGAAGGAGACCCGAACATGGCAGACCCGTTGGTACTCTACGAGATCGACGACAAGGTCGGCATCATCACGCTCAACCGGCCGGGCAAGCTGAACGCGATCAGCCCTGAGCTACAGCGCGCGCTGACCGAGACGTTCGGGCGCGCCGATGCGGATCCGGCGACCTGCGTCGTGCTGCTGCGCGCCGAGGGCCGCAGCTTCTGCGCGGGTTACGACATTGGCGGCACGGGACCTGGTGCCGACGATTGGCGGAGCGATCCGATAAAGGCGCACGCGCATCTGCAGCCACAGCTCGAGTTCGAGATGATACCGTGGCTGATGCAGAAGCCGGTGATCGCCTCGGTGCAGGGCCATGTACTCGGCGGCGGCTGCGAGCTGGTCATGCTGTGCGATCTGACGATCGCCGCCGACAACGCAACGTTCGGCGAACCCGAGGTGCGATTCTCATCGGTCGGCCCGGCGATCGTGATGCCGATGATCATCGGCTACAAGAAGGCGCGCGAACTGCTGTATTTCGGCGACCA
>DATBFF010000017.1:0-61549 GCA_036558625.1 Mycobacterium sp. | reverse complement strand
TTCGGCCACTGGGCAAGCCCTCAGCTGGGACAGATCGGCGGTGCGCGTGAATTCGACCGCGGCGTGTGCCAGGCGGTCCGGGATGAGCAGAGCGCCAGCGCCGTCGGTGAGCACTGCCGGCGGTTCACCGGGGCCACCCAGCCGTAACGACGAGCGCGCGGTCGCCGCCGACCAACGCAGTGCCAGCCGTTCCAGCTCGGCGACAGCGCCGTCGGCCGGCTGGGACGCGCCCAGAGCGGCCGATAGGACCGCGTAGAGAGCCTCGCGGATGTCCACTGCCGAGTGCCACGCCGTAACGGCAGAGGCGGGTTCGGCTGCCCATGCGGACGACACTCCCTCCGCCTCGGCTTCGGAGATCAGACCAACTCGACATGCCCAATGCAGAAGCGCTGATGGTGAGTCGAGCCAGTCGGTTGCCTCGGCGGTTGCCGGCCGAGGCGCAACGGTGTTGACCAGGTCGAGGGCCACGCTGCCGCCGACGATGCGGGGTTCTTCCATGAGACAATGCTACCTCCATAAGCCGGTACGATAGAAGTAAGTGGCCCTTCGTACGGCGCTGTTCCGCGCCTGACGCAAGGTCGTACCGCGCGATGACTCAGGACTGTGCTACCATCGATCAGGCGTTTGGAGGAAGCATGCGCGAGCGGCTCGGCAGCCCGTCGGCGATCGTGGCACTGAGTGTCCTCGCAATGTCCACGTTCGCCTACGTGACCACCGAGAGCCTTCCGATCGGTCTGCTTCCACTGATCGCCCATGACCTAGGAAGTACGGCATCCGAGGTGGGCTTGCTGATCACGGCGTACGGACTGGTCGTGGTCCTGGCCTCGATCCCGCTGACTCGACTTACCCAACGGATCAATCGGCGTGGCTTACTCTGCGGGCTGCTGGCCGTCTTCGTCGCGGCCAACACAGCGTCCGCGCTCGCCCAGGATTACCAGACACTCCTGGTCTCCCGGATCGTCACAGCACTGAGCCAAGCCCTGTTCTGGGCGGTCGTCACGCCGGCCACCGCGTCGCTCTTTCGGCCCGCGGTGCGCCCGCGTGCACTTTCAATCCTGTACGCCGGAAACTCCGTGGCCGCCCTCGCTGGCGTCCCGGCCGGCACGTGGCTCGGCCAGCAGACGAGTTGGCGGGCGGCCTTCCTGGCACTTAGCGTGATCGGGCTTGCCGTCCTGGTCACGATCGCGATCCTGCTGCCCGCAACCCCGCCCGGCACCAGTGACGCAGACCGTGGCTCGGCACCCGACGCCGGACGGTACTGGGCGATCGTCGCGTACACGGCTCTCGCGATCACCGGCGCCTTCGCCTCGTACACGTATATCAATCCGTTCTTTACAGAGGTCAGCCACTTCGACGAAGGCGCGGTCGGGCAGTTGCTGTTTGTCCGCGGTCTCGCTGGGCTGGTCGGCGTCTTCGTCATTGGCTACCTTGTCGGCCGCAACGGCTGGCTGGCGATGACCTGGGTGATCGGTGCACAGGCGGTCGCGTTGGCCGCGCAATGGGCGCTCGGTGGCAACCAGATCGCGACGATCATGTCGATCTGCCTCTCCGGCTTTGCATTGGCTGCGCTATCTGCCGGCCTCGGCGCGCGTGTTCTCGAGGTCGCGCCGAGCAGCTCAGACCTCGCCGCGGCCGGCACGTCGACAGCCTTCAACGTCGGCATCACCGTGGGCGCGCTCGTCGGCAGTCTGTTGCTGCCAGTGTTCGGCGTACGGGTCACTGCGCTGGCCGGCACGGTGTTTACGGTGGCGGCGCTCGCTGTTGCGCTGGCCGAACCGCGGCTGTCGACCCGGCGCCGAGCCGAGTCATCCGAAGCACTCCAACCCGCCGCCTTGACTCAGCCTGTCGCTTAGTGATCGCGGCGAGTGCTCACCTAGCCGCGATGGGCGGGGCCGTGACAACAGGTACGTCAGGAAGACACAGCCTTGCGTCGACAAAGTTCGTCGCGGGTGGTGGGCGTTTCCTGGATGGCGGTCAGATATCGGCGCAGCTCGGGTTTTAGTTCCGTGGCTCGGCGTGGCTCGGTGGGTGTATGCCGAGCGCGGATATGAGTTGGCCGACGGTGTTGTTGGGGTAGTCGGTTGACGGTGTGAGGGCTGCGGTTAATGCCGGCCGGTTGGGGGCCAGGCCGGCTTCGACCGCCCAGTTGGCCAGTAGGGCGACCGGCTCGGCGACGGGCATGAGGCTGGTGGTGTCGCGCCGGGCGGGTTCGTCTTGGTCGGTGTCGAGTTCGGCGATGAACGCCCGGAATGCTTGTTCGTTGAGGTAGAAGCGGCCGGTGTTTCCGTCCGGGCTGTGGCAGTAGCCTTCGGCGTAGTCTCCGTCGTTGTCGTACAGCGCGATCGTCGGCCGGCCGGTCTCTGTTGTGACTGCGATCGCTAACTCGACCGGGTCGACATATTCCATGGTGGGTAGGAATCCGACGTGCCAGTCGTGTGCGTAGTCGATCTCGTCAACCGGCAGGGCAAGGTTTGCGACGGCTTCGAGGTGTTCGAGTTGGTCGGCGTAACGGGCCACGATCAGGGCACCGAATTGGCCCAGCCCAATCGTTGGAGCCGTCGGTTCGTGTCTGGTTTCGGGTAGCTGGGCGACCGGAGTGGTCAGACCAGCACGGTGGTGTGCGAGTCCGAGGATGCTGCGCTGATGTTCCAACAGTTCTTGCACGGGGGTGCCGGCGATGTCGAGCAGCTCCTCGACCTCGCCGAGGCGACCGTGGTCAGCCAGTAGGTACCCCTCCAGTACCCGGTTGCGCGACCACCGCTCGGCTCGTGCCGCGGCAATCATGTGCTCTGGATCGAGAAGATGTTTCAGCCGCGGCAGTTGCTGGCGGAACAGATCTATGGCCTGGGTTGACAGCTGGTCGGCTTCGGCGACAGAACACATTGACCACAGGTCGGGCCAGTCGATTCCGTCACGGCGCAGCCTGTCATTCCACACGCCGTTTGCCGGGCTCGGCTGCCACGACGCAGACCTGAGTGTGCGGCGCAGCCATTCGATTTCGATCCCGAGCAGGATCCCGACGTTGATGTATATGCCGGTGCAGCTGTCCATATCTCGGTTGTATGCCGGGGCCGCCTGAAGGTCATACACGATCGCGTTGTCGCCAGCACCCCACAACGCATAAGAGTGATCGGTGCGAGCGAACCCTTCCCGTTCCATCTCGCGAACGAACCTGGTCGTAAACCGCCGCCGCATCGCCGCCTGGCTCGACGTCATCGTCCACCACCCGCCACTTAGTACACGGTAGTTCGACGGTCCGGGCAGGTCACCTGGAAGGATCCGCTGTGAGGATGTACTTGATGATGTCAGCGCGAATGGTCTGCTGGCAGGCGGTGAACAGCGCGGTCACGTCGGCGGTTCGCGTTGCGTCGATACCGTCAGCAGCGTGTTGCTTCACGACGGGGAGCGCGGTCAGCCGAGTGAAAGGGTCTGTTCGCTCGCAACCGTGCGACGACGGCCTAGGTGAATCGCTTGATGAAGTCGAGCGCTGTCTGGGAGACCTCACGCCAGCCGTGGTCGATGGTCAGGGCGTGGCCGCGGTTCGGGATCTTCACGATCTCGGTCACGCCGGGGTTGTGCCGCTGCCGGTTATAGGCAGCGTTCGCGATCGCCCATGGCACCGTGTGGTCCATCTCGCCGTCGATGATCAGCAGCGGACCGCGATCGGGGTTGCGCGTGTCTACCTTCGCTTGCGTCCACGGGTTGAGGTTCGCGTTGCCCATCTGTACGAGAGCGATCCCGGAGCCGGCGACGTGGTACGCGTCGTAGAGCTCCTTCGCTTCCTTGTCGTCCAGCGCGTTGGCCCAGCCGTACTTGAACTGGTCGAAGGTCAGCGTGATCGCGCGGCCGCGGCTGAGTGGGTTGGCTAGAAACGGGCCGGCCACCTTGAGCACCGACGCCGGAAGCGGCAGCACACCGCGGAAGATCCCCGGGTCAATTGCCACCGTGGCTGCCGAGAGACCCTGGCCGGCGAGCATCTGGGCCAGCAAGCCCCCGGTCGAGTGCCCCATTACCGCTGGCTTCTTGTCCAGGGCCTTGATGATCTCGGTGGTGTGATCGGCGATCTGCTTCAAGGTCTTCTTGGCGAGCACGTCCGGGTTCGCGCGAGCCTGCTCAACCGTTGCGGGATCGTCTGGCCAGTCCGGTGTCAGCGGTGCGTAACCGGCCTGCCGGAAGAAGTCCACCCAGTTGGCCCAACTGCTCGGCAGCAGCCAGAGGCCGTGGATGAAGACGACCGGAGTGTTGCCGGAGGCGTTGGCCGCCTCGATCTCCCGGTTCTCGCGCTCAGAAATGGGCGCCATGCTGACCCCCTTCGGCCGTATACGTCAATCCGACCCTATCGAAATGATTGAGTCGCCAACGCGAATCCTGCCAGAGGATGTGACGCCGGGCCCGGTTGGAGGTGCGGGCCGGCTCAGTGCCCAGGCGGCGGGCCGAGCAGTTCGATGGCGTGTCGGGTCGCGGCGTGGCCAACGACTGCGGGATCGATCGGCCCGGGCGCCGGTAGCGTGCGCGCGAGCGCGGGCCCGCCAGCCTCGGCGGCAAACTCCTCGAAGCCCGACGGCGTCGTGATCTGCAAGGTCCGCAGAGGTTCATCGGTGCCGACAATGAACGTGTGCGCCAGTCCCTGCGGAAGCAGGACGAAGTCGCCGGGTCCAGCAGAGAATGTCGTCTCGTCGCAGTGAAACTCGGCCGTGCCGGACAGCACGTAGAACATCTCGTCTTCCTCGAGATGCCGGTGCAGCGGCGGCGCGAACCCGGGCGGGTTGACGAATTCGACAACGGTGACGCGCCCCTTGGTCTCGGCGCCAGTCGCCTTGATGGTCACCAGGCTGCCCAGAAACCACAAAGCGTCGCCATCGCCGTCGTGCCTCACGTACGGACGACCCGATGCACTGTCCACAACGGCTTCCTCTCATTTCACCATACTATAGTCTAGTGAATATCTTGCTAGTATGGCGGAACTATGAGTGATGTCAACAAGGCAGAACCACGGCGGCGCTACCAATCATCAGTGCGCGCAGAGGGCGCCATGCGGACCAGGCAAGCGATCGTGTCCGCGGCGACCAGGCTTTTCGTCGAGCGTGGCTACGCCGCAACCTCGCTGGCCGACATCGCTGCCGCGGCCGGCGTTGCCCGGCCGACCGTCTTCGCTGCATTCGGCTCGAAGGCCGCGTTGTTGCGCCAGGTTCTCGACGAGGCGCTGGCCGGCGATGATGCACCCGTACCGGTCGCGCAACGGCCGTGGTTCCGACCAGTGTGGGACGCGGCCTCACCAGGTGCGGTGCTGGACGCCTATGCCGGCGTTTGTCTCATCATTGCCCGGCGATCGGCACTTCTCTTTGAGACGGTGCGACGAGCAACCGACGACGCCGCGGAATCCGCCGAGATGTGGAAGACCCTTCAGCACAATCGACGTTTGGGCGCCAAGATGGTCATCGAGCAGGTGCTGAAGGTTGGCCGGCTTAAACGTGGTCTTGAACGGGAGACCGCCGTCGACATTTTATGGATCTTCAACGATCCGGCTCACTACACGTCGTTGGTGTTAGACCGCGGTTGGAGTGAGCGCAAGTTCCGCCGCTGGCTCGCATCCACGATGGGAGCCGCGCTGATAGACGCGTGACAGATGGCGGCTGACCCGTTGTCGGTCTAGCAGCGCGGCAACCGTCCCGTTCGGTCGGACAGCCGACACACAGGTGGCATGGATCCGGGTAGCGTGTGCGGCTGTGCCACTCGTCCGCCGTTCCACACTCACCAGCGCGCCCGGCCAGACCGGCTACGTCGCGTCCGGTGTCGCCGCCGTGCCGCGGCAGCCCGGCGAGGCGCCGGCTGGACCTGGCGCGCCGTTCGGACCCGGTCAGGAGCAGGCCGCCGCGACGCCAGCACTGCCGGCGAGCATTGGCGCGATTCTCACCTCGTTGCTCGTCGTGGCGATCGCTGGCGGCGTCGCATGGATGCTGCCCAAAGCGACCACCTTCCACGTCGGTACGGCGACCGCCGCCTACGGCGTTGTCTTCGTCTTCGCCGCCGCCGTCGAGCGGCTGCTCGAGCCGTTGTCCCACTGGCTGCCTGGCCGTGGCGCCCGAAACGCCTACGACGCAACGGTCGCCGCGATGATGAACGGCCACCCCGCCGCCGACCTCACCGCCGTTGCCCGGAGCAAGGCCGCGTTCGACCGGTCGGTGGCTAACCGCGCGATTGTCTTGTGGGGCGTCGCGACCGCCGTGGCCACGGTCGTATCGGCGGCGAGCGGCGTATACCTGCTGCACATGGTCGCGTCGGACTCGTGGAACCCGGCAGCGATCCCGGGCTGGATCGATGCAATCGTGACCGGCCTTGTGGTCGGCAGTGGCACCAAGCCACTGCACGACGTCATCACGAAGGTGCAGACCACCAGGGGCACCGAGGGCGGCGCCTGACCGCCAAGCCGGCGCCGACAGTCCATCAAGTTCCGTCGGCATGGATTGCGAACAAAGCTAGGGCTGCAGAACGAACTTCGTACCTGCGGCACGCCCATCGACGATGCGGGCGTACGCGTCGGGACCCTGGTCGAGCGGCATCACTGTCGGCTCAAGTGTGATGCGGCCGTCGGCCAGCGACTGTGCGAGGTCGGCGAGTTGTTCTGCGTCGGGGCGAACGTAGAGTGTGGTCGCGCTGATGCCGCGCTGTTCCACCAATGGATCCGACACCAACACCACGAGCCGCCCACCGTCGCGTACGCAACGCGTCGCGTCGGAAGCCGTACCCGGTGCGGACACGACCGCGGCATCGAATACGCCCTCGACGGCGGCCGGCCAATCGGCGTCGTGATAATCGATCACGTCTGCCGCCCCGGCGGATCGCAGCCACTCGGCTGACGACGGTGACGCGGTCGTGGTCACGGCCAGCCCGGCGAGTGCCGCCACCTGAACGACTATCGAGCCGGTCGTGCCGCCGCCGCCCGTGACGAGTACGCGTTGACCTGACTCGAGACCCAGCGCGTCAACGGCCTGGCGGGCGGTCAGACCACTGACCGGCAATGCTCCCGCCGAGGCGATGTCCAGATTGGGCGGACACGGCGTGGCATGCATTGCGTCAAGCAACACCCGCTCGGCCCAGAATCCGCTGCCGCCGGGCAGCGGTGCCTCGTGCGCCAGTACGACGTCGCCGACCGCAAATTCGGTCACGCCGGCGCCAACATCGACCACGACGCCGGCACCCTCAACACCCATCGCGGCCGGCGGACGCAGTCCTACGTCCCAATCGGCGCCGGGCAGCAGCGGGTCCCACGCACCCACGCCGGCGGACTCAACCGCGACCACGATCTGACCAGGCCCAGCGACCGGACCAGTGAGGTCAAGCAACTTGACCGGACCACCGAGTCGGTCTACACCGCATCCACGCAACTTGATCCTCCTCCCATCGACCAAAACCTCAGCGTATCGTCGCTGCACCCAGCCCAACGGCAGCGTCGGCGACATAGCTCCGGCGCCATCGTGGCTGCCGACGGGGTCTTTACATCGCCATCCCCATTCGGCATACTCCGCCGTGTACGCGCATACAGTAAGCGCGTACACGGCGAGGTCGGGAGTCCCCTGTGCGTACGGTGCCCACTGTGTACGAGGTCGCCCGGCACGCCCAAGTCTCGACCGCCACCGTGTCCCGGGTGCTGTCGGGCAACGATCGAGTCCGCCCGGAGTATCGCGAGCGGGTGTTTGCGGCGGTTGCCGAACTTGGCTACGTACCCAGCGGCGCCGCGCGCGACCTGGCCGCCAGGCGTGCCGGAGTGCTCGGCTTGTGCTTCCCGGATTTGGTCGGGGACCAGGACATCGAGTCGGACGCAATGTTCTGGTACGACGAAATCATTCGCGGAATGGAGCGGGCGGCGCGACGTCGCGGATATGCGCTACTCATCGCGGCGTGCCACGACACCGATGATGTCGATCTCGTGACGACCGTCGCCGGTCGGTGCGACGGCTTGGTCGTGCTGGCCCGCACGGTGCCGGCGCCGGTGTTGGAACGAATCGCCGGCCGGATCCCGGTGGTGATGCTGGCCGGGACTCGTACGCCGGACGAGGTCGCGCGGGTCGTTGACCACCTCGTGGTCGCCAACCGCGCGGGTGCGCGTGAGGTGACTGGGCATCTTCTGGACGTGCATGGGTATACCGACGTGTGGTTCATAGCGGGGCCGGACTCGCCGGACTCCGCGGCCCGATTCGAGGGGTACCAGTCGGCACTTACCGAACGGGGACTACCGGTCCCGCAACATCCCCACGCGACCGGCGACTTCACCACCGCGGGTGGCCGGCGGGCGGTCGCTGCGCTCCTGTCCGAAGGGCACCGTCCGCGGGCGTTGGTATGCGCCAACGACCAGACCGCGCTCGGCGCGTTGACCGCGTTGGCCGGAGAAGGGCTACGGGTCCCGCAGGACGTGGCGGTGACCGGCTTTGACGGCATCCAACTTGGCCAGCACGTACGGCCCGCCCTCACCACGGTCGCGCAGCCGATGCGTCAGCTGGGCGAGACAGCCGTGAGCATGCTCGAGGAACGCCTGGCCGATTCGGCACTCGCGGCCCGCCTGGTCGAAATGCCGGTGCGGGTCGACATCCGCGACAGCTGTGGCTGTTCTGCCGTCCCCTAACACGGCCAGGTCTCGTTCGAACGCCCCCTGTCACCCGCCGATGCCCATTCGCCGCCGGCTGGATCCGCAAGGAGTTAGACATTGCATTCCGTTCACGTCACTGCGATCCGCCGGTATCCACGCGACGTCGAGGAATCATCGTTACGTGTCGGGGGTGCGCGATGACGGCATCCGACGCGCGCGCCGACTTCGAGACCCGCATTTACCGGCGATTGACCAACACTGCTGGCGTCGACGAGGGCACCCGACTGCCGGCGCCGACCGACCTTCGGGCCGACGCCAGAACCGGGCACATCAGGCTCTCGTGGGCGCCCGTCGCAGGTGCTGCCGGCTATGTCATCGAACGTAGCGAGGCTGGCCGGGCGCCGGTCATCGTCGACCACGGTGGCTCCGACGTGCCAGCGGTGCCGCAGTCCGCTTTCGCCGACACCGGACTGACCGACGGCAACACGTACACATATCGGGTCGGTGCGGTGGCGGGCGCCGACTACCCGGTGTGGGCGTGGTCGGAACCGGCATTCGCGCAAGCCTCGAGCGACGGCGGCGAGCCGCCCGTCGTCACCGTGACTGTGACGGCGACCAGCGTCATCGGCGAACTGCGCCATGTCTGGGAGTTGATCGGTGCGGAGCGACTGTCCCAGCTCCTGCTCGACGGCGACGAAAAGTGGATCGCCGAGGAGTTTGCCGCCGCGCTGCGCCGTGTCCGCGATGACCTCGGCGTCGAACGCGTCCGGGCGCACGCCATCCTCCACGACGACAACGAGGTGGTGCGGGTCGCCGACGACGGCACGATGACGTACAACTTCGATCGCGTCAACGCGATCTACGATCACCTTCTCGAGATCGGGATCAGGCCGGTCGTCGAGCTTTCGTTCATGCCGGCCGCTCTGGCGCGCGACCCACAACAGACCGTCTTCACGTACCGAGGCATCATCTCGCCGCCGCGCGACTGGGCAGCGTGGGGGGCGCTGATCGGCGCGCTCGCCCGGCACCTGATCGACCGGTACGGCATCCACGAAGTCGCACGCTGGCCGTTCGAGGTGTGGAACGAGCCGAACCTGGTGGTGTTCTGGACCGGCACCGTCGACGAATACCTGCGGCTCTACCACGAATCTGCGCAGGCACTCAAGGCAGTCGATGCCCGGCTCCAGGTTGGTGGCCCGGCCACGGCTGCCGCCGAATGGGTGGAGCGGCTCGCGGCGTACGCGGAGCAGTCCGGCGCGCCGCTCGACTTCGTCACGAGCCACACGTACGGCAACCTCCCGCTGGACGTACGGCCGGCACTCGCGCGCCACGGCTTCGAGGGCACGCCGGTGTGGTGGACCGAATGGGGAGTTGGCTCGACGCATTTCGGCCCGATTCACGACACCGCGTTCGGGGCGCCGTTCGTGCTCAGCGGCTACGCCAATGCGCAGCACCACCCCGACGCGCTCGCATATTGGGTCGCGAGTGACCACTTCGAGGAGCTCGGGCGGCCGGACCGCCTGTTCCACAACGGATTCGGGCTCCTCACCGTCGGCAATCTGGCAAAGCCACGCTACTGGGCCGCGCACCTTGCCGCGCACCAAGGCGACGAGTTGCTCGACAGCACCGTCGCCGGGGACGGCGCAGACATTCTGGTTGCGACCTCGGCGACTCGCCACCGGGACGGCACGATCGACGTTCTGGTCTGGAACGGCACAATCAACGCCGCACTCGTGTCCGGCGATGCGCGTCTCGACCGCCGGATCCAGCTGACCATCAATGGCGTCGACCCGGATGCCGACTATGAAACGACCATCGCTCGGATCGACACCGAGCACTCCAACATCGCGGCGCTATGCCCGCCGGGCGTCGGCTGGCCGGACGACCAACTGTGGTCACACCTGCGCGCCAACGACATCCTGGCCACCGCGCCGATGAACCGGAGCGAATCCGGATCCATCGCCGCGTTCGACTTTCCCCTGCCCATGCCGGGCGTGGCGCGCATTAGGTTGCGCCCCTCCGGGTCTACCCCCCAGGACGCCGCAACACCCATCGCGGCGGACGGACCGACCGATCCAAGGAGACAAGCATGAAACCTCGCTCACCAATGCTGCTGTGCGCCGCGGTCACCGCGGTGGCATTGTTCGGGACGGCGGCCTGTGGCGGCTCGGACGTCAAGACAAGCTCGTCATCGGGCAAGGGCGGCGGCACGCTCACCATTCAGGGCGACGCCGGCAACCCGACGCTCATCGAGAACTTCAACCCATTTGCTAGTTCGGCCCTGCATGGCCAATTGCTCATGTACGAGCCGCTCGAGATCCCGAGCCCGATCGACGGGACGTACACGCCGTTCCTCGCGACTGGCTACAAGTTCACGAGTCCCACGACGCTCGTCTACACGTTGCGTCAGAACGTGAAGTGGAGCGACGGACAGGCGTTCTCGGTCGACGACGTGACGTTCACGTTCAATCTGCTCAAGAAGTTCCCGGCGCTCGACACGCGCGGCATCTGGGCACAACTCGAGAGCGTCAGCGGCTCGGGCGACACGTTCACCGTGACGTTCAAGCAGCCGAACGTTCCGTTTGCGGCTCAGGTGGCGCAGGTGCCGATTGTGCCGGAGCACGTTTGGTCGTCGGTTGCCGACCCGGTCAAGTACACCGACACAAATCCGGTGGTGACCGGTCCGTTCACGCTCGACACTTTCGCGCCGACCCAGTACAAGCTCAAGAAGAATCCGAATTACTGGCAGGCGAGCAAGATCTCGCCGTCCGAGGTTGTGTTCCCCGCACAGGCCAGCAACCAGACCACGAACCAGCTCGACGTGACAAGTGGCAAGTTCGATTGGGCTTACACGTTCATCCCGGATGTGAAGAACACGTACGTCAACCACGACTCGGCGCACAACGTCTATTGGTTCCCGCCGGGCGGCACGATTGGGCTGTTCCTCAATCTCACAAAAGCGCCGTATAGCGACGCGGACTTCCGCAAGGGCGTATCCGAGTCATTGAACCGGACGACGATCGCGCAGAAGGCCGTTAACGGCTATCTCGATCAGGCGAGCCTGTCCGGCCTGATCCTGCCGAACCTGCAGAAGTGGCTCGACCCGAGCATTCCGAACGGCGGAAACATCACACAGAGCAATTCACAAGCACAGCAAGACTTCACGGCTGCCGGATACCACCTCAGCGGCGGGAAGCTGGTCGGATCGAACGGCAAGCAGGCCACCATGTCGATCGTGCTGCCCGGCAACTTCAGCGACTGGGTCGCGGCGGCGAAAGAGGTCGCCACTGAGCTCGGTCAGGCCGGTATCAAGGTCAACCTAGACCTGCCCCAGTACGCGCAGTATGCGACCGCAACACAGGGCGGCACGTTCGACGCGGCGTTCGGCGGCTTCGGTGGCACCGGTGACCCGTACACCGACTTCAACAACGCGTTGAACAGCTCGTTCGCCACGGCGGTGAACACGCCGACGGTGAACAACTTCGAGCGCTTCAAGGACCCGACAGTCGATCAGGCGCTGCAGACACTCGCGGCGGCGACCGACCCGACGGCACAGAAGAACGCGACGTTCACGCTCGAACAGACGATGTACAACCAGGTGCCGATCGTCCTGCTCTACTACGGCGGCAGCTGGGGTCTGTTCCGGACCGCGCACTTCACCGGCTGGCCGTCGGCTCAGGACCCGTACACGCTGCCGACCAACTACACCAATGCGATGCTCGTGGTCGTAACGCACCTGAAGCCGGTCTCGTAGGTTCCGATGCGCTACATCATCCGGAAGGTGACGCTATTCATCGTCACGCTGTGGGCGGCGATCACGCTGAACTTCGCACTCCCACGGTTAATGCCGGGCTCCCCGGTCGACGCGGCGCTGGCCAAGTTCGCGTCGACCGGGCAGCAGATCACGGATGCACAGCGACAAGCGATCGAGGTGCAACTCGGCGTCCCACACTCCAATGTGTTCAGTCAGTACGCGCAGTATTGGAAGAGCATCTTCACACTGAACTTCGGTAGCTCATATTCGTTTCCGACCGAGACGGTCGCCCACACGATCGGCAAGGCGCTGCCCTGGACGATCCTATTGGTCGGCAGTACCACGGTCATCGCGTTCACCATCGGAACACTGCTAGGTGTCTACGCGGGCTGGCGGCGTGGTACGAAGGCCGACTCGTCGGTGACCATCGGCGCTACGTTCTTCGCCGCATTCCCGCCGTTCTGGCTCGGCCTGCTGCTCCTCTACCTGCTGGCCTTCAAGTTCGACATCTTTCCGCTCAAGGGCGGCTACAACGAGGGCGCGACGCCGTCGTTCACGTGGCCGTTCATCCGGGACGCCATCGTGCACAGCATCCTGCCCGCCGCGACGCTTGCCATCACGTCGTTGTCGGGCTGGGTGTTCGGCATGCGTAACAACATGATCAACACGCTGGGCGAGGACTATGTGACGTTCGCCGAGGCGAACGGCCTCCGCTCGCGTACCGTCGCGTTGCTCTACGCCGCCCGCAATGCGTTGCTGCCCAACGTGACCGCGTTCGGGCTGTCGCTTGGCGCGGTGGTCGGTGGTTCGGTCCTCGTCGAGGGCGTCTACAGCTATCCCGGCCTCGGCAACCTGCTCTACATCGCGGTGTCCAACCACGACTTCCCGTTGATGCAGGCCCTCTTCCTGGTCATCACGGTGAGCATGCTCGTCGCGATCTTCCTCGTCGACCTGCTCTACGTACGACTCGATCCGAGGGTGCGTACCTCATGAGCATTCTGGCCACCACTTCCACTCCACCCCCCGAAGTGCCCGGGGCCGCCGTGGCGCTCACGGTTGGCGGTGAGAGTCGTGTGCCCGGCCCGCTGCGGTTCGTCGGCCGAGCACTGCGCACGCTGTGGAGCAACGGCAAGGCTCGCATCGGGCTCACCATCATCGCGTTGATGATCCTGATCGCGATCTTTGCTCCGCTGATCGCCAATCACTCGCCGACGGCGACGACGTTCCGGCCGTACCAGAATCCGAGCGGCTCGAATTGGTTCGGCACGACCGGCAACGGCCAGGACGTGTTCTCCCAGATGGTGTACGGCGCCCGAGTCTCGCTGTTCGTCGGCTTGCTATCCGGGGCCGGCGCGACGGTGGTGGCGGTCACGCTCGGGCTCGTCTCCGGCTATCGGCCGGGACCGGTCGACGAGGTGATCAGCTTCGTCACCAGTCTCGCGTTGGTGATCCCCGGCCTGCCCCTCATGATCATCTTGGCCGCGTACCTGAACAGCCGATCGAAGTGGACGATCATCCTCGTCGTCGCGTTTACCAGTTGGGCGACCGGCGCACGGGTGATCCGCAGCCAGGCATCGACGCTGCGTACGCGCGACTTCATTGCGTCTGCGCAGTTCTCCGGCGAGCGCCTCTACCGTGTGGTGTTCCGGGAAATTCTGCCGAACATGACCTCACTCGTCGCCGCCAGCTTCTTCGCGGCGGCCAACGCAGCCGTGATGGCCGAGGCGAGTCTCGAGTTCATCGGCCTCGGCGATCCGAACACGGTCAGCTGGGGAACGATCCTCTACTACGCCCAGCAGCAAAACTCGTTGCTGACCGGCCAGTGGTTGCTCGTCTTCGCGCCGGGTCTCGCGATTGCGCTGCTCGCCACCGCCTTCACGCTCGTCAACTTCGGCGTCGACGCGCTCTCGAATCCGCGGCTGAGGGAGAAATGATGGCCACGACCACCGGGCCCACGCTGCTGGAGGCGACGGGCATCAACGTCGTTTACGAACCGGCGCGTGGCGTGCACATCTGGTCGGTCCGCGACGTCAACCTGACGCTGCGGCCGGGCGAATTCGTCGGCCTGGTCGGCGAGTCCGGATGCGGCAAGTCGACGCTCGGCTTTGCGCTCACGCGTTTGCTAGCGCCGCCGGCAAAACTTCAGTCCGGCCAGATTCTGTTCGACGGCACCGATATCTCGTTGCTGAGCGGCGAGGACCTACGTCGGCAGCGGCGCGGCGGCTTCGCGATCGTGCTGCAGAGCGGCATGAACGCCCTCAATCCAGTTCGTACGATCGCGCATCACTTCGGCGACATCCTCAGGGCGCATGAGCGCGGTCGTGAAGAGTCCAGCAAGCACGAAGTCCGGCGTCGCGGCATCGAGCTGCTCGGTAAGGTGCATCTCGACGAGTCGGTCCTGAACCGATATCCACATGAACTGTCGGGTGGCATGCGGCAGCGGGTGTCCATCGCCCTTGCCCTCGCACTCGAACCGCGCATGATCGTGTTTGACGAGCCAACCACTGCGCTGGACGTGATCGCGCAGAAGGCGGTCATGCGCACCATCAAGGAGCTGCAGCGGGAAAACGGCTTCACGGCCATTCTCATCAGCCACGACCTCGGCATTGTGCTGGAGGCGACGGACCGAGTGATCGTGATGTACGCCGGCGAAGTCGTCGAGGACCAGCCATCCCGGGCGCTCGGCAGCGGATTGCACCACCCGTACACCGAAGCGCTCTTGCGCTGTTATGCCGATCCGCGCGCGGACGAGATCCACCTCGGCGGCATTCCCGGCACGCCGCCCGACCTGTCGCTGTCGCTGGCAGGCTGTCCGTTCGCACCGCGGTGTCCGCTCGCCGAGGACATCTGCCGACGCGAAGATCCGCCATTGACGCCGCTGGGCGACGGGCTCGCGGCCTGCCACGTCCGCGCGCGCGAGGCCAGCTCCGGCCCTGAAGACATTGCCACGGTACGGCAGCCACAAACGCCGTTCACACCGGACACGGCCGACTCGACGGAGGTCTCGCATGGCCAGTGATCCGACCGAGAAGCAGCCCCCCACGGTCGTCACGCAGAGAACGGACGCACCGAGAGTGCGCCGTTCCGTCGTTCCCGCGCTCGCTGTCGCGCACGCAACGAAGATCTACAAGGCGCGCGGCCAGGGCCGCGGTGCGACAGTTACGGCCGTCGACGATGTGTCATTCACGATCGAGCCAGGCGCGGCGATCGGCTTGGTCGGAGCGAGCGGCAGTGGTAAGAGCACGTTGGCCAAGCTGATCACCGCATCGGAGCGGCCGACGAGCGGGACGATCCGGTTCGGCGACATCGAGGTCGACCGCCTGCGCTCGGGCGGACGGCGCGCCTATCACCGCCGGGTGCAGATGGTGTTCCAGGACCCGTACGGTGCGCTCAATCCGTTGCACACGGTGGAGTACACGGTGATGCGGCCGTGTCAGAACATCCTCGGCATGTCTGCGCGTGAGGCGTCGCGACGCGTACACGAATTGCTGGAAACCGTCGGGCTCAACCCGGCCGCGCAGTACGCATCGAAGCTGCCGCACCAGCTCTCTGGCGGGCAGCGCCAGCGGGTGGTCGTTGCCCGGGCGCTGGCGTGCGATCCGGACGTGATCGTTGCCGACGAACCGGTGTCGATGCTCGATGTGTCGTTGCGCGCGGGCGTCCTGTCGCTGTTGGGCCGACTCCGGGACGAACGCGGACTGAGCTTGCTCTACATCACGCATGACTTGCTCAGCGCCCGCGTCGTCACCGACCAGATCCTGGTCCTCAACGGCGGCCGCGTAGTGGAAAGCGGTGTGACGAAACAGGTTCTGCAGCATCCGCAGGACGAATACACGAAGCGGCTGCTCGACGCCGTCGCGACGCCGTTCCCAACGAATCGCTCGTCGATCGCTGCTTGATCGTCGCCGTTCGGTGGTCGCGCGTGCGTCGTCGTCGAAGACACGAGAAGGGTTTGGGGAGATGACAACAAGGCAATCCACGATCGCGCAACGGTGTTGTGCGTTCGCTGGGGTACTCGTGCTCGCGGTGTTCGGGGTGGCGCAGTCCGCCACGGCCGACGCGAGCTCGAACCACCCGCCGTCCGGGAAGTCAGTAAAGAACTACGGCGGGCTGACACCCGCCCAGCGGGCAGGGCTGATGGGAATCGCGCGGGACACCTGGAAGTTCTTCGCCGCCGATGTCGACCCCACGACGCACCTACCGATGGACAACATCACGTACGCCGGTGGTTCGGCGACGCCGACGTCGACCGGCCAGTACACCGGCGCTTCGAACATCGGCGTTTACCTATGGTCGGTCGTCTCGGCCGAAGACCTCGGTCTAGTGTCGCGGTCGACGGCGATCGCGATGATCTCCGCAACGCTTACCGAGGTCAGTCAGCTCGACCGGTCGAACGGCTTCCTCTACCAGTGGTACGACACCACCAACGGCAAGGTGCTGTTGAATCCCGGACAGGGCGATTGCCCGAGCGTCGGCAACACGTTCGACAACTGCTCGTTCCTATCAAACGTCGACAACGGTTGGTACGCCTCGGCTCTGATCGTCGTACGTCAGGCGCTGCCCGAGTTGGCGCCGATGGCCGATGCGTTGCTGAACCAGATGAACTTCGGCATCTTCTACGACGATCGTGCCGAGACGCACTGCAACGTCAACCCGGCGATTGCCGGCAACCAGCCGACCGGCCAGATGTACGGCGGCTACTACGTCGGGTCGCCGCCGGACGTGGGCGACAACTGGACGCACTATTACCACAACGGTGCGCTCTACAGCGATCCACGGATCTCGGCCTACATCGGCATGGGACTGCACCAGATGCCCGGCAACGTGTGGTGGCGGAGCTGGCGTGAATTGCCGCCGCCGGCGCCGTTCGCCGACTGTGCGACGAGCGACCCAGACTTCTCCTGGCAAGGACAGTGGCCGATGGGCGGGCAGTGGAAGACCATCACCGACCCGGTATCGCACCAAAGGTTCCCGGTCTGGGAGGGGCATTACACGTATCCGAACTCGAACCTCTCGTTCATGCCGACGTGGGCCGGCGGGATGTTCGAGGGCCTCATGCCCAACGAGGTCGTACCCGAGACGAGCTGGGGTCCGTCCAGCTTCGGTCTGGCCGACGCCCGGACCGCTCAAGTCCAGATCAAGTACGCCACACAATCGCTCGGCTACTCGGTCTGGGGGATGTCGCCGTCGTCCACCGCCGACGACACCGGAAACTACGGGGGCTTCGGCGTCGAAGGGCTGACATTCCCGTACCACGGCGGTGGCGCGACCGCGGCCGACCCGAACCTCGCGCTGTCGCAGTGCTACGCCTGTGCGTCCGAGGACACCGTGACACCACACGCGTCGTTCCTCGCGCTCGATGTCGCACCACAGCAGGCGTACGCGAACATCCAGAAGTTGCGCACGCTCTACCCCGGTGTATACGGCGCCAATGGGTTCTTCGACGCGGTGAACCCGACGACCGGATCTGTCGGGCACCGAATCCTGGTGCTCGATCAGTCCATGATCATGGCCTCGCTGGACAATGCCTTGCACAACCGTGCATTGCAACGCGACTTCGCGAGCGATCCGGTCTCATGGGCGGCGCAGGCGTACCTGGCGGCCGAGCACATGACGCTCGGCAACTGACGCAAGTCGATAGTGGTATCCGGCCCGCGGTGCACTGGCACCGCGGGCCGGACCCTTCCACCACCGCGCGCGTGACGAGCCGATGCGGTCGCCGCCCGGAATGCTCGACACGGTTGTGCCGGCGAGACAGGATCGAGGCATGGGCTCCAACAACCTCGCTCGCAACGAGGTTCTGCGGACTGCGCGGCTGTCGCTGCGACGACCGACCACCGCTGACATCGACGCCATCTACCGCATTCACAGCGATCCGAGGACATACGCTCACAACCCTGGTGACGCGCTTTCCACCCGCGAGGAAGCGGAGAGTCTTTACCAACGCTGGAACGAGCACTGGCAACAGCACGGCTTCGGCTACTGGACCATCCATGGTCGCGCCAGCCTGCCAACCGATCAGCGGCTCGGCTTCTGCGGCGTAAAGCTGATGCAACTGCACGGCCGTACGACTCTCAACCTCTTCTACCGACTCGACCCGCTGGTCTGGGGCAAGGGAATAGCCACCGAAGCAGCCACCGCGGTCGTCGAGTGGGCGTCTGCAAACCAGCCCAACCAGCCGCTCGTCGCCCGAGTTCGTCCCGGCAACGCAGCGTCGCTGAAGGTCGCTGCGCGCACCGGCCTGCGTCGCACTCCCCAGCTGGACACCGACGGCTACGACGGCTTTGACTGGATTTTCACGTCGAACTGGCCGGACGACACCGAGTCAGCCGACGACACGGAGCCAGCGCAGAACCCGCGCCCATGAGTTCACATGGAGCTTCGGAATCCCTTATCGCAGACCGCGACGTGGACATCACAGAGCTAAACGTTGTTGGCGAGCGCCGTCAACGTCGCTGCCTGGCTGCTGGTCAGCCATTGTCCGGCCACGAGCGCTTGGACTGTCTGCCCGTACACCCGAAGTAGCGCGGCCCTCGCGGCCGGCGTCGCCGCGTGCGCTGCCTCGAGGATCGCGGTGGTCGCGACGGCAACAACCGCCGAAACGACCAAGCGCGCGACGGGGCCGGCGGTGCGGTATCGGTCGGAGCCCTGCACAAACTGGGTGGTTAGCGCGCCGAGGTCCGCCGCCCTGACTGTCACCGTGAACGTCGTCGATCCGGAGCCGACGTTGCCGGCCTTGTCGCTGGCTTGCGCCGACAGCGTGTGCTCGCCGGCGCCGAAGGACCAAGCGGGACCGTTTGCCCCGGCACACGTCGAGCTGTCGATCCCGGACAGAGAGTCGCTGGCCGTGCACGAGATGGCGACGTTGTTCAGAACGCCGTACGTGCCGGCGTTGCCTGTGTACGTGACCGTCGGCGCAGCGGTGTCGATGAGCGCCGGGTAGCTCGCGCTGGCGGTGTTACCAGCCTTGTCGACACAGGTGCCGGTCGCGGTACCGCTGACGGTCAGTACGTCGTCGGCTAGGTCGCTCGCCGAAGCATCGACACCGGATCCGGCGTCGGTGCACGTGTATGAGACAGTCACCGACGTGTTATTCCAGCCGTTCGCGTTCGCGGCCGGGCTAGCGTTCGCGACGATCGTCGGCGGCGTACGGTCCACACCGTCGGGCGAACCGATGCCGGCGCCGTCAGCGGCCAGGAATGCACCGTTGACACCGACCACGCTCAGCGTCGACACGACCGGCAACGGCAATGTGGTAGAGCCGAGACCGACGGTGTTGTCGAAAGTCGCGAACGGCGTTGATGTCGGCGACGCAGCGAATGCGATGCCGGTCACCCGGTTGCCCATCGCGTCGAACAGGTTTATCGCGTCGCCGCCGGTCGACAGGCCGACGCCGGAGCCGCCGTAGTGACCAATCAGGAATCCGGACGGCAGGGTGGCCGAACCGAACCACGCCTGCGCGAACGCCGCGGTCACTGCTGCGTCGTCCAAACCGCCGGTGTCCTCGAAGAACACTGCCGACTCGCCGGCCGGCAGCGACGACACGCCAAGCAGCGGTACGGCGTTGGCGAACTGGTTCGAGTTGTCGTCCATCTTCCAGCCGGCCAGATCCACCGCGGTCGAACCGGTGTTGGTGAGCTCGAACCAGTCCACGGCGTAGGTAGAGTTCCCGCTGCCCCACGGTGCCGCCTCGGAAACGATGACCGGTGGGGGTGGGGGAGCCGTGACAGTGGCGGCCCCTGGGGAGCCGATCTCGTTACCGTCGGCGGCGAGGAACGCGCCGTTGGAGCCGACCGCACTTAGCGCGGACACGACGGGTAGCGGCTGCGTTGTGGAGCCGAGTCCTGCCGTGTTGTCGAACGTCGCAAACGGCGCCGACGAAGGCGAGGCGCCGAACGCGATGCCGGTGACCGGGTCGCCCGACGCAGCGAACAGCGTCACTGCGTCGCCGCCTGTCGACAGGCCGACGCCGGAGCCGCCGTAGTGGCCGATGAGGAAACCGGCCGGCAGGGTCGACGTACCGAACCAGGCCTGCGCGAAGGCAGCGGTAACGGTGGCGTCGTCCAGGCCGCCGGTGTCCTCGAAGAACACCGTCGACCTGCCAGCCGGCAGCGTCGACACGCCGAGCATCGCTACCGCGGTAGCGATGTTGTCCGAGCTGTCGTCCATCTTCCAGCCGGTGAGGTCCACCGCCGAGCCGCCGGTGTTGGTGACCTCGAACCAGTCCACCGCGTACGGGCTGTTTCCGCTGCCCCACGGCGCGACCTCGGACACGGTCACCGACGTCGGCGGGGGAGGCGGTGGAGTCGTCGCGGTGACGTCGCCGGGGGAGCCGATCTCGGCGCCATCGGCCGCGAGGAACGCGCCGTTCACGTTGGCCACACTCACCCGCGACACCACCGGTGCCACCAGGTTTCCGCTGCTGCTCAGGCCGCCACGGTTGTCGAACGTCGCCAGCGGCGGCGTGGACGGCGACGCACCGAAGCTGACGCCAGTCACACGGTTTCCGGCAGCGTCGAACACGTTGATCCCGTCACCGCTGGTCGACAGGCCGACCCCGGAGCCGCCGTAATGCCCGATTAGGAATCCGGACGGTGGTGTGGCGGAGCCGAACCACGCTTGTGAGAACGCGGCCGTCACGGTGGCGTCGTCCAGACCGGTGTCCTCGAAGAACACCGCGGACTTGCCGGCCGGCAGCGTCGACACACCGGCCAGGGGCACGGCGTTGGCGAACTGGTTCGAGCTGTCGTCCATCTTCCAGCCGGTCAGGTCTACCGGTGACGAGCTGTCGTTGGTCAGCTCGAACCAGTCGGCGCCGTACCCGGCCGTGCCACTGCCCCATGGCGCCGCCTCGGAGATGGTCATCCGCGGCACGGTGGGTTGGACGGACGGCGGCGCGTACACCCACAACTGTGGGTGGTCCGCGTCACCGCCACCGTCCTCGTTGACCGTGTACAGGTAGCCGTCGCGGTCCATCGTCAGACCCTCGTGCGTCTCCTCGGGTACCGAGATCCCGCTCGTCGGGTCACTGATGGTCAGCGAGCTCTCGACGTGTCCGGAGCGGTCGATGTTCTCGATCTTGCCCGACTCCTGGCTGATGATCAGCAGGTGAGTCGTGTCCGGGCCGGTGAGGTTGGGCAGATTCGACAGCGCAAAGACATCGGAGAAATCGTTCAGTGAAGCGAGCGAGGGGTCGAAGAGGTCGGTCGACTCGTCGGTGGTGGGTGAGCCGTTCGTTGCGGTGCCGTCCGCGAAGTCGATGTTGGTCTGGAAGATGCTCTCCGGGGTCATCTCCTTGACGACGACGAAGCCCGGCGAGTCGGGAGTAGATGTCTGTGGGTCGTACGAGATTCCTTCGATGCCAACGTTTCCGATCGTGGTACCGAGCTTGACGGTTTGGACGTCGGCTCTGGTCAGGACGGCTCCGGCTACGTAGGTGAACAGGTTGACCTGGCGGTCGCGTTCCTCGCCGAGGACGAACTTGCCACCGCCGACGTACGTGATGGCCTCGGTGTCGAAGAACGTTGTGCCCTGCGGGCTGTCGCCCGGCGCCAGCGTCATCGAGTCGATCAGCTGCCCGGACTTCGAGACCTGCACGACTGACGTACCACCGTCGCCGACGACGAAGAGCGTGTCGGTATCCCAGTCGTACGTTACCGAGGACGCCTCCTGAGCCAGCAAGCTATTGACCGGTGGTGCAGTGCGGGTCGGCTCCGGCAGGTCGTAGCGACCGACAAGCTGGTATTGCGAAAGGTTGACACCGGTGCTCGGCACGTCCGCCGGCGCGGCATCCGGCACGACGAGAAGAAGCGTCCCGACCAGCGCCGCCGCCACACCGCACATGCCGACCCGCTTGCGAACCGCTGCAGTCACGAGATCTCCCGCTCTCTAACACCCAAACAACCCACAGGCGCGCTGACAAAGGCGAGCTTGCCGAGGGAGCAAACGAACATGCGGCAGCCGCGGTGATCGTGAGCCTAAGGTCGCTGGACACTCGTACGGTTGACGCCGCGGCGTCGGAATCGGGTACGGAAGGTGAACATGTCACGACCCGCGGGTGCTCGCGTGTTCGACGGAGTGGTCGATTCACCGGCTGACCGTCCGGCGATGTGGGGCGATACTCGACCTTGTGCAGGACGTTGAGAAGGTGCGTGCGGCGTTTGTTGCGCCGAAGGAGTTTTGGAGTTCGCCGCTGTACCGGCACCTGTCGTCGGTGGTGGCGGGCGATCCGTTCTTGGTTGACGTGGCGGCGTCGGCGCGTTCGGGGCAGCATCCAACGTTCGCGTTCTTCGGCGCGATCCACGCCTTGCTGCTAAGCGGAGTCGAGCACGAGCTCGCCGACTACTACCCCTCGGTGCGCGGTGCGGCCGCGCTCTCGCCTGAAAGTGCGGGCGCGGCACTGAGAGCTTTCGTCGACACGTACCAGGAGCCGATTCGGCACACGTTGAAGACGCGACTGGTGCAGACGAACCACGTACAGCGGGCATTGGGGTTGCGTCTATCGCTGGCCGCGATCCGGTCGCGTGTCGGTAGCGCGCCGGTGCATGTGCTGGAGGTTGGCTGCAGCGCCGGACTGCTGTTGCGGCAGGCGGCGTACGGCTACACGCTGGGCGGTCGACAGTTCGGCCAGCGTGATTCGCCCGTCCAACTTGCCGCCGAGTGGTTCAGCGAGACTGCGGTGCCGGATCTAGACGCATTGCCCGCCGTCGCGTCGGTGACCGGGATAGATCTCAACCCGCTCGACCCGACAAGCGACGGCGACCGCTTGTGGCTGCAGGCATTGGTGTGGCCCGAAGATACCCGCAAAGCCGAGCTGCTGCGTGCCGCGCTTGGGATCGCGGTGCGAAACCCGGCGATAGTGCTAGCTGGTGACGCAATCGATCTATGTCCAAAGTGGGCGGAAGAGATTCCGTCAGGGGCGGTGCGGGTGGTATTCCATTGCGCCACACGCATGCATGTGCCGACGGAGCGGCGCGCACGTTTCGACGCCGCGATCGAGGGCGTCGGTCACGCCGGACCGCTGTATCGCGTCGCCATCGAGGTCGACGGCCCGATGCGAACCGACCCGCACGGAACACCCATGTACGGTCTTCAGGTCACCGATCCGATCGGCACCACGACTGTTCCCTATTACGTCGAGGGCCACCTCGGCTCGGTGCTGCCGACGCTAGATTGACTGCGCCGCCGGGCAGGCTCGTCGGCGGAGTGCCATCGTATCGCGGGCCTACAGTCGCATCATGCTCCGCCGGATGCGCGGCTCGTAGTCAACTCTTCTTTAGTTCCTCGGCGAGCATCACGATGATGCCGCTCGGGCCGCGGACATAGGTCAGCTTGTAGACGTCCTGGTAGGTCGCCACGCCGCGCAGCGGGTGGCAGCCGTGCCTCGCGGCGATCTCGAGGGCCTCGTCGATGTTGTCGACAGAGAAGGCGACACGGTGCATGCCGATCTCGTTTGGTCTGGTCGGGTTCGTCTCGACAGCATTTGGGTGGATGTACTCGAACAGCTCGAGGCGACCGTTGCCATCTGGCGTCGCAAGCATGGCGATGTTGGCGTGGTTGCCGTCGAGGCCGACGGCGGTGTCGGTCCAGTCGCCGCTGACCGTGTCGCGGCCAAGGACGGTAAGACCGAGGTCGGTGAAAAATGCGATCGTCGCTTCGAGATCTCGAACGGCGATGCCGACGTTCTCGAGCTTAATGGGCATACGTCAACTATTCCCCGTCAGCTTCCAGCCCGTCGTCGCGGCTCGACGGTAAATCCGAGTCTTCCGAGGACCGCGACCGCTCCGGTCTTGCCGCCCTCGAAGTCACCAGAGGCAAGGCGCTCACCCGTGGCCAACTCGTACGCCGTGCCGAGGATCGCCTTCGGCGGGTAGCGGCGTTCGTCCAGCACCAGATCGTAGGTCGTGGTCGGAGCGAATCCATGCTTCGAGAAGAACGCGTCCGGCCCCAGCCGGTCATACTCCTTCGTCGCGCGTACGACATGGGTACGCGTCACGGGGTCCCACGTCACCATCACGTCAATCCTCTCTGGGTCGTCGCGACATCATCATTGGAAACGCGCACTTGAATCTTGCGAACGCACGTCAGTGCGGAATCTCTGCGGACTTCGCCAGACGTCGTAGATCGCGTTGCCAGCACCAGACACCCGATTGTAGTTGGAGCGCGTGCGAATTTTGGCCGTCTGCGCGGGCATCGCGATCACGTCACCCTTGCAGGTGAGACGGGCCGCTATGCAGAAGCGAGCAGCGGGCCGAGGAAGGCCGGGTTGAAGAAGTCGGCCGGTGAGACGGTGGCGGCGTTGACGCTGACGAATGCGTCCATGGCGGCCTGATTGCCGTGAATCTGGGCGATCAGCTGCTGCATTTCTGGCGGTGGCGGTTCGAGCATCGCCATGTCCGAGGTGAATTCGTAGATCGGCATCACCTGCGCGTCGCGGCGTGTGTGGTGCGCGGCCATGGCGGCGTCGAACGTCTGTCGGCTCGACCACACATCGTTCAACGCCTTGGAGACCGACTCGGCGTCGCGGAACGCGTCGAGGATGCCTTGGGCGGTGATCGGATCCTTGTTGTAGCCCGCGTCGCCGACGAGGACCCATCCAGGCCCGTACGGCTGTCGTAGGTAGCCGGGCAAGCCCGCTCCGGTGAGCCGTTCGACGCGGGTGGCGGATCGTGCCCGCTCGGCGAACTCGGGTGCCAGCTCGAGGGTGGCGAGCATGTTTTCCCATGGGTCGGCCTTGAAGGCTTCGGCTTCTGCGTGCGGCCAGCCCATGACGAGCATGGTCAGGCCGTCGTTGGTTGCGCAGGCGCCCCAGCCGCGGTACGGCCGGATGTAGATCTCGAATCCGTCGACCGGTAGATCGCGGAAGTAGGTGTAGTAGGCCCATTGCGCCTTCGGGCGGTCGGCGTATTGCTTGGCACCGACAGTTCGAGCGAGTTGCGAGTTGCGTCCGTCGGCGCCGATCACGACGCGAGTACGTTCGACGACGGCGGCACCGGATTGGTCGTGACCGCGGATACCGACGACCGCGCCGTCCTCAATGAGGTATTCGTCAACGCTGAAGCGTTCGCGGAGTTCGGCGCCGGCACGGACCGCGGCGTCGACGAGGATCTTGTCCAACACGGTACGGCGCGGCGCGTACGCCGACGAGAGGCCGTCCGCGGGGCGTGGCGTGCCGGTGATGGTGGCGGGCCCGAAGTCGAACGAATACGTCTCAATCGCCGGCGCCCCGGATGCGATCACCTCGTCCAACAGGCCCCACCGATGCAGCGCGGCAACGGCCGGCGCCTGTACGACGTGGGTGGATACGGTGTCGCTGGGGAACTCGGCCCGGTCGACGAGCAGCACTCGGTACCCCTGTCGGGCGAGCAGCATTGCGGTCGGTGAACCGGCGCAGCGAGCTCCGACGATGATCGCGTCATACATCGCGACTCCCAGTGAGCGTAGGGCGAAACGGATCGCCCGACGATCGCGCGTGATGTCGGCGCGGGGATCGGGGAACTCCCCTATTTACGGTCTTGTTGAGGGACACGTGCCGCGTACGCGGCGGCCTCGGCCCGGCTGTGCAGGCCGAGCTTGCCCAGTATGTTGCCGACGTGGTGCTCGACGGTCTTTCGGCTGATGAACAGCCGCTCGGCGATTTGCGGGTTGGACAGGCCGTGCCCCAACAGGTTCAGCACCTCGGACTCGCGGCTGGTCAACACCCGGCCGGCGCGTACCGACGTGCTGACCCGTACGCCGAGCGAACGCAGCAGCGCGGTGGCCGCGTCAACATGTCGCGCGGCTCGCAGCCGTTGGAAACCGTCGAGCGCCGAGCGTGCCTCCGCCAGTGCCACCTCCGGTCGATCGGACGCGAGGGCGGTGGCCAGTTCCAGCCTCGTGCGAGCCAACTCCAGCGGCAGGTCGGCGCCGTCGAAGCCGGCAATCGCCTCATGCAGACACGACCACGCTTCGTTCGGGTGGCCTTCGGCGAGCCGGACGACGCCACGGGCTAACGCGGCCGACGCTGTCAGGTACATGCTGCGGTGGCGGGCTGCGGTGGTAGCCAGACGCTCGGCGGTTGCGCCAGCATCGGCCAACCGGCCTTCGGCCAGCTGAACGTCGACGAGCAACGCGAGCAGGCCACCGGCGGCCGCGCTTTCTGGGGGAAGTTCGGCCAGCCCGCGTGCAAGGGCATCGTCGGCGCGCGCCGTTTGTCCACGCGCCAGGTAAATGGCCGCGAATGATTGCGCCGTTTCGGCATCGACGCTCTGGTCCGCCAGGAGTTGCTCGGCCTCCTCGATGCGTCCCTGCCGTACCCGCAGGTCGGCAAGCCGCACGATCGCACCGCGGCGCAACGCCGAACGCCGGCCCAACCCCCACAGCTGGACCGCCGTGGTGAGCGCCGCGTCCGCCTCGGGCCACCGACCGGCCGCGGTCAGTACGGCGCCGTAGTGGGTGTGGCAGAACGCCGAGACGGCGGGCAGTCGGCGGCGAGCGGCAACTGCCTCGCCGACTCGGATCCATTCGTCTGCTCGTCGTACGTCGTGCGCGTGCTCGCAAGCGGAAAACAGCTGACAGAAGATTTCCTCGACGGCGCACACGTCGTCGACTTCGTCACCCGCGACCGCGGCCAGTGCCTCGTCGAGGAGGGTCATGCCGTCCTCGGTGCGGTCCTCGTGCACGAGGCTCGCGCCGAGATAGGCCAGGGCGGTGAACTCGAGATCGGTGTCGCGACAGCGTCGCGCAACATCAATCGCGTCATGGAGCAGGGCGTGTTTGCGCGCGCGGTCGGCTTCGAACATGCCGCAATTGAGAGATACCCAGCCGGCCTCCGCCGAGTCGTCGGCGTTTCCGAGCAGTGTCTTGGCCCTCGCAAGCCAGCCGCTCATCACCGCCATATCGCCTGAGATCTGCCCGTGCATCCCGCCCAGTGTTCGCGCCATCCGCGCCGCGCCCGCTGCGTCGCCCTGCGACCTGCAGGCGGCATAGGCGCGCTCCCAGGCCGCGAGCGCGGCCGGGAAATCCGAGTCGAAGTAGCGCGCCCGCGCCTCTGCCTCCATGGCCGCGGCCGCCCCGACAAGCTGCATACCAATAGCATCCTCGCCCTGCACCGGCGCGGTCACTACCGGGTGCGGCGGGCGGCCCGACCAACACGGGCAATGACGCCGCAGACAAGCGAAGGAACGCCACGAATAATGGGGGCCATGTTCGAGTCGATGCGTCGGTTGGATCCGGATATCCAGCGGGCGTATCTCGCTCGTCTCGGTGTCGATGCGGCGCCACCTTCGGTAGCAGGCATGCAATTGCTGGTACAGCGGCACGCTGAACGGGTGCCGTACGAAACCTTGTGGATCCACTCCGGCGAGGGCTGGAACATCGACCCGTACGAGGCCGCGACGCGTATCGCTCTCAACGGCCGCGGCGGCTACTGCTATCACATGAACGGAGCGCTGGGGCTGTTGCTCACATCGCTCGGCTACGCGGTGCGCGGCCACGTCGGAGGAGTGCACGGCCCGGAAGGCCCCAACGCCACCGTGATGGGGAACCATTTGGTCTTGACCGTCGAGCGGTCGCCGAGCGACGCAAACCCCGGCGGAGTCTGGTACGTAGACGCCGGGTTGGGCGACGCGCTCCACGGCCCTCTGCCGTTGGTGGCAGGAAAGTACCATCAGCCACCGTTTCGACTCTCCCTCGAGCGGGTCGACAAGTCGCAATGGCATCTCACTCACGACCCTGCCGGCGGGTTCACCGGAATGACCTGGACGTCGACCAGCGCGCGCCTGGCCGACTTCGTACCCATGCATCATTGGTTGTCGACGTCGCCGGAGTCCGGGTTCGTCAAGGTGGCGATGGCCGAACGCCGCGACGCCACTGGCGTAGATGTCATCCGCGGCCTGACGTTGAGCCGGGTCGGCACCGGCGCCCACACCGCCGAGCCCGTCACTCGGCGCGCAGACTGGTTCGACCTGCTCGCCGACAAGTTCGATCTGCGGCTGCCAAACATGACCTCGGCGACGCGCGACCGACTCTGGGCAAACGTCCTCGAAGCACACCGCCGGTGGCAAGAGTCGCAAGCCGATTAGCGCCGCTCCCGCTCGACCAACGCACCGGCGTGTGGTGCCTTGTGCAACAGCGCCGGTCTTAATCGGTTGTGGCCGATCGGTTCGGTGACGACGATTTGGTGGCCCCAGGCGTGCGGTAAGCGAGCACAGCCTTGATCGGTTTGTGGATTCGGCGACCGGCGGGAAGGAGACGGAGCGTGGGCGCGAGCCCTGTCGATGAGTCGACCGGCACAGCGGAAATCGCAACGGAAGCGGCGTATCTGGCTGCTGCCAGAGCAGCACTACGGCGGATGCATGAGGACGTTCTGGCCACTGAGACACCGAAGCTGGTGTCCGGCACAGACGAGGTGTGGTTCAACACGATGTACCGCATGGCCCGGTCCCAGCGTGCGCGAGACCTCGTGGACATGCCGGAGATCCCATTGTTCTTCGGCCGGCTCGACTACGAGCGCGGCATCATCAGCGAACTGGGTTCGGGCGGAGGCCGCGTCGACCAGGTGTACGTGGGCCGGCGGCACGTACGCGACAACGATGGCACGCCGCTAGTCGTGGACTGGCGCGCACCAGTGTCCGCGCCGTTCTATCAGGCCACGTTTGATCACCCCAATGGAGTACGCCGGCGCCGCCGGTACGGGTTCTCCGACGCTGGGCAACTGACCGCCTACGAAGATGAGTCGCTCACGACTGGGCCGGTGGACGGGTCAAGTGCGCTGCTGACGGCGGAGATCGAACGGCCGCGCTCCGGGCCGATGCGCGACATCGTCGCGACGATCCAACCCGAGCAGGACGCTCTGGTACGTGCGCCGTTGCAACCGAGCATCTGCGTGCAGGGCGCGCCAGGCACCGGCAAGACGGCGGTGGGGCTGCATCGACTGGCGTACCTGCTCTACACCGAGCCTCGGCGACTCGGCGCCGGTGTCACGGTCGTGGGTCCGAACCGATCATTTCTCGCGTACATCAGGCACGTACTACCCACTCTCGGCGAGGTCTCGGTTGTGCAGGAGACCGTTGACGAACTCATCGACCGCCCAGTGACCGGCGCCGACCCCGAAGACACCGCCCGGCTCAAGGGCGACGTGCGGATGGCCGAGGTGCTACGCCACGCCCTATGGAGCCACGTCCGTGCGCCCGATAGTGACCTGGTCTACATCCGCGGCGCGACTCGCTACCGAGTCGCCCGCGGCGCGGTTTCCCGGGTCGTGAATGACCTGCGTGCCGCCAGCCGCTACGCACCGGGTCGCGATGGCGTAGCGCAGCGGCTCGCCAGTCTTGTTCTCATGCAGATGGAACGGCGCGGAGCCACGCCCGACGATCGCGATCTGAGCACGGTGGCCCGCTCAGCACCGGTCAAACAACTACTCGACACGATATGGCCCAAACTCTCGCCCGAGCAGGTGCTGTTCCGGCTGCTGTCCGATGCAGACTTTCTGGCCGCCTCGGCAGTTGACCGGTTCACCCCGGCAGAACAAGCGGCCTTGATGTGGCCGAAGCCGTACCGGTCGACGAAGTCTGCCAGGTGGACCACGGCGGACGTGGCGTTGCTCGACGAGCTCGCCAACCTTCTCGACCACACGCCGTCATTGAGCCACATCGTGGTCGACGAGGCGCAGGATCTCAGCCCGATGCAGTGTCGGGCGCTCGGCCGTCGGTGCGTCAGCGGATCCCTCACCGTCCTCGGCGACATCGCGCAAGGCACGAGCCCGTGGGCGATTGACGACTGGCCGACGTTGCTGGCGCATCTCGGCAAGCCGGACACCCAGCTGGTCGTACTGGACCGCGGCTTTCGCGTGCCAGCACAGATCATCGACTACGCAGCCCGCCTTCTCCCAGACATCGCACCGGGTCTGGCACCGCCGAGCTCAGTACGCCAGTCACCGGGAGCGCTGCAGATAAGCCGCGCCACCGCGGAGTCCCTACCGGACGTTGTCATTCGGGCCTGCCATCAACATCTGGCCGGGCCGGGCTCGATCGGACTCATCGCTTCTGATGTCGACATCGCTACCTTGAACGAGCGCGTACGGTCCGCAGGCATCGAGAGCGCACTACTAGGCCACGACGAGGACGCGCTTGAGTCAACGCGCCTGGTATGCGTACCGGCGAACCTCGCCAAGGGACTCGAGTTCGACGCGGTTATCGTCGTGGAGCCCAGCCGCATCGTTGCCGCGGAGACCAGAGGTCTCCACCGTTTGTACGTCGCGTTCACCCGTGCCGTCAGCACACTGCACGTGATTCACGCCGATCCGCTACCCCCGGCCCTGGCGTAGCACACAGAGGGTAGGTCTGCAGTTCCGACGGGAGCGACGGGCGGGCAGGATAGGACACATGCGACTGCTGGTACTAGGCGGCACGGCCTTCCTTGGCCGGGCGTTCGCGAGCGCCGCGCTCGAATCCGGGCACCACGTCACCTGCGCCGCCCGCGGAGTCACGGGCAGACCGCCGGACGGCGTCCATCTCGTACGGGTCGACCGGAACGCGCCGGACGCTTACGGCCAGATAGGCGGCGACTTCGATGCCGTGGTGGACGTGTCCAATCGCCCGTCGCACGTGCGCGCGGCCGTGTCCGCGCTAGCCGACCGTGTCGACCACTGGATGTACGTATCCAGCATCTCGGTCTACTCGGACTACGCCACCCCGGGTCAGCGCACGACCGCGCCGACGGTGCCGGCTGCGCCACCGGACGTGGACGACCCGGAAGCCGACGGGTACGCGCAGTACCGTCCCTGCAAGATGGCCTGCGAGGAGGCGGTACGAGAAGCGGTCGCGGAGACGCGCGCGTTCATCTGTCGGCCCGGAATGATCGCGGGCGCCGGGGATGTGACCGGGCGGTTCACGTACTGGGTGGCGCGCCTTTCCCGCGGCGGCGAGGTACTGGTGCCGGGCGGGCCGGACGACGCGGTGCAGTGGGTCGACGTGCGGGACCTAGCCGAGTGGCTGGTACGGGTGGCCGCCAGCCGTACCAGTGGGGTGTACGACGGCATCGGCGTGCCCGTACCGCGCACCGAGTTCCTGGCCGGCATTGCCGAAGGTGTGGGCGTGCAGGCCGACTGCACATACGTGTCGCACGACTTTCTGACCGGACGGGGAATCAATCTCTGGGGCGGCCCGCGCTCTCTGCCGTTCTGGTTCCCGCTTCCCGAGTACGCCGGAGTCCTGTCCCGGGACACCGCGGACACGCTGGCGGCGGGCCTGACCCTCCGGCCGCTCGCAGACACCGCCCGCTTCACGCACGATTGGTGGCGCTCCCAGCTACCCGCCGACGGGCGGTTAGGAGCCGGCCTCACTGCGCCGGAGGAGGCGGAAATCCTCGAGGCATGGCGCGTCACCCGGCATTGATTTCATTCCTGGAGACCTCAATCCTGGAGACCTCAATCCTGGAGACCCGGACGGATCACACCAGTCTCGTACGCCAGCACGACGGCCTGCACGCGGTCGCGTAGGCCTAGTTTGCCGAGCAGGTGGCTGACGTGCGTCTTTACTGTTCCTTCCGAAAGGAACAGGTGGTCTGCGATTTCGGCGTTGGACAGGCCGCGTGCCATGAGTGCCAGCACCTCACGTTCCCGCTCGGTGAGTCCGGCGAGTCGCCGCGTGGTGTCCCGGTCGGGCTGCCGGCCGGAGTTGAGGAACCGTTCGATGAGGCGGCGGGTGGCGCTGGGCGCGACAACAGCATCGCCGGCGACAACGGCCCGAATCGCCGATACGAGGTCGGCGGCGAGCACGTCTTTGAGCAGGAATCCGCTGGCGCCGGCACGCAGTCCGGCGTACACGTACTCGTCGAGGTCAAAGGTGGTGAGCATGAGCACCCGTGGTGGATTCGGCTGGGCGCGGGTGCGTCGCGTCGCCTCGATCCCGTCGACGTTAGGCATCCGTACGTCCATTAGCACCACATCCGGGCGCAATTCCGCGCAGCGGGCCACCGCCTCGGCCCCGTCGCTCGCCTCGCCGACCACGGTGAAGCCGTCGGCGTCTTCGAGGATGGTACGCAGCCCTGTGCGCACCAGCACCTGGTCGTCGGCGAGCAAGACCCGGATCATGCCGGCTCGGCCAGCCGCTGCGCGGGAATGTCGGTCAGTGGCAGCTCTGCGTACACCTGGAAGCCGCCGTCAGGCGCGTCGCCAACCGTAACGGTGCCGCCGAGTATGGCGACTCGCTCGCGCATGCCGCGCAGCCCGTTGCCCCGATGCTCGTACGGCTGCCGGCCGGCGCCGCACCCGGTATCTCGTACCGTCAATTCGATCTGATCCGGTCCACAGTGGACAGCGACGTCGGCCGTGGCGCCGGGACCGGCATGCCGGAGCGTGTTGGTCAGCGCTTCTTGAGCGATCCGATAGGCGCATAGCCCGAACGTGGTCGGCACCGCATCGGTGTCGCCGTCGACCCGCAGCGATACCTTCAGCCCAGCGCCGCGTACCCGCTCGACCAAGGCGGGCAGGTCACCCAGTGCGGGCAGCGGCGCCAGATCAGGCCCATCCGGCCGAGTCAGCCCGAGCAGTCGGCGCATCTCAGCCAGCGAGTCCCGCCCGGTGGCAACGATCGAGGCGAGTGCGACCCGCGCGGTTGCCGGCCGCTTGTCCATCGCACCGGCCGCGGCCTGTGCCTGGATGACCACAATGGACAGTCCATGCGCGACCGCGTCGTGCAGGTCCCGCGCGATGCGGGCCCGTTCGGCCGCCGCGACAAGCTCGGCCTGCCGGTCCCGGTCACGTTCCAGATCCCGGGCGCGGGCGCTGACCTGCTCCATGTAGAGCCGCTGGGTGCGCGCGCGGTCCCCGAGCAGCCAGGCCACCGCCATGGCCACCGCTGGGGCGAGTGACCAGGTCCACGAGCCGAAGTGGGCGCCGCGCAGCGTCAGCAGCCTGGGTAGCAGCGCGCAGCAAACTGATGCGGCCAGCGCCGCGTAGGAGACCGAGCGGCGCAGTGGTGCGCTCGCCGCGCTGTAGAGCGCGATCGGCGCCGCAGCGTCCAACGGTGTCACGCCGGGGCGCTCCGAAGTGAAGTGCGCCAGCGCCATCGCGGCGGTGCCGGCAAGCGCGGCCAACGGGACGCGGCGACGCAGCAGCAACGCCGACATGCCAACGACCGTGGCCGCCCACCACCGCACCAGGTCTGCATGCCAGGCCGCCGCACCGTACTTGATCAGCAGCTTCGGATTGGCATCAAACATCGATCTGGAAATCAGATACGTGGCCAAGCCGAGCGCCGCGATGATGCCGGCGTCCGCGCTCACTCGGCGCAGGGTCATGACCGCAGGGTACGGGCAGTGGTCCGTTCGGTCATCTGCCCGGCGGGGTAGCCGTGCTCCACCGCGCGGGGTATCCCGCACACATCTGGCGGCAGAAGACAGCTTGCTGCTGTGCCGGTGACCGTAACGACATGACGACGCCAGGCTTCCTGCGGGCCACGACAGTGCTGCTCGCCGCCGCGATGCTGGCCATGGCCGGCTGCACCAGCAACGCGGCAGGATCGGCCGCATCAGCCAATCGTGTGCCGGCAACTTCCGCATCCACGAAGGCAGGTGCCGGGCCCAGCGCGAGCGGCAGCTATCAAGACCAGCTGATGGCTTGGGGTCGGCGGTTCGCCGCCTGCGCTCGGTCGAACGGCAGCCCGAACTTCCCCGACCCCGTGTATCCGGACAACGCACAGCCGTCCGGAGCGTTGTGGGGCTTTGCGCTGTTCGCCACCGTGGACAAGACCGCGCTAGGTCGAGCGGCCAACGGCGCCTGCGCCGACGTCGCCCGCCAGATGCCATCGGCGCCGGATTCCAACCCGCCGCCGAGCGCCGCAACGCTGGCTTCGATGCGCCAGTACGCCCAGTGCATGCGTCACCATGGCATGTCCGACTTCCCGGACCCGAAGGCCGACGGCACGTTCCCGATCCTGAACACGCGGTACGCGGGGCTGTCCGACCAGTCGCCGGAGCATCCCTCGAACGCGGTCGCAGACGCCGACCACGCGTGCCGCGAAGACCAGGACGACTGGGCCATGCAGGCGTCATGATCAAAGCACGGGTCGTCACGGCGGGCGCCAGCGTAGTGGTGATTGCGGCGGCCGGATGGCTGGCGCTCAACTCCTGCAGCCAACCGGCGGCACCGGCCGCGCCAACGGTCGTCACCACCACCGCGCCAGTCACTCGAGGTGACGTCTCGGATCGGGTCGAGATCAGCGGCACCCTCGGCTATGCCGGCAACTACGACGTGCGCAACCAGCTCCCATCGGGGATCCTCACCGCGGTCGCCGGGCCTGGCGCGGTAGTCTCCCGCGGCGGGCAGCTATTCGCCGTGTCAGGCGCCGCTGTCCTCCTGCTCTACGGCGACGTACCGGCCTACCGCGACTTCAGCGTCGGCATGACCGACGGACCCGACGTGCGGGAACTGAAGCAGAACCTGACTGCGCTCGGCTTCCGCCCGGGCGCGCTCGACAACCACTTCGGCGCAACAACCGCCGCCGCGATACGTCGCTGGCAGACCGCGCGCGGGGTACCGGCCGCCGAGCGCACGGGCCACCTGCGACTAGGGGAGGTGGCGTTTCTTCCGTCAGCGCTTCGGGTTACTCAGGACACCGGGCTGCCAGGCGGCCGGGTCGGTCCGGGCGCACCGGTGCTCGGCGGCACCACCACAACCCAGGTGGTCACCGCTCCAGTTGACACGGATCAGCGTTACCTGGTGCACGCAGGCGACCAGGTGCAGGTTTCGTTTCCTAGCGGTGCGACGGTGCCAGGCACCATCGTGCGCATCGGCCAGGTAGCGACCACACCGCAGAGCGACGGCGGCCCGGCCACGGTAACGGTCACCGTCGCGGTCCGCCTTCCGCGCGACGCCGGCGACTTGGACCAGGCGCCCGTCCAGGTGTCGATCACTGTCGCGGTACACCACGGCGTGCTACAGGTACCCGTCACCGCCCTGCTGGCCAAACCCGGCGGTGGCTACCAAGTGCGGGTCCGTACCGGCGATGTCAGCCGGCTGGTCGACGTACGGCCCGGGCTCTACGACGACAGCACGGGTGACGTCGAAGTCAGCGGTGCCGGACTTTCCGAGGGCATGACCGTAGAGGTACCGGCGACATGACCGCCGTTCTGGAACTGGCCAGTGTCGCGAAAACCTACCCAGGCACGCCGCCGGTGCCGTCGCTGCGCGGCATCGACCTCACGATCGATAGTGGCGAGTTGGTTGCGATTGTCGGGCCGTCTGGCTCGGGCAAGACGACCATGCTCAACCTCGCCGCTGGCTTGGACCGACCCAGCACAGGCAGCGTGCGCATTGCCGGCCATGCGGTCGAGAACCTGTCCGATCGTCGTCTAGCGGGCCTGCGTGCCCACTACCTCGGCATGGTCTTTCAGCAATTCTTCCTGCTCGATCATCTGTCCACTGTGGATAACGTGGCGACTGGGCTACTGTACCGGGGCATACCGGGGCCACGCCGCCGGCACGCCGCGGCGGCGGTGCTGGAGCGTGTTGGACTCGGCGATCGGTTGGGACACAAGGCCGGCCGACTCTCCGGCGGGGAACGTCAGCGGGTGGCCATTGCCCGAGCCTTGGTCGGCCGGCCCGCCATCGTCCTCGCCGACGAGCCGACCGGCAACCTGGACACCGAAACCAGCGAGTCGATCCTGGCGCTGCTGCGTGACCTGAACACCGAGGGAACCACGATCGTGGTGGTCACCCACGACGCGTGGGTGGCCACTGCCACGCGGCGGCACGTCGAGCTGCGCGACGGCCGGGTCGTGCGCGACGGCACTGCGGTGACGCGTGGCTAGCCCGCCGCCGTATCCACGGCTTCGCAGCGCCGACATCCTGCCGCTGGCCACGGTCGGACTCCGCACCAGACGACTACGGGCGGCGCTGTCCGTGCTGGGCATCGCGATCGGCATCGCCGCGATTGTCGCCGTCCTCGGCATCACCCGGTCCAGCCAGTCGGATCTGCTGGCCCGCATCGACAGGTTGGGCACGAATCTGCTCACCGTCGCCGCCGGCCGCCAACCCAGTGGCGAACCAGCCCAACTGCCGCCGACCGCCGCTGCCACCATTTCACGTACTCCCGGAGTGCAACACGTGGCGCCGACCGCGGTGCTCAACGACGTGCAGGTCTACCGCACCGACCAGGTCCCGGTCTACCGCAACTCGGGCCTGGGTGTGCTCGCCTGCGACGCGAACCTGCTATCCACACTGCACGCCCAACTTGCCAGCGGCGTGTTCCTCAGCATCGCCACCGCGAATTACCCCACCGCTGTGCTCGGCCACGACGCCGCGCAGCAACTCGGCATGGCCCGCCCCGGCAGCAGGATCTGGCTCGGCAACCAATGGTTCCTCGTGGTCGGAATCCTGCAACCGGTCGACCTCGCATCGGAGATCAACCAGGCGGCGCTGATCGGGTTCCCGGTGGCCGGCCAGCTGTTCCACTACCAGGGGCACCCCACCCGCGTGTACGTGCGAACCGAGACGGACCAGACCGCCGCCGTCGCCACGCTTCTGGCCGCCGCGACCAACCCGATAGATCCGGAGACCGTCGCGGTCAGCCGTCCCTCGGACGCGCTGGCTGCGCGGTTGGCGGTTGCTAGCGCCACCACCACGCTGCTGCTCGGCCTCGGCACGGTGGCACTTTTGGTCGGCGGTATCGGAATCGGCAACGTGATGGTCATCTCCGCACTCGAACGGCGCGGCGAGATCGGGCTACGTCGCGCACTCGGCGCCGCCCGCCGACACGTCGCCGCACAGTTCCTCATCGAGTCCCTGCTACTCGCCGCTGCCGGTGCTACAGCAGGCATCCTGGTCGGTGTGGCCATCACCTACAGCCTGGCCCGGCTACGCCATTGGCATCCACTAATCCCCGGTACCGCGATCGGCGGGGCGCTGGCCGCGGCACTGGTCATCGGCGCCATCGCCGGGCTGTATCCGGCAAGCCGGGCCGCCCACCTCTCTCCGACCGACGCGCTGCGCACTGCATAACCACGCAGCCGCGGCCATACCCGACCATGCGTGGACCGACGCCAGTGTGGGAACCGGCCTTAGGTGTTCCTTCGGATGACGTCCGGCTGCGGCAGCCGATTCACAGTCGACAGACACAACAGAGCCGTCAGAAGCACGGGTCGGAGCGCGCCGCCTTCCGGAACTCCTCCAGGGACGCGACAACCGTGCGGTACTGCGTCTCCTGCCCGCCGCAGTAGAGGACTTCGCCGGGTGCCAGCCGATTGATGTCGTCAATCCGAAATTTGACACGGCCGGTCACCCACCAATGATCTCGAGTAGTACTGACTGCCGCGTACGTCAGCGAAGGGTCCAGCGGTTGCATCGTCTGCCGTACGGTCCAACCGGCCGACGGATGCACGACGTCGACGGTCATGGTCTTCACTGCGCCGGCTACCGTACCGGTCGCGTTGGTCGCCGGCGCGTCGAGCTCGGCGTCCGTGACGTTTTGATTCTCCAGGTCGTGCTTAATCAGCACGATGTCCGGCCGGTGGGAGGACCAGGCCACCACAATCAACCAATTTCCGCTGCCGTCGACCGAGATGCCTGTCAGCCCATCGTGTTGCGGGCCGCAGCCCGATAGTGCGAGCACACTAACCACGCCGGCCAGCGACGCCAACCAGCCACCTACCTTCCGCCGCGCCATGGTGCTCCCCCTTCCACGCGTCCTCAAAGCAAGTGATTCACGCGCTGATGGAGCTGTGGCATCGGTCGGATCACAACAAGTCGACGATGATTTGCCAGCAGGTCGGATGTTGTGAACGGATGGCTTAGTAGGTCACCGCGGATTGCCAGCGAGTCACTGCGCACGAGGCGGCTAGGTTGACAGGCTAGGAGCCCGTCGACCGCCACGTTTCGTGACGGCTTGCGATCAGCTCACCAGAGCGACGCACGTGGGCGCGCGCAGCTTGTCGGGCTGCCACCGGATCACCGGCCTCAATCGCCGCAAGGATGGCGTCGTGTTCGCCGACATTGTGGCGCAGCAGGCTTGAACTCTGGCTGATCGCAGACCATGTCAGGTTTCGGGGAAAGCTCGAGTGCAGTTGCAGCACGGTCTTGCGTAGCCGATCGTTTCCAGATGCTGCGAGGATGCCCTCGTGGAATTGGTCGTTCGCGGCTGACCACAGTGGCTCGGAGGCCGGCAGCGAGGACCGCGAAGTGCCGCAGACAAACTCCTCGACGCAGGAGCGAAAGAGATCTGCGGCGGTGCGCAGCGCTCTGAGATCGTCGTCCGGGATCTGCTGCGCGGCGAGCTCGGCAGCCAGTCCTTCAAGTTCTGCCCGCACGACGTACGCCTCGCGGATGTCGTGCGGGCTGGGGCCTCGCACGAAGGCGCCGCGCCGCGGAATTGTCTCGAGCAGGCCCTTGGAATGCAACACGAGCAGCGCGGCGCGGACCGGCATCCGGCTCACGCCGAACTCGTCGGCCAACAGCTCCTGTCGCAGCCGTGTGCCGGGCGGATAGTCGCCAACGAGGATTCGCCGCTGTAGCTCGATTACGAGCCCATCGGTGGCAGCTGACGGCGTGGCAGCTAACGGAGTGGCAGCTAACGGCGTGGCAGCGGTCGGCGTGGCAGCTGACGGCGTGGCGGCGACGGCCACGGCTGGCTCTTCACTCGGATGCTCCGAGCTCGGTTCGCGGTTCATGGCCTGTCGGCCCGGCGACCTTGCCGTGTGGAGTCGAGCAATGCGACGGTGGCATGTACGGCGCGCAGGTTCGGTGCCTCGGCACCGACCATGTCGGCGATCTCGACAACTGCGCCGAGCAGGGCGTCAACCTCGAGAGGTTTGCCAGCGTCCAAATCTTGAAGCATGGATGTCTTGTGATGCCCGACCCGCTCGGCGCCGGCGAGCCGGCGTTCGATCGTTATCGACGACGGCGGAGGGTCGCCAATCGCGGCCGCAATCTCCGCGATCTCTTCCATCAGACGCACGACCAGAGCGCGCGACGCCGGGTGGGCGGAGATTTCGGCCATCGTCGAGTGCGTCAGAGCGCTGATCGGGTTGAAGGCGGCGTTGCCCATCAGCTTGAGCCAGATCTGCGGTCGAATGTCGGTCACCGGTGATCGGAAGCCCGCAGCCGTCATCGCCTCGGCGAACTGCCGGCATCGGTCACTCTTCGAACGATCGGTCTCGCCCAGCGGGAACTGCATCCCCTCTAGGTGTCGAATCACCCCCGGTGCGACGATCTCGGCGGCCGGATAGGGCACGCAGCCGATGGCGCGTTCGGGCGCGATGACGGCCGATACCGCGCCGTCTGGGTCGACAGACTGGATACGGCGACCATCGAACGGGCCGCCCTGGCGGTGGAAGTACCACCAAGGAATGCCGTTCTGTGCGGCCACGACGCTCGTCTCAGGTCCGAGCAACGGGGCGAGCAGCGGTCCACATGATGCGTACGAGTAAGCCTTCAGGCCGAGCAGCACCACGTCGACGACCCCGATGACACCGGGATCGTCGGTGGCCGCAACATCGATAACCATGTCGCGGCCATCAACGAGGAGTCGCAACCCGTCGCGCCGGATCGCGGCCAGATGTTCGCCCCGCGCGATTAGCGTCACGTCCGTTCCGCTGCGAGCCAGCATCGAGCCGACGAACCCGCCGATCGCCCCAGCACCGAGGACCGCGACTCGCATCAGGCATCCAATGCTTTGGCAAGCATGCTGCGCTGGACTTTGCCGGTCGGCCCCTTCGGGATCGAGTCGGCGATATGGATCCGCCGCGGGATCTTGAAAGGCGCGAGTTGACCGCTGCAGTGCTCGATTAGTTCCTTAGGCCCGACGCCGCCGCGCGTCACCACTACGGCGTGGACCACTTCGCCGTACTTCTCGTCCGGCGCCGCATATGTTGCCGCCTCCACGACGCTCGGATGCGTCAGCAGTGCCTCGTCGACCTCCCGGGGCGAGATCTTTTCGCCACCACGGTTGATCATCTCTTTGATCCGTCCGACAAGGCGTACGTAACCGGTGTCTGATACCTGCCCTAGATCACCGGTACGGAACCAACCATCGCGAAACGAAGCTGCGTTTGCCGCCGGATTGTCGAGGTAGCCGCTAGTGATCGACGCACCACGCACAACCACCTCGCCAGTCTCACCGGGCGGCAGATGAGACCAGTCCGAATCCACAATCGAAATCTCGGTACCGGTGGCAACCCCGACACTCCCCGGAACGCGTGCCTTCGGTGGTAGCGGATTCGACGCCAACTGATGCGTTGCCTCGGTCATCCCGTACGCCTCGAGCACCGGCACACCGGTGTCGCTCTCGAGCCGGGCAGCGAGGGTCGGAGGCAGGGATGACGACGCCGAGCGAATGAACCGCAAACGATGCTCGCGCTGCGGTCCTTTGGGGATGCTGGCCAGCATCGTAGGAACTGCCGAAACCCACGTGATCTCGTGCTCGGCCATGAGTTCCCAAAACGCGCTCATGCGCACTCGGGACGGCATCATGACGGTACCCCCGCTGGCCAACGTGGTGAGCGCGACGCCGACCAGCCCGTGCACGTGGAACAACGGCATCATGCAGAACGCGGTATCGCCCGGACCGCACTCGTAGGTGGCGGCGATCGTGGCGGTGCTCGCCGCGACATTCGCTTGCGAGAGTGGAACGCTCTTCGGGCCGCCGGTCGTGCCACTGGTCTGCAAGATCAGCGCAATTGCGTCGTCACGCATTGGCGGAAGGGAACTGTTGGCAGCGATCGCGTCCGCGGGCGAGCTGTCAATGTCGATGCCGGAGACCGGCACACCCATCGCCTCGTAGGCCGACCGCGGCCCGTCGGCTTGGTGCACCAGCGCGTGGCTCGGATGCAGATCGCGCGCATGGCGCTCCAACTCCGACGACGTCAGCGCCGCGCTGACGGGCAGCGCCGTCGCCCCAGCACGAAGGATGCAGAGAAAGCCGACCGTGGATTCGATGCCGGTCCACGCAGTGACGACGACCCGGTCGCCAGGCCGTATCCCTGCCTGGACCAGTCGGCTGGCGCCCGTGTCGACGATTCGTCGCAGTTCGCCGTAACTGATCGAAATGTTGCGCAGCGGATCGAGTAGCGCGGTCTTGGCGTCGTTTCCGGACCACAATTCATAAACACCCACCGCGGGAGTGTATCCACGATGGCTCAGAATCGGCAGTCTTGGATCCCAGATGCTAGCTTGCTGGCGTGAGATGGATCCGCTTTGAAGACCGTAGTGGTCATGTCGGCTTCGGCGCCATGGACGCGGACGACAGCCCGGCGACGATCGCCGTCCATCACGGCGATCTGTTCGGTCAGACCACGTCGACCGGGCAACGGTTCGACCTGACTGAGGTCACCGTCCTTCCCCCGTGTCAACCCTCGAAGATGATCGGGCTGTGGAACAACTCCCACAGCGTCGCTGCGAAGAACGGCTGGCCGACACCAACCGAGCCGCTGTACTTCTTCAAGCCCCCATCGTCATTCATCGGCGATCGCGGACCGATCCGCCGGCCCGCGTCATACGACGGGCACATCGTCTACGAGGGCGAACTTGGTGTCGTGATCGGAACGACTTGCACGGACGTCGCCCTTGCCAACGTCGATGAGGTGGTATTTGGCTACACGTGCGTCAACGACATCACCGCGCTCGGACTGGTCAACGGGGACGCACAGTTCGCACAATGGTCTCGAGCCAAGGGTTTTGACACCTTCGGTGCGTTTGGGCCAGTCATTTCAACCGACCTCGACCCGGATCACGTGCAAATCCGCACGATCGTGGGCGGCAAGGTCCGCCAGGATTACAGCTCGGCCGACCTGATCTTCTCGCCACGGCAACTCGTCAGTCTCATCTCGCGCGACATGACCTTGTGCCCAGGGGATGTCATCGCATGCGGTACGTCGACGGGCGTCCTAGCCATGCGACCCGGCGTACCAGTAGACGTGTGTATCGAAGGCATCGGCGAGCTCACGAACGCGCTGCAGCTGTGATCCCGTACACACGCTACCCGCCGTCAACCGCACCGTTGTTGCCCGAACCGAGCGCTGCGGGACCCGTTTGGGTATCGCCAGTGGCAGTCGACGGCGTCTGCGGCCCGGCGGTGCTTGTCGTGCCCACCGCAGAACGGGTGAGCGGTAACCGGCTCATCGCCGCTCTCCGCGTCGCTGCCGAGGTGTGGGGCTGGGGAACTGGTCGGAGCCGAGAACACGGACCCGCCGCAACGGCAAGTGGTGGGAAACTTGAAAAGGTCTTGGCCGGGGTGTCGTATCGACAGGATCGCGTTCGTAGAGACGGTGAGTGGCAGTCATGCGGGCTGCCGGTGACCGGAGGAGCTTGACATGGCGCTGTACCTGATCGCCTTCAACGACGAGTGGGCGCCCGACCTCACGTTGGAGGAACTGCGCGAGACGGCGGCGCGCGACCGGGTCGTGACCGAGGAGATGATGGCGGCCGGTGTCTTCGTTTTCAGCGACGGCGGTCTGGGCGCGTCGACCGCCGTGTGCAGCGTAGACCCTAGCAACGGCTCGCCGGTGTTCACCGACGGGCCGTACGTCGAGACCAAGGAGCACCTCGGCGGTTTCACGGTCGTCGATGTGCCCGACGAAGCCGCGGCGCGGTATTGGGCTGGCCGGATCGCGGTTGCGGTCGGCTGGCCGCAGGAGTTGCACAAGTTCCCGCATCGCGCCGCGTTGCGCTGACACTCAGTCTGGCGCCTTGTCGTAACCGCGAAGGCCAGGAGCTAGCTGGATCGGCCAATGCACGTGAGCCTGCGGGACGGCGCGGGACGGGTGCGGGCCGCTCGGGCATGCTAAGTGTTACACCGCGCAGTAGCGGGCAGGTCTGCGCCTTGCTGTGCTCCCACTCTGCTCCCGGATTTCGGCAGACCTCAACTGGCCACTGTGGACGAACTGGCCGCTACGGCGTCTACAGATGTGTCGCACCCAGATAAACGTGGCGGCGGCGCCGCAGCGATCGCGGGCCGCGCTGTGTCACTAGGACGGCGGGTTTATTGTCGAGGCGGCGGCCGCAATCGATTTGTCCGGCTATCGCCTCGACACCCACCTGACTTGCCCACTCGGGGCTCGGGATTTCGGCCGGACGGTCCCGCTACCGCGTGCTACGTCGTCATACGAGCGAGAAGCCAAGACTCTACGCGGATTGGAAGGGATCGGTAGCAATGCCTACGCAACGTGAAGTAGACGAAGCCAAGATCAGGCAGCACATCGACAAGATTGTCGAAGGTATCCGGGCCAAGGATCTCGAGGGCCTACGGCAACTCTACGCAAACGACGTCGTGTCCTTCGACGTCGAGCCTCCGCTGCAGCACGTAGGGATAGCGGCGAAGTTGACGAACTGGGCCAACGTGTTCACGTTGTTCCAGGATGCGAATTATGAGGTGCGTGACCTGACCCTGACCGTGGGCGATGACGTGGCGTTCGGGCACGGCTTCGGTCGTCTCGGCGGCACCCTGAAGAACGGCGCGGGGACGAGCGGGATGTGGGTCCGCGCTACCTTCTGCTTCCGAAAGCTCGACGGCAATTGGTTGATAGTGCACGACCAGGTCTCCGTACCGTTCGACATTGCCACCGGCAAGGGAGTGACCGACCTCGAACCCTGACGAGTCGCATGAAGGTTCGGGGCAGCGATCCGGCGGTCCACGAGCGGCTTGGCCTTCCGGTACCTGCGATGCCGACCCAGGCGTACGAGAGCCGGGGGAACCGTCACCGGGCGATACCACCCGGAACCGTCGACGATCGGTTAACGCCACAACCCTGCGCTGGCTGTGGCAGCGGGCCGGTGCACGCAGATCCGGGATCGGCTTGGTCGGTCGTCGTCGTTACGCGGAGGGCGACGGCCCGAGCGGGGCGTGGCCGGCGATGGCGCGGGTCCATTCGTCGATCACCATGTACCCGATCTTCCCGGATGCGCAGTCGATGCCGACCTTGCCCCAGAAGTGGGGCCCGTTGGAATAGAAGGCCACGCTGCTGCCCGCCGGTCGGTCGTGTCCCTCGGTGTCCGGGGGTTCGTATTCCGCGGCCTCGAAGGTGACAGTGGCCGGCAGTCGCACGCCTAGGTCATACAGCGACGCGAGGTGGTCGTGGATTTCGCCCAGGGTCAGCACCTCGGGGTCAGACGGATCCTTCCACGTGAATTCGTGGTGCCCGCCGAACTGGTCGACCGCAAGCGCCAGGTCATGCCGGTTGAACGCGGAGGCGAACTGGGGGTACCGGTCGGTTCGCTGGCTGCCGTCGCAGTGCGGCGTCGCGGATACGACCGAGGCTGGGTGGCTCGTCGCGCTCGCCGCAGCGGTCGTCTTGGCGCCGGAGGTGCATCCGACGAGAGCGAGGACAAGGCCCGCCATAACGCAACCGCGGACGAACTTTGACATGTCCGATCACGTCTCCTGGTGACGTCTGCGACGCCCGACCGTGGCTGGACATCCACCGCAGATCAGCGTCGGACCGCACGCGCACACCGGTCAGTGCCTGAGCGGCGGTCGTCGCCGAATCCGCGCTCAATCGTTGCCGCGGTGTGATGCGCGGGCGTTCAGGTGCTGCCAGTTGACATGGCGTTCGGCATCGTCGCTGCTTGGCGCTCGACGGGTTCGGCCGTCCGGAGCGTTCATTGATCAGTCTCTGCAGCTCCTCGTTGTTGACCGTTACCGCGTCGATGTCGGCGCCAGCCGCCGCTGTGACGGACCCCGGCGGATGAAACAGGGCGCTTGAACGCCTCTGACGCCCGCCGCCGTCATCCGGGCAGGTCTTCGGGTCGCTTCTCGGCGAGCTGGCCATGGAGCACCCCGGTAGCCTGGCCGACTTCGATCATGTAGCCGTCGGGATCGCGGATGTAGCAGCGGATCTCTGCACCACGATCGATTGGCGGTGTGATGAACTCGGCGCCCTTGGCGCTCCACTCCTCATAGCAAGCCTGGATGTCGGCCACCCGCAGGTTCATGAAGCTCGAGACCGTGTTCCCGGCTTCATAGTTGACAACCGAGATGTCGGGCTTGTCGGGGGTAGGGGGACCGCCGGGGTTCATCAGTACCCACGCATTTGAGAGCTTGACCACACACGGGTTCTCCTCCATCACGACCTGGCCGCCGAGGACCTCGGAGTAGAACGCGCGAGACCGGGCCACGCTCCGGACGGTGAGGAACAGAGTGACGGCGAAGCCCTCCCTCGGCGCTGGCAGGTTCTCGAAGTCGATGAACGGCGTGTTCTCGCTCATGGCTCTGCACTCCTCTCTATCAGCCAGCGAGGATGATCGGCACTGTTCCGACCGGCCGGCTCGCGTTACGCCGCGTCCCGCGGGCCGGCCTCGCAGCGCGTGGACAGCCTCGCTGGCTATCCAAATGTGAACACGGAGGCTTCGGCACCGGCCTGGTGAAACGTGATGTTAAGCCTGCGCTCCCGAACGGCGCCCTGCTGGCGAACGAGATGAAAGGACTCAGTTCCGTGCGGAGCCCGTTCCCGTCATCGTGGACATGGGCCTGGTTCGGTCAACATGGCGCGCGCCAGTTGCGGCGCGGCAATCGTCGGGTAACGGTCGAGATGCTCAGGCTCGGGATCGCGCGGACACCGTTGGGCGGTCCGCGTGCGGGATGGCGCCGTGACTGCCGGGTGACTCTCATGGACGCCGCACCTGATGTGGTCGTCGCGTCCTGTCTGATCTGACGCGGCCCGTTCGTGGAAGGGTGGAAAGTTCGGCAGGGGTCGGGCCAGAGGGAAGGATCATCACCCATGACTGCTTCATCGACAGACGCGGCCAGGCCGTTGCGGTTCGGAGTGGTGGCTCCGATCACTACCGACGTACCGACCTGGCGCGACCAGTTGCGTAGTCTGGCCGACAGCGGCTACTCGACAGTCTTGATGCCCGACGTGCCGCAATGGCAGCCTGCACCGGGTCCTGCGCTGGCCGTCGCGGCAACGATCACTGATATGCGAGTAGGCACGTGGGTGTACGCGTCCCCCGTGCGGCCGCCATGGAGCACCGCGTGGGAAGCGCATTCGCTGTCCGTGCTCACGGACGGCCGTTTCGAGATGGGCATCGGCACCGGCCGCCCGGGAATCGCAGCGCAGCTCCGTGAGCTGGGGTTGCCCGTGGTGCCGGCGAGCCAGCGGTCTGGCAAGGTGCGTGAGGTCGTCGCGGTGCTACGAGAACTCGACGGCCCAGACCTACACACACCGGTGGTGATGGCCGTGGGTGGCCCGAAGGCGCAAGCGCTCGCGGCCGAGCTTGCCGACACGGTGACCTTCGTGATGCCGCAGATCGAGACGCGGGCCGAGACTATGCAGCGGGTGCGCGAATTCGACAACGGTCGTGACGTCGAACTCGCGTTGCACGTGCCAGTGATCGGCGACAAAGTCGCTGCATTCATGGCAGCGCCTGACACGGATCCTGTCGCCATCCGTGCCGCCGATTCGCTGGCCTTCCTCCCGAGCGATGCCGCGGCGGCGGCCGAGGAAATTCAACGGCGACGCGAAGAGATCGGCTTCTCCTACTTCGTGTTCGGAGCTGCCGTCGCTGACGTTCTCGCTCCAGTCATCGCCGAGTTGGCTGGACAGTAGTTCACTGCTGAACCGCGCTTCAGCTACCGAGCGACAGACGCGGTCCGGCGAAGCCCGTCGGTTTGACCGAAGGATAATGAGGATCCCGCACACCGTCCCGTCGCCAGCCGGCGGCCCGGACTAAGTAGTGCGAGAGCGGCGCGCCGTTGACCCGTGGTAAGCACCTCCGACAGCCTCGGTCCCGGATGACTCCATCCACGAGTGAACGCTGCGGGTGGAGACGATGGCTAGCTGAGAGCGTCCCAGGTTGCGCAGCAATGTCCGTCTACATTGACGGGTGTGTACCCCGATCCGTCGCACGACCCGGATACTCCGTACGTGTTCTTCGGCAGCCGGACCACAGCCGTCCACGGCAAGGCCGTCCGTTGGCCGATGAAGAAGCAGATGCTCAGGCGAAGTGTTCGCGCGGCGACACGAAGACGCCACACCCGACCAGTTGGTGGGCGACCGGTAGGGGGCGAACTGCATGTCTGGCAGTAAGTGGCAAGACGTACTTCAGTGGCGAGGCACGCTCACTCCGGAGGAGTTCTTCCACCTCCGGACCACACGCGCGTACCGCAAGTCCATCTTGTGGGGCCGCATGACAGCCGCGATGACGGTCGCCCTTATCAGCGACGCGCTTTACACGGCAAGTCACGACACCTTCGCCAACGAAGGTATCGCGAGCGTGCTCCTCCTCGTATCGATATTCGTGATGACCAAGATGGTCATCTGGGTCTTCCGGGCCGGGCTCGGGCAGATGTTCACCATCGTTCTGTACGTCCCACTCCGTAGTGCTATGGCCCAGCCACCCCCTCGATTCACTCGCGCTATGAGCAAACAGTGGCGCCGAGATGTATGGATACCGGGACAGCTCCGCAGAGACATCGGTCCGCCTGTGCAGGACACGGCCACCTCCGACCTGTAGCGAGGCGCTCGAGATCCGCCGCCCTCGCCATAGCCGCCTGCAGCGTGCGACCTGCCAAAGGTGATTAGCAGCTTCGTGAGAAAGTCCCACTCAGCTTCGTTCACGTCGTGTTCGGCGGTCGCCGGGTCAGTCGCATCTGGTTCTGCCGGCCCTGCGCCTCAAGCTGGCCAACTGTGCGGTGCACGCGTGCCGTGCTGCGTGCCGACTGATTCGGTCGCATGGGCTGCCGCGTCGTGTGACGCGGGCGAGGCCCCGACGGGCGGCCGAGGCAATTAGTTGCCGTCCGGCCTGGCGCGAATCCAGGCAAGGAGGTCCGGCCCGGACATCGGGTGGCCGAAGTGCCAACCTTGCCCGATGATTGGGCCGATCTGGCCAAGCAGATGGGCGGTGCGCGCATCCTCGACGCCTTCGGCGACGACCCGCAAACCAAGTTGCAACGCGAGCTGGCTGATTGTGGTGACCATGGCCCGATCGGGCAGGCTCGCGGTCATGGCGGCTACGTAAGACCTATCGATTTTAAGTTCGTGCAGTGGGTAGCGCCGGATCTGTTGGAGTGATGCGAAACCGGTCCCGAAGTCGTCCAGGGACAACTCGACGCCCATGGCCGCCAGGTCCGCAACAGTCCGGTCCACGCTCGGGCTCGGGGTGACTAGAGCGCTTTCGGTGATTTCGAGCTCGAGCTGCTCGGGCGCGACCGAGTGCCCGGTCAGGCGCAGGCGAACCTGATCCGCGAACTGTGTCGAGGCGAAGTCCTTCGCGCTGACGTTCACAGACACGCGCAGCTGCAAACCGGCAGCCTTCCACGCTTCAAGTTGTGACAAGACGTCGTCGAGAACTCGCAGCGTAAGCAGCTGAATGACACCGCTGGCTTCGGCAGTCAGGATCATGTCGGCGGTGTCGACCGTGCCGCGCTCGGGGTGTCGCCACCGAACCAGCGCCTCCACGCCGACGACTTGCCCGTCCTCGATACGAACCTGCGGCTGGTAGAGCACGAACAGCTCGTCGGTGTGTCCGGGCTGCTGGATGGAGGCGCGAAGGTCGGTCAGTAGCGCGAGGTGACGGCGTGCTTCGGTGTCGTCGCCGGCGGGGATGGTTCGGACCATTGCGCCCGTCCGTCGGGCGTCCATGATGGCCCTCTCGGCCTGCGCGGTCAGCGCGCCGAGTTCCGTCCCGTCGGCCGGCGCCGTCGCTATGCCGACGATCGGCCGGACCAGGAATACGACGCCATCCACGTCGATCGGTGCCGTTAGGGTCTGGGCAATCCGGTCGGCGGCGCGCTCGATATGGCCGATGTCGGCGTTGGGCAGAAGCACCACAACGTCGGCCGACGCGATCCGGCCGATGATCGCGTCGCTTGACATGTCGGCGGTGAGGAGCGCGCCGACTCGATCAACGAGATGGTCTGAGACCAACCGGCCAAAGGAGTTCGTGACATCGCCTACGCCACTCAACCGCACCAGCAGCAGGCCGAGACGTGGTGTGGGGTACGTTGACGATCCCGGGGCGAGGAGCTGGTCCACCGACACCGCGAGGCCACGCATGTTGCGCAGCTGTGATGACGGATCGCGGTTGAGATTCCGCTCCTGGACGCGCAGCACGCGAGCTACCAGGCCGAACAGGGCGAGTGGGACGGCGAACAGGGCCACCGCCCACCCGGTCGGCGCAATGATGAGCGTGGGAGCGAGCATCAGCAGGCCCGCGGTCGCGATCTGGTAGTAGTACAACGGCGGCCCCGCCCACCTGCGCCAGACCGCCCGTCCGGCCGCGGTCAACATGACCGCGATGACGCCGTTGTCCACGAGGAACCAGACGAGCGGCACCAATACCACGGTCGCCCCGCCGAACTCGTCGATGTCCATGCCGAGCCTCGGCTCTCCGACGATCCGACTCTCGACCCAGCCTGCCACCAAGAACGCCAAGCTGAATCGGGCGACGTCGAACGCGACGTCGGTCAGCGGTCGGCGTTCTCGCAGCGCGGCCACACCGATGGCCAACGTCTGCACGACGATGGCCACCGCCGACCCCCACAACAGCATGATCGCGAAGGTCAGGCACAGCGAAACGGCCACCCGGGTTGGAGATCGCTGGTCATGCGGAATGGTCAGCGGTCTTAGCTCCACCACCAGCGCGATGATCGCTAACAGCCAGAACTCGAGTGGCGCATGAGCCAGGAAACGAGACGCTCCGACGATAGAGCGGACTACCAGCACAGCACCGGTCGCAACGATGACCGAGTACGTGCCCCAGACGCCGAGAACCTGCCATGAGGCCGCCCTGGGGCGGATCACTCCATTTCCCCCATGCGCTCTAAACCCACTGGCCGCACCAGATCCCGTCGGTCTTCAACGAACTGTATCGCGATCGTGGTGGTCCGGGACTATTACCAGCGCAAACGAGCCGCCGGCAAAGACCCACAAGGACGCCATGCGCCGCCGAGGCGACACCACGCCCGATGTCGTCTACCGCACCATGCTCCACAGCACGCAGACCTCTCTGCCGGCCATGGCATGACAAAGTGGTGCCGTTAGCGAGATAGGCCCAACAGCGTCTGGTGGCGCACCGCAGTGAATCTGACACGCGCGCGGCGGGAGTGACAGCCTGCGACGGTTATCAGTTCCTCCAATTCGGCCCCGGGATCACCGCGGGTGGTATCGACGCGGCGCGACACGTTGCCGCGCCTGTCGGCCGTAGAGTCGTGATTCGGAGGAACAGCGGTGAATGACAAGAGTCCTCGTGTCTGGATCATCACGGGAGCGACTTCGGGTTTCGGGCGAGCGTTGACCGAGGCGGTGCTCGGACGCGGCGACATCGTCGCTGGCGCTGCGCGGACGCCGAAACGGCTCGATGACCTAACGGCCGCCTTTCCTGACCGGCTCTGGTCCCTCGCCCTGGACGTAACTGACACGGCCGCCTGCGTCGCGGCCGTTGACGAGGTCGTCGATCGATTCGGGCACGTCGACGTTCTGGTCAATAACGCCGGGCGTACGCAGATCGGCGCTCTCGAGGAGACCACAGAGGAGGAGCTGCGCTACCTGTTCGACTTGCACTTCTTCGGTCCAGCAGCCCTGACCGGCGCCGTACTGCCGCACATGCGGCGTGCCGGCGGCGGCGCCATCGTACAGATGTCGAGCACCGGCGGACAGATCAGCGCTGCCGGGTTCGGGGCATACTCCGCGACCAAGCACGCGTTGGAGGGCCTAACCGAGGCCCTGCGCGAAGAGGTCACGTTCGGAGTCAACTTCCTGATTGTCGAACCTGGCTCCTTCCGTACCGGCCTGTTCGGGCCGGAGTCCGCGTATGTCTCCACTCCCATCGCGGATTACAACGCCACAGTAGGCCGAACGCGGGCAGCCCTGCGGATGCACGGCAGCCAGGCCGGCGACCCAGCCAAGGCGGCTCAAGCCATCCTCACCGCTCTCGACGCACCGGAGCCACCGCTACGTCTAGCACTCGGCGCGGACGCGGTCGCCAGCATCCGCGGGAAGCTCGAATCGATGCTGGCCGAACTGTCCGAATGGGAATCGCTGAGCGACGGCACCGCCTTCGACTCCCAACCCTGACGCGGCGCGGGATGCCGCCGAGCAGGCCGGGATGGCCCTGCCACGGCCGGGTTGCGAAGAGACATCCCGACGTGCCGGCGCCGCTCGAGCGATCGGGCAGCAAGCTCCGCTCGACGATGCAGGTGCTCGGCCCGAACAGTTGGTCCAGTTGCGGTGAGAGCATGAGCGTTGGTCGGGCCTCGGCGTGGCCGTGAGGAACGGCCGATTGCGCCGGGAGCGGAACGGCGCGGCCCGGGACACGTGCTAGTGCCAGGATGACTGCATGGCGGATGTTCTCCCGTTCCAAAACAAGCGCACTTCCACGTCGGATCGTGAGCCGGGGCCGTTATGGCGTGAGGTACTCGGCCGGAGCCTGCGAGCGATCAGGGAGGAGCAGGGCGTCCGCCTGGTCGACATCGCCGGACGGGCCGGGATCTCGCCGCAGTACCTGTCGGAGATCGAACGAGGTCGCAAGGAGCCGTCCAGTGAGATGATCGCCGCGATCACCGGCGCGCTCGGCGTGGACCTTGCCGACCTACTTGGCAGCATCGCGGTCGCAGTTCGGCAGCACCATACAACGAGTTTCACGGTCGGGCGGGGTAGCGCGACACCAGTACTTATGGCGGCCTGAGGCTTACCGTTTCAGGCTCGACGGGAAAGGACGTGGTCCGCGAGCCCATAGGTGACCGCGCCGTGCGCGTCGAACACGCGATCGCGGTCGGTGTCGTGCCGCAGGTTCGCGACATCGCGTCCGGTGTGCGTTGAGAGGATCTCCTCCAGCTGGGTACGCACCCGTACGACTTCATCTGCCTGGAGGATGAGGTCGGGGATTGCGCCGCGGCCCTGTGCGGCGGGCTGATGCAGCACCACACGGGTGTGAGGCAACACGAAGCGGTGCCCGGCTTCGCCTGCGGCCAGCAGCACCGCGCCGGCCGCAACTGCCTGGCCGACGCATGTCGTCGCGACCGGCGCCTTTATGAAGCACATCGTGTCGTACAACGCCAGCATCGCTGACGGGTCACCACCCTCGGAGTTGATGTATAGGTTGATCTCCCGTTCTGGGTTGTCCGCTTCCAGGTGCAGTAACTGGGCGATCAACGCGTTGGCCACGCCGGAGTCGATCGCGGTGCCGAGATAGACGATCCGCTCCGACAGCAGGTGTGAGTAGACGTCCATGATCCGCTCGCCGTCGCTACGGCGTGTGATGACGTTGGGGATGGTGTATGTGCTCATGTGCGCGGTCCTGTCTCCATGCCAAGCCCCAGCGTGTGGGTGCGCACAGGTACGACCTGACTGAGATCGCTGACGATGTGGTCGATGAAGCCGTAGTCGCGTGCTTGCTCGGTGGTGAACCATCGGTCGTGCCGCGAGTCGGCGAAGATCCGGTCGATCGACTGTCCGGTGTCCTCTGCGATGATCCCGAGCACTGTGTCGCGGGTATGTCGCAGATCGTCAGCCTGCACCTCGACCTCGACCGCCGATCCGCTGATCCCCGCCGAGCCCTGGTGCATCAGGATGCGCGCGTGCGCGAGGCCGAAGCGTTTGCCGGGCGTGCCTGCGGACAGCAGGAACTGCCCCGCACTGCATGCCAGTCCGAGCGCGAGCGTGGCCACATCGCACGGCACGAGCCGCATCACATCGCGGATGGCCAACATCGCCGGCACCGAGCCGCCTGGGGAGTGAATCCACAACGCGATGTCTTTCTTCGGATCCTCGCTCGCCAACGACAGCAGCTGGGTCGCGAGCACCGTGCCGTTGTCGTCATCAAGTACGCCGTCGAGGACCAGCACCCGCTGGGCGAAGAACCGTTCTCGGAGCCGGAAGTCGAACAACGGCTGCTTCTCGTCGTTGGTCATGCTCCGACAATGCCGCCGTCCAGCGCCCGGCGACGTGTTCTCCGCCGTGAGCAGATCAGCCTCAGGCAGCCTGACCCGAACGCCATTCCATTATGGACGTTGGTGCCACAATCGCGACTGCATGATCGTCCCGCGCACCGACCACACGGCTCGAGTCGTCATCGCCAGGCCCGCCGAGGCAGCTAAACCGGGTGCACCAGGCTCGTACGTAGCGGCGTTCGCGCCCTTCCCGGCGACCGACAAATTCAGGTCTCCACACTTTCAGGGGAACCCTGCATCGCCTCCGGTGCCGCTTGCGGTGGTGGGCATTGGGTCTGCAAGAGCGGGTCGGGTATCCGGTCGCCGAGTCGCAGCAAGCCGGCTCCGACCAGTGCAACTGTCAAGGCGCCGCCCCACCAGATGGTGTCGGGCGAGGTTGCGAGCAGCGGGCCGGCGACCGCGGGGCCGAGAGCCACGCCTGCTATGAAGCTGAGGCCGTAGAGCGACATATAGCGGCCGAGCAGATGCGGCGGTGCGAGGTCGGCGACGATTGGGCCGAGCACGATGAACTGCGCGCACTCACCAATCGCGATCACGATCGCGACCCCGGCCAAGACGGTGGTAGCAGTGAGCGCCGAGTTCGTACGCGTTGCGAGCAGGACCGCGAGCAAGCCGACTGCGAATAGCGCGCTGGTCGCGGCAAGAGCGTGTGTGCGGCGCAGCCGCTTGACCACCCGCGTGGCTGGAACCTGCGCGACGACGATGAAGAAGGTGTTCATGAAAATGACGATGCCGATCTCGCCCGGCCCGACAGGCGTGTTTGCCTTCGCAAACGGCGCAAGGATGTTGGTGAAAAGCGCGCCGCCGGTCATCACGAGCACGACGTTGGCGGCGATCAGGATGAGGAAGAGCCGATCGTGAGCAACTGCTCGGAAGCCCGTTCTCCGGTCGCCCGCCGACGCAGCATTCGTAAGCCGAGGATTCGGGATGCCCACGAGCACAACCAGCGCGAAGACCGCGAAGGTGAGGCCGTCGAAGAGGTAGAGCGCCTGGAACGTACGGAGGTGACTGGCGGAAGCGACGACGAAGCCTGCAACCGTCGCACCGCTGCCGATACCGAAGTTGCCTGCGACTCGGCGCAGCGCGATCGAGGAGGCGCGCTGCTCCGTTGAGACCAGGGTCAGGGTCAGAACCTGGTTCGCGGTGTTCGCGACGCCGAACCCGGCGCCGCCGACGGCCGCGCAGACGAAGGCTTGCCAAGGACGGTCGACGAATGCGAAGGCCGCGTAGCCCAGTGCGCACGCGAGATTGCCGGTGATCAGGACCGGCTTCGCGCGGAAGCGGTCGAGCAGCGCACCCGAAGGCAGCGTTACGACCGCCGCCGTGGCCATGACCGCTGCCAGCACCAGCCCCGCAGTCGCTGTCGTGAAGCCGCGGCCCTGGTGCAGGTAGATGATCTCGAAGGGAAGGATCAGTCCAGTACCGAAATAGTTGACCGCGGTCCCAGCTTGAAGAACGATGACGGGCCCCGACAGGCCCGTCCGAAAGCCGGCGAACACACGAGCGAGCGTCCTGCTCACTTGCCTGCTGCGGTCGGCTGCTTTCCCGCGCATGACTGGGACTCGCGCGTTCATCGGCGCCCGCTGCGGCGGTGAACGAGAACGGCGGACGCCACGCGCCCGGCCGGTACGGACCATTCCATCGTCAATCTCCAGGGTCGTTTCCAGCTGCCGCGACACGATCCGGTAGGCGGATCGTCCGGGCGGTCGCTAGTGCATACACCGCGGCGCCGGGAAATTGGGCGCTCGCGAGCCGCCCAGTTCGTGCCGCGGGCGGTGTATATACCGGGCGGAGGTACGACGCGGTGCGGAGGAAAGGAGCGCGTGATGGTGACAGCCGATCTTGTGTCACGGGCGCGGGCAGGAGATGGCGAGGCGTTCCGGGAGCTGGCCGAGTCCCACCGGCGGGAGTTGCAGGTGCACTGCTACCGGATGCTCGGATCCTTCGCTGACGCCGAGGACGCCGTCCAGGAGACGATGCTGACCGCCTGGCAGGGCATCGGCGGGTTCACCGAGGAACGCGCCTCGCTGCGCACATGGCTGTACAAGATCGCCACCAGCCGGTGTCTCAACGCGCGCCGCGCAGCGAGCCGGCGCCCGGCCAGGGAGTGGGATATGTCGCGGTTCGAAGCGCCCGTGCCGACCCGCCGCGACGAGCCCGTCTGGCTGCAGCCGTTTCCTGACGCCTTCCTCGAGGGCGCCGTCGACCGGGCGCCCGGACCGGAGGCGCGCTACGAGCAAAGCGAAGCCATCTCGCTAGCCTTCGTGACCGCGCTGCAGCTGCTTTCGCCGCGTCAGCTCGCCGTCCTCATCCTGCGCGACGTCCTCGGATTCCCGGCCAGCGAGGCGGCCGGCATGCTGGAGGTCACCGTCGAATCGGTCAACAGCGCGCTCAAACGAGCCCGCGCCAGCCTCCAGCGCCGGCAGCAGGCCGCCGCCCGCCACCAACCGCCGCCCGTTGCCGGCTCACCCGCCGAGGATGCGATCACGGCCAAGTTCGCCCGCGCCTGGGAGGCGGCCGACCTCGACGCGCTGGTGGCCCTGCTGACCGACGATGTCTTCATCGCTATGCCTCCGGAGCCATTCGGCTACGAGGGACTAGACGCCGTGGCCCGCTACTGGGCGCGCCAGTTCGCCGCGGGCCGCAAGTTCGATCTCGTGCCCACCCGAGCCAACGGCCAGCCCGCGTTCGGAGCGTATCTGCGCGGCCCGGCCGGCGTCCGCCACGCGACCGGCTTCCACGTGCTGACCCTTGCCGGCGACCGGATCTGCGCCATGACCCGCTTCGAGGCCAGCGTGCTGCCGTGGTTCGGGCTACCGCGCTCACTCCCGAGCCGGTAGCCAGTACCGGGCTATCGAAAGGCTGCACCCGCCGAACGAGCTCTTCCGCATCCGCACGGCGCGCGTAGGGACGCGCAGGCAAGTCGGCCAGGATCCGGCGACCGGGCATTGGTCGCCGGCGACGTCACGGTCCGGCGCACCAGGCGCTCCGCAACCTGACCGCTGTCTTGGAGGCCGCCGGCAAGAAGCCTGGACGACGTGGTACGGATTGGTGTCTATCTCACTGACATGGGCGACCTCGCCGCGCGCGTATATGGCGAGGACCGCCGGCGTCGCTGCGGCGTAATCCGGGCGGATGAGCGATACGTGTTGCAGGGGTCCGCGAACTCGCTGGAGACCAACCGCAGACTCGGTTCGCAGTGATCAGGCGGGATCTCCGCGGTCGGTACGCTGTCTGGCCATCTCTGTGCGGGCCTCGATGGCGTACAGCACTGCGGCCATGTCTGCGTCCCCGTGGCCCAGCGCGGCGGTCTCACCGTAGAGGGCATGGCAAACGTCCAGGAGGGGGGAGGCAAGGCTGCTGGACCGGGCCTGCTCGGCGATGAGGCAGTTGTTCTTCAGTACGTCCAGGATCGCTGCCTGCACGCTGAAATCGCCGGTCAGCAGCTTGGCCGCCTTCGTCCGGGAGACGGCGCTGGCCAGTGGCCCGGCATCGAGCACGTCCAGGAAGCGGTTACGGTCCAGGTCATGCCGGTCGGCGAAATGGAAGGCCTCGGCCAGGCCGGTGACCTGGGTGATCAGGAAGATGTTGACCGCGAGTTTCATCAGCAGCGCGCCAGGGACGGCGCCGCAGGCGAAGCTCTGGTGACACAGCGGCGCCAACAAGGGACGCACCTCGGCTACCGGTGCGTCCTGCCCGGCCAGCATGACTACCAGCCGCCCTTCCTCCGCGGGGCCGCGCGAGCCGGAGACCGGCGCCTCGACATAGCGTCCGCCGGCCCGATGTATGTCCGCTTCCAGTGCGCGGGAATAACCGGCCGCGGTGGTACCCATGTGGACGACCGTGCGCCCGGCCACCTGCTCGGCGAATCGTCGCGTCCCGCGACCCAATACGCCGTCGATCGCGGCGTCGTCGGCAAGCATGAGGACGACGATCCGGGCCCGCTGGAAGACCTCTGCGGGGGTGGCCGCGACCGACGCCCCGGCCTCGCGCAGTGCGTCGCACCGGGCGGCGGTGCGGTTCCACACGACCAGCGGCGTACCGGCACGCGCTAGGCGGAGAGCCATCGGCTGCCCCATGACACCCAGGCCGATGAATCCCGTCGACTCCTCGGCCACGGCGCACCACCTCCGGTTTATGATTATGACAGCGGTCATAGCACATCGCTATGACCGTGGTCATGATGAGGGGCAGGACGAGGGTCCGGAAGGCATGCCATGGTGGTAGCGGACAGAGGGCCGCGACAGCGGATGGTCTTCAGCGCGGCACAGCTCCTGCGGCGCGGTGGCGTTGCCGCGGTCGGCATGCGCGAGGTGGCCGTACAGGCGCGCGCGCCGCGCGGCTCGCTGCAGCATTACTTCCCCGGCGGCAAGGAGCAAGTGGTCAACGAGGCGGTCGCCTGGGCCGGGCAGTACGCCGCCGGGCAAGTATCGCGCTTCCTGGCGGCACTGAGCGAACCGGCGCCGAGCGCGCTGTTCGCCGCTATGGCGCGGCAGTGGACCGACGAGTTGTCGGCGACCGGCGTACTGGCGGGCTGCCCGGTCGCAGCGGCCACAGCCGACAGCGCCCAGACAGCGGAATCCACCAGAACCAACGCGGCCGAGGCATTCGCCTGCTGGCGGCGGCCGGTCGCAGAAACGCTCACCGGGATGGGAGTGCCGCCCGAACGCGCCAGCGCGCTGGCTACCCTGATGGTCAGCGCCCTAGAGGGAGCGATCCTCATCGCCCGGGCCGAACGCAGTTCAACGGCCCTGACGACGGTAGTGCGAGAACTCGCTCCGCTCCTTGACGGCGCCGTCGAGCGCACCCGTGGGGTTTCAAAACGGCGCTACGGTCGTTGACGTGGCATCGCGTACCCGGGGGATCGACGTCCCGGCATAGAGACTGAATACCGTCGGCAGGGCCAGCCAGAACGCCGCACCCGTGCACTCGGCACCAGAACTGTCCACTTCGGACACGCGTGATCCGCTCCGCCAGGACAAGCCGACCCAGCCTCTCGGACCACCACTCCACAAACAAGAATCGCGGACACGCCGCCCGTACCAAGGCAAGCGACGTCGCAGACACAGGGCTACCAGTGCTCGCCCGCCTTGAGACCACAGCCCCGACGATCGCAGCGACGGCGATGAGGCTGTATAGCAACGCCACCGCCCACCCGGCCGGGCCGGTGTAGACGTGCTGGTCGCGCATGGACAACCACACCGCGCCGTAACCGAACAGGAATACCCCCGCACCGAGGAGAGCCGCGAGTGGTGACGCGGGATCGAACTGGCGTCGAAGGTCTTCAGTCCCACGCGATGCCCGGTGCCCAACTCCACCGTGCCAGCTCGGGTATCCCAGTCCCGCCCGGCAACCGTTACGGCAGTCGACCGCTCGTCGCTGCGCACCCACATCATGTGGACGCGGATCGCGTGATCTAACGCAGCAGCGATCGGGCGGTGGGTGCGAGCCTTAGCCGTTGCGGTGTGTCGGTGATCATCGCCGACAGCCCGGGCAGCGTGTGATCCCGCCAGACCTCGGAGTGCTGCAGCCGATCGTCGAACGCGTCGGCGTGAGCGGGGCTGGAGAACCGTGCGAACCATACGAGGGCGTGCTCGCCTGTTCGGATCGGCAGGCCGGGGAACGTGTTCTCGGCGTACTCGGTCTGCAGGCACGCCAGCGGTTCGGCTCCGGCCGCGGCCAGCGCTGGGCGCACCTGAGTGTCGAAGAAGTCGAGGAACTCGTCGTCGAAGGGCCGGTCGCGGTAGTAGATGGTCGCTTGTACAAGCGACAGCTGTGGTTGCGGGTGTCCTGGAGGTGGTCGATGTGCGGTGGGGGCCGGGAAGGCGTCGCGGTTCGACGCCGGACGCAGTAGCAACACGTCGTCGGAGTCGATCATCGTTGCGTTCGCTGCGGCACTGTTGGCCCGCCACACCGGCCCGGTGTAGAACCTGTTCAGCGCCTCGGCCCGGCCGGGCATGGTGTCGAAGCCGCGCAGCCACACGAATCGATCGGGGTCGTCGAGGTCGCGGAACTGTCCCAGGATTGTCATTCCAAGTTGTTCTTGACTTTCGACGAATTCGCGGTCGAACAGGCTGATCAGGACGTCGCGTTGACCCGGGCGCAACGTGTATTGCCGCAGCTCAACGATCCGGCATTGCACGGCGGTCATCGAGGTACTCCCAGGGTCGATCGCAACACGTCGTCGATGGAGGTTCGGGCGAGCTCGCGTCGCAGGGTCTCATCGATGTTGCCGTAGACATAGCCGAGCACAGGTCGGATGCCGTAGCCGACCGGGCATTGCAGGTTCGGCTCGCTACGGTGCATCGCGAAGAGCGGCTCATGCTCAACCGCGTCGTACACGTCGAGCAGCGTGATCTCGCCTGGGTCGCGGGCCAGCCTCCAGCCCGCACCGGCGCCACGCCGCACGTCGACAAGGCCGGCCCGGCGCAGATCGCCCAGGCTGCGCCGAATAATCACCGGGTTGGTGTTGACGCTGGCGGCGACCTGCTCGGAGGTCATCAACTCCTGGCCGCGTTCTTGGGCTAGCGCCATCCACGCAAGCGCATGCGCCGCAATCGTCAGCCGGCTGTTGGCACTCATGATGTAACAGCATCTGTTACATCAATGAGCGTGTCAAGCGGACGGGCCGCGCCGACGTCCGCCGGGCGCCGCGTTCGTCCAACGGGACGTCGCCGCTGGACAACCAGTCGAACAGCGGTCCGGGCTGGTCATTCTCGTCCGCGATGAAGCCATCCAAAATTAGCGTGTCGTGAGCTGTCGGTCTGGCAGGAAATCGATCGGCCGGCCGCGGCCAGCCGCGCACGCGTGGCCGGGATGTTCGCGCAGGAACCGCCGCCGAACAGCGCGCGCACGTTTGGCGCAGCTCAGAAGTAGTCGGGCGGCGTTCAATGCACGGTCGTGCTCTCTTTCTGCTCCCATGGTCGTAGGTAGTGCCGCGGATGCCGTACCGCATGACCCGCTATGGAGGATGAACTATGACCGAGCTTTCGGGACCATTCTGGGATGCGATGCACGGACGGTCGCCGATGCCACCCGCCGCCGCCACACTTGGTTTCGAGTTCATCGAGGCGGATGTCGATGCCGGGACGATCGAACTCGCATTCACGGCCACCGAGGCGTTTGTCAACCCAGCGGGGAACGTGCTCGGTGCGTACATCGCCGCGATGTTGTACGACACGGTCGGTCCGGCTCTGTTGGCAACGGTACAGCCGCATCAATTCCAGTCCACATTGGAACTCAAGTCGAACTTTCTCCGGCCGGTACGGCCCGGACGACTCTTTGGCTCGGGACGAGTCGTGTACCGGTCGGGAGAGCTGGCGTACCTCGAGGCAACGCTACGAGACCAGAACGGCTCACTGGTCGCAACTGCGACCGCAACCGCGCGCGTCATCGAGATGGCTGATGCGGCAATGGCGGTGTGATCGAGCCCCAAAGCTGCCGGTGCCGCCCACGCGAACTGCCGTCGCTGCCGCCACGCCTAGCTGGTGGGGTTCACAACGCGGTGGTTTGTGCCGCGGCTGGTCGGCGCGGCGCCGTTTGGGGACCGATATACCGCCATGGCGTGCGTTCGGACGTCACGCTCGCGGTTGAGGTCGTCTGTGCGCGGTGATCATCAGAGTGCGACACGTCTGACGTAGGTGTGCGCTCCACGCTGTGCTGACGTCGGCGTGGGGTGCGCTTGCCTACGATTGGGGGCATGGTGCCCGGCTGGCCGGATCTGCGACGTGATATCGCTCCGACAGTCGTGCTCACGGTGCTCGTCGTTGGCGGCACAGTGCACATCGGCCACGCATCCGGACAGCACGGCATCGACACGCTGGCTTGGGTGTGCGTCGGTACGGCGTGCGCCGCGCAGCTGGTACGGCGCCGATGGCCTGCGACCGTGCTGCTGCTGACCGCCGCGGCGCTGCTCACGTATATCGTCCGTCAATACGACGGCGGCCCGATTTACGTGGCGGGTGCGCTTGCGTTGTACTCGTACACGGTCGCCGTCGACCGTTGGCGCGCCGCTGTCGTCGGTACCGTCCTGGCAACCGCGTTGTTTACGGCGCGCGCCGTCGTCTCCGACGAGCTGGCGATTGGGCTGCTCAACTTCCTGTGGGCCGCGGTGGCGGTACTTGCTGCGGACGCGGTGCGTTCGGCGGGCGAACGTCGTCGACAGGCTCGGCAACAGCGGGAGGAGGAGACCCTTCGTAGGCTGGCGGAGGATCGGCTTCGCATCGCCCGTGACCTACACGATTCCGTCGCGCACGCGATGACGGCGATCAACGTTCAGGCCGGTGTTGCCGGACGCCTGCTGGAACGCGATCCGGCCGCGGCGGCGCCGGCGCTCGAGTCGATCCGGGTAGCCAGTCG
>DATBFF010000016.1:0-20552 GCA_036558625.1 Mycobacterium sp. | reverse complement strand
GTCGCCGACTTGCCGCCGAGTTCCAAAAACAGGCGCTTCATGGTCGCCGCGCCCTTTTCCATGATCCGTTTGCCCACGACGGTGGAGCCGGTGAACGAGATCAGATCCACCTTGGGGGAAAGGGTCAGTTCCTCCCCCACGAAATGGTCGGATGCGGTGACGACATTGGCGACACCCGGTGGGATGTCGGTGGATTCAGCAATCAGCCGGCCGATTCGAGTGGCGTTGAACGGTGTGTTGGGTGCGGGCTTGAGCACCACGGTGTTGCCGGTGCCCAGCGCCTGGCCGAGCTTTTGGATGGTGACTTCGAACGGAAAGTTCCACGGCACGATGGCACCGACCACGCCGACGGGTTCACGCCAGACCTTGCGTGTGGTGTTCTGCCCGGTGAGAGAAACGAATGCATCGCCGAGATCAGTTTCCCAGTGGTATTCGTCGATCAGCTTGGCAGGAAACTTCAGCGCGTCCTCGAGCGGGGCGTCGAGCTGCGGGCCGAAGGTGATCGCCCGCGGGGACCCGGCCTCGAGGATCAGTTCCTCTCGCAGCTCCTCCTTTTCCTTCTCCAATGCCTCGTGCAACTGAAGTAGGCAGCGCTTGCGCAACTCCCGGTTGGTCGACCAGTCGGTCTCGTCGAATGCCCGCCGCGCCGCGTCGATCGCCCGGTGCATGTCCGCCTTCGACGCGTCGGCGACCTCGCCGATCACCTCTTCGGTTGCCGGGTTGATGTTTTCGAAGGTGCCCGCCTCGCCGTCGACGAGCTTGCCGTCGATCATCATCTTCGACTCGAAACGAACCGTCATTTCTTCTCGCTCTCCTGAGTTGTTAGGCCGCCAAACCGTGGCAGTCCCATCATTAAACGCGTCATCTGATGAAGCCCCGCGGCGGGGAGCAACCGGTTGAGGTAGAGAAGCATCCGCGCGTCGGGCCCCACGGGGCGCCTGGTGAACGGTGCGGTCCCGTCGAGCGCCTTGGCGAGCCCCGCCGCGAAACGCTTCGGCGAGCGGGCCGTCACCTTCATCGCGAACCGGCCGCGCCGGTCCATCGTGGCGTGGTGTCGCGCATAGGGTCCGTTGAAGTCGCGGCATTCCGTCGTGCCAGCGTCGGTGATGATCTCCGTGTCGTACGTGCCGGCGACGAGGATAGTGACGCCCAAACCGAACGGCGCGATTTCGTTGGCCAGCGATTCGCCCCACCGCTCCAATGCGCCCTTGGCAGCCGAATATGCGGCCGTTACGGGCATCCCGCGCACTCCCGCCGCACTGGACACCATAACGATCCGGCCGCGGCCTGCAGCGCGCATCGACGGCAGCAGCAGGTTCGTCAGCGCCACCGGACCGAACAGCGTGGTGTGAAACATCTGCTCCCACAACGGGATCGGTAACTCCTCGGCCGTTCCAGCAGCGTAGATACCGGCGTTGTGGACGAGGGCGAAGGGTGCACCGACAGCCTCTTCGATCGCCTTGGCGGCAGCGGTGATGGACGCGTAGTCGGTCAGGTCGAGAGGCACAGCGATCAGCCGGGAGTCGTCGCAGGCGCCAATGGCTTCACGCAGTCGCGCCATTCCTTCTTCTGGCGACCGCATGGCCGCCACCACACGCCACCCCGCGTTGTACAGGCGTGCCGCGGACGCCAATCCGAGTCCTCTTGACGCGCCGGTGATCACGACGCTACGCGGTTCACTCATTGCGTGGGCGCACACCGCTCGCTCTTGGAGCCGAGCTGCACAACCGGCCTGCCGTCGGGTTGAGCGCTCATCCAGGTGGACCAGATGCCGACGGAGTACGGTCCGGGCTGACCGTTCTCTTCGTAAAAGCCCTGGGGGTCGTAGACTTTTGCCTCAGGATATGGCCAAGGACACGCCACCGATGTCGCGGCCCTCGACCATTTGATGATTGCGAATCCGGTGCCATACGCGAAGTAGGCGAGGTTGATGATTACGAACATCACCACGACAATGCCCAGGGCGGGATACTTCGGGAGAATGCGAGCCCGCTGGGCGAGTTTCTCGGCAACTGTTCGTCCCGTGTCGTCGCGGTAAAGAAGGACGCCCGCCGGAATCATCACAAACGTCACCATCACCGTTTCCCAGATGAACGGGAATTGGTATGTCTGCCCGGCGAATACCGAGCCGAACGGAATGACCTGTGCATAGATGTAGAACCCGGTGCGCACCAGTGTGACCTCGAGCATCGCGTCGATGAGGATCCCGATCGGCAGGATGATCAACGCCAGACTGATCAGCGGGTGGCGCCAGGCGAACGAGTCGAGCGGCCGACGGGCCTGGATCTTGCGCAAGATCCAGATGGCCGGGAAGTACGGGCCCAGATAAAACATGATGTAGCCGATGACGAGGAACGGTTCCACTGTCGGCGAGATGGATACCAGCGGCCAGTCTTCGGGCCAGTGCCATAGTTCGGGGTTGTAGACGGCGAACGGTGACCAGTTCATGATCGGGTCTTGCCAGACGATCAACGTCGTGACCATACCCATCAACAGCACAGGGTGTTTCGGGTGCCGGCGCCACACCACGACGTAGACCGTAATGATGATCGCCATCGAGATGATCGTGAAGATCTGAAACAGCTCCAGCCAATGATGGAAGCCGAATAGTGGTTCCACCGGCCGCGGCGCGCCGCTGACCTCGGGATTGCGAATCCGCGGCGACACCGCGCCTTTCCGCGCGGTGACTGCGATCAGCACCAGCAGCACCAATGCCACGGCGACCCACATCGCGCCGAGCCAGGAGCCCCGCTTCGGTTCGGCGGGCGCGCCGTCGGCAACGGGTGCCGTTGTCTGCTCAGTAGTCACGGCTATTCCTCTCCGAACCTGTCGACGAGATGCGAGTTGACGCCGTCGGCGTCGAGCTTGCGGGCCACCAGATAGCCGGCGCCCATCCAGGCCCGACGGATCCAGTTGCCGAACGTCACCCTGGTTCCCGGTGCACCGGACGCGGCGGGCAGCATCTTCACCCGCTCCAGGGCTTCCTTGACTCCGCGTGGGCTCAACGGATGGGCGTCGCTGAGTGCGCGAAGGAGCGTCATAGCGACATCCCGGTTGACCACCGGCACGCACCACTCGGGGCGCCGGCCATAGGCTTCGTTGTACTCGTCGAGAAACTTCTGCCCGACGAGGTTGCCCTCGTCGTACTGGTCGACGCCGATCCAGCCCATGAACGCGTTCCACATGATCGGGTTGAGCCATGCATTCTGAAACGCGGTGCCGCAGAACCGGGGTGGATCCCAGTCCAGCGCCTCGAGAGCAGGGTTGACGAAGACGATGCCGAAGCCGAAGCCGCAGTGCACGATCGCCGGGGCCTTGGCATCGTGCAACGTGCGCAACGCGTCTGTGATGTCCTGGCCCGTCTGAGCGATCGACGCCTCAGCGACAATCCGAATACCCTTGTGCTTACAGGCTTTCCGGAAATAGCCCAGATATGTCTTACCGACGAGTGACCGTTCGTAGAGCACGCCGACCTCGCTGTGGCCGTTCTTGGCGAGCAGGTCGGTCCAGAAGATCGGCTCGTCGGTCATCGACCCCTGCGGAAACGAGAAGAACCATTCACCCAACGCCTCGTCGGAGCCGGTCACGCTGATACACGGGACCTTGAACCGCTCGTTGATCGCCTCGACCGTGGGCACGCAGTTGTCGGTGATGTGTGGGCCGAAGATCGCCAGACAACCTTCGTCGCACAGTTCGCCGTAGGCGTCGATCACCGCTTTGACCGAACCCTTCGGCAGCCCTTCCACCTCTCGGTAGATGATCTCGATCGGTCGGTCGATCAGGCCGTGCTCGGTGCCCTGTTTGAACACCAGATCGAACGGTTGGGTCAGGTCCTGGAAGTACGTCTCGGGAAAGCCCTCGGGGAGCTTGAAGTCCATCAGATAACCGATCTTGATCGGCTCCGCCGTGCTTTCGTACGACATAGACAAACCTCCGTTGGCGACGCTTCGCCGTCGGGCTTCGGACCAAACCTAATATTTGTTCAGAACCTTAGCGGTGGTCACCGACATCGTCAATCACCGGCTCAGCCCGGCAGGTCAGCCATGTACACATCGATCAGCTCGACGAGCCCTTTCGTGACGATCGCGTCATCGGTCAGCGGTCCTGCGACCGCGGCGCGCGCAGCTTCGCGCGGGCTCAGCCCCTCCGCCACCAGCCGGCCGGCCGCGATGAGCACTCGGGTGGAGGCCACCTCCCGCAACCCGGTTGTCTCCAGCCGGCGGATGGCCTGTCCCAGGCGCACGAATTGCGCCGCCGTGTCGTGGCCGATACCGGCTTCGTGGGCCAGGATCTTCTCTTCGACGTCCGGTGTCGGGAAACCGAATTCGATCGCCACCATGCGCTGGCGTGTCGAGTCCTTGAGGTCCTTCAGCACGCTTTGGTAGCCGGGGTTGTAGCTCACCACAAGGCAGAAACCGGGGGCCGCGTCAAGCGTGATGCCGAGCCGCTCGATCGGCAGCTGGCGGCGGTGGTCGGCCAACGGGTGCAGGACCACAGTCGTGTCCTGTCGCGCCTCCACGACTTCGTCGAGGTAGCAGATGGCACCCTCGCGCACGGCGCGGGTCAGCGGGCCGTCCACCCACTCGGTTTCGCCGCCGCGCAACAGAAACCGCCCGACGAGATCCGCGGTCGTCAGATCGTCATGGCAGGCCACGGTGATCAGCGGGCGGTCGAGGTCGTAAGCCATGGCTTCGACGAAGCGCGTCTTGCCACAGCCCGTCGGGCCTTTGAGGACGATCGAGAGCTGTTGGGAGAACGCCGCTTTGAACACGTGCTCCTCGCTGCCGATCGACACGTAGTAAGGACGCGGCTCGTCGTCAGGCATCATTTCCTTTCTGTCGCTTCGACACCCGTCGCCGTACCTCCGCGGAGCGAAGTGCCGTGCGGAACAAGGGGCCGATCATCTGGTTCAAATTCTCGAGACGCGGGATGGTGGCGTGTGCGGCGCTGCCGAACACGCGCCGGAGTTCGTCGACGTCTGTGCTGGCGCCAATAGTCAGGCAGAGACATCCGGTACCGCGCTTGCGTGCCTCAAAGAGCGCGCGACGGACATCGGCTGCGCCGTACACGCGTTCGTAACCATGGTCATAGGCCAGCCCGTCGGAGAGCACGACAAGCAACCGCCGCGACGTCCCGCCACAACGTTCCAGCACCGCCGAGCCGTGGCGAATCGCTGCACCAAGTCTCGAGTACGCACCGGGTATCAGCGCGCGAAGGCGCCGCATCATCAACGTGTCGACGTCGTCGTCGAAGCGCTTCACCGGCATCAGCTGCACGGCGGAACGGCCCTGGGAGTGAAAAGCATAGAGCGCCACTCGATCCCCTAGATCATGCAGGGCAATTGTGAGCGCGGCTGCGACCGCCCGCTGCTGCTCGTGCACGGTCTGACCCTCGGCGCCGGGTTCGGCGACGGACCCCGAGATGTCCAGCAAGACAAGCACCGAAAGGTCGCGGCGAAGCCGGATGCTGTCAAGGTAGACCGTTTCGTCGGGTGCTGAACCGGCCAGCACCTCCACCCGGGCCTCGACCGCCGCGTCGATGTCGATGTCATCGCCCTGGGGTTGACGATGGCAGCGGTCGAGTCCCATGCCGAGCCGGGCGAGCGGTCGACGCAGCCCATACGCTTCTGCCAGCCCCATGGCGGTGTCCTCGGCCTTCGGGTGCGGCTCGACTTCTTCGACCGTGCACCAGTCCGGGCGGTATCGCTTCTGGTGTACGTCCCATTCGGGATACTTCGTTCCCTCGCGCTCGCCGGCGTCGTCGTCGGCCGGGCCGGACTCCGCGGTCGAGTACACGGCGGCCGCCGGGCCGCGCGTTCCTGAACGAGTCCGGTGCGTGGGCGCGTCTGCGCCCGGGGAGCCGCCCTCGCGCAGTTGACGCACCACGCCCAGCATTTTCTGGAGCAGCCGCCCGATCGCTCCCCCGCCGCCGACCGGGCTGGAGAACATGTCGATGGTGTCTTCGGCGTCCTCGTCGTCCTCGTCGAGCTCAGCCAGCGTCTTGCCCTGCCGGCTTGGTTTGTTTTCCCCCTGTGGCCCGTCCTCGGCATTCTTGCTGCTCGTCAACAGACTTCGCACCCGGATGGCCCCGAAGATCTCGGGCGGATCGGCCACCGCCGCACCCTTACGTGCCGCGGCCAGGGAGGTCCCCGGGGAGTCACTGACAGCGGTGATGCTGTAGCCGACGAGCGACTGCATCACCGGAGGCAACCATTCGTCGTTTGCGGCGAGTGCCCGGTGTCCTTCGACCGCGAGATACCGTCGCGCCAGCGCCGGGCGGCGCTTGAGCTTGCGCACGATATCCGGCTGTAGGCTGCCGGCGGCAATGAGCGACGCCTGAACCGCCAATGACCCGAGTTGATTACGCGTCGTGGTGGCGGGGTCGACGAAGATCGTGCAGCCGTCGGTCCACGACGGCTCACCCGGCTCCGCCGCGGCAACTTCGAGCGCACGCCCTGACAGCGCCGACGCGAGCAGGCCCCATCGCTCGAGGTCGTCGACCTCCGGGTCGGCTGCGGGCAGACGGTCCATCGATCCCCAAGCAAGTGCGAGTTGACCAAATATCTGTTCCACCGTAGAGTCCGCGCTGGCCCATAGTCAATCGGCGATGAGGGGCAAAGCATGATCGACTTCTCGGGGCAGGTCGTGGTCGTCACGGGTGCGGGCAGAGGGCTCGGCCGCCTGTACGCCCTGGAATTTGCACGCCGCGGCGCCTCGGTGGTGGTCAACGACGTCGGCGGGTCGATGAAGGGAAGCGGCTCCGATACCAGCGTCGCCGACGAGGTCGTCGACGAGATCGCCCGCGCAGACGGCGCGGCGGTCGCGTCGCACGACTCGGTGGACAGCCCGGAGGGCGCCGAGGCGATCGTGGCCGCTGCAATCGACAAGTTCGGGCGCCTGGATGCCGTCGTGAGTAATGCAGGGATCTTCAGCAGCATTCCGTTCGAAGAACTTTCGACGGACGACTGGCGGCGCATGCTCAGCGTGCACCTCGACGGCGGGTTCTATCTGAGCCAGTCGGCGTTTCGGGTGATGAAAGCCCAGGGCTATGGCCGATTCGTCTTCATCTCGTCGTCGGCCGGGATGTTCGGCCAGCACATGGAGGCGCACTACGCAGCGGCGAAGGCAGGTCTCGTCGGCTTGACCAACGTCATCGCGCTCGAAGGCGCCGAGCACGGAATCCTCGCCAACACCGTGCTGCCGTATGGCGTCTCGCGGATGGTGACGGAGACGGTGCAGGATACGAAAGCCCTTGAGGCGTCGGGTTTCTTGCACGCGATCAGACCCGAGCTGGTCACCCCGTTGGTGGTTTATCTGGCCAGCCGGGCGTGCGAGTTCAGCCACCGCAACTACTCGGCGTTCGGCGGCCGGTTCGCGCGGGTGTTCGTCGGTCTCGGTCAGGGCTGGCTTGCCGAGCCGGGCAGCAACCCGACCGCCGACGACGTGGCGGCTCACATCTGTCAAGTCTCGGCCACGGAGCCGTTCACCGTTCCCGGGTCGATCTACGAGGAGGTCTTCGCCGTGTATGAGCGACTCGGGATTTCGATGTGATGTCATCGCGTCTACCGGCGCGTTTGGTCTGGTAGCGTTAACCAAACATTGGTTCCACTTGTGGGGGTTTCGTGGCGCTTCAGGATTCGTCCGAAGCCGCAGACACCGACCGTAAGCGGCGGACCGAGGTCCTCGAGACCGCCGCGTCGCTGATCGCGTCGTCGGGATTGCGCACTTCCCTTCAGGAGATCGCCGACGCCGCAGGAATCCTTCCGGGCAGCCTGTATCACCACTTCGAGTCGAAAGAAGCAATTCTCGTCGAGCTGATCCGGCGGTATCACGACGACCTGGATCGCATCGGCAAGGCCGCCCTCGAGAGACTGGACGAACCCGACACGCGGCCGGCATCGGCAAAGATCATCGAACTCGGGTCAGCGATCGCTCGTTGCGCCGTCAAGCACCGCGCCGCGCTTCAGATGTCGTTCTACGCGGCGCCCAGCTCGAACCGAGAACTGGTCAAGTTGCTCCAGGAGCGACCCACGGCGGTGCAACAGGCGATGCTGCAGACTCTGCGCGCCGGCCGATGGAGCGGCTATATCAGACCCGAGATCGACCTGCCTACGCTTGCCGACCGAATCTGCCAAAGTACCCTGCATGCGGGACTCGACGTCATCCGGCAGAACGCCTCGCCGGATCAGGTTGCGGCGGTTATCTGCCGAATCATGTTGGAGGGCTTAGCGAACCGGCCTCCCGGCGACGCGACGCTGGATCGCTCCAAAGCTTTCGCCGCCGCCGAGGACGCGATCAGAACATGGACCGAGGAAACATCGTCAGCGGCCAACGACAAGGGCGCCCATGTCCGGGCGGTCGCGCGCGCCGAGTTCGGGCGCAGGGGCTATGAAGTGACCACCGTCAGGGACATCGCTTCGGCGGCGGGCCTGGGCACCGGCACGGTCTATCGGCTGATCGGGTCGAAGGACGAACTTCTCGCGTCGATCATGTTGTCGTTCGGCACGAAAGTGGGTGGCGGGTTCGCCTCCGTGCTTTCTTCGAAAGGCACGCCTATCGAGAAACTCGATGCATTGAGCTGGGTCTTCATCAATGCGTTGGACCAGTTCCCCGACGAGTGGAAGATCCAGTTGGCCTGGATGCGGCAGTCGCCGCCGGACACGCCGAACCCGGGGCTGTTGTTCACCAAGCGCATGCGGCAGCTCAAATCATTGCTGTCCGAAGGTATTAAGTCCAACGAGGTGCGCGTCGAGAGCCCGTCGATAGACCTGCTGTCGCGATGCGTCATGGACGTGCTGTGGATGCCCGAGAACATCGTCGAGGATTTGGGAACTCGCGCGGCGCTCATTCACGCCCGCGACACCGTAATACGCGGTGTCGGCGAGCGCACCGCCTAGGTGTACCCCTGCCTTAACCAAACATATGTTCCCCCGTATGGTAACGGTGTTCCGCTGCAGTAGCAGGCCCGTTGAAGGAGAGCGATGAGCTTGATCGAGAAGTTCCGTTACGACAACAAACGCGCGCTCGTGGTGGGCGGTGCGACAGGTATGGGGGCCGCGGCCGCAAAGGCCGCCGCGGAACTCGGCGCCGAGGTCGTCGTGATGGACTACGCGCCTGTCGAATATCCGGTCAGCAAGGCGATCGCCCTCGATCTTCGTGACCCCGCCTCGATCGACTCCGCGATCGACCAACTGGACGGCCCAGTGCATGCAATCTTCTCTGCGGCCGGGGTCGCAGATGGGCCCGATTTGATGCGGATAAATTTCATCGGCCACCGCCATCTCATTGACCGGCTGTTGGAGAAGGACATGCTTCCCAACGGCTCGGCCATCTGCTTCATCTCCTCGCTGGCGGGGCTCGGCTGGGAGAACGACCTCCCCCGCATTCAGGAGTTCCTGGCCACCCCCGACTTCCAGTCGGCAGACGAGTGGGTCGCGGCCCACGAGTCCGAGGGGTTCATCCACTACGGGTTCACCAAGCAGGTGATCAACGCCTACGTCGCGATCCAGGCATACCCGTTCATGAAAAGAGGCGTACGCATCAATGCGATCTGTCCGGGTCCCACCGATACGCCGCTCGCTCAGGCCAACGCCGATCTTTGGCTGTCGTTCGCCCAGGACTACCGGGATGAGACAGGCACAAAGCATCACACGCCGGAAGAAATGGGCGACACGATGGTCTTTCTCAACAGCGGCGTAGCGCGCGCGATCAGCGGCATCAATCTGCTCGTCGACAACGGGCATGCGATGTCGTCGATCACCGGTTCTTTCGCGCCGGGAAAGATGATCCTCGACTTGATCATGGGCAAGATCTCGCTCAGCTAGCGCGGTTAACCGAACGCATGTCTCGGCAGCGTCATCGGCAAATCCAGCGAACTCAAAAGTCCCGCAGGCGCTTCCACCACATAGGGAATCGCGTTGACGACGCGCATGGCGGTGGCGGCCATCGCCGCGCGCCCGGCGCCGTGACCTTCGGCGTCGCCAAGGTTCATCGAGCAGTGGATGTCCGGATCGCCCTCGATGTCGACGCGATAAGTGGCGTCGAACTCCGAGGCCAGCCAGTCCGGCGCGACATCGCGGGCCATCCGGATGATGTGCATCAGCACGATCGCCTCACGGCCGTCGACGACACCCGCGGCGCGGGTACACACGGCGCCGCAGGTGCCGGCCTTGATCGTCCCGAAAGCGACCTCGATATCTCGGTCGGTGAGCCGGCGGTCGAGTGAGCCTCGGATCGCTTGGATTTCGACGCCCAGCCCTTCGGCCACCAGTTGAATCGCCGCACCCCACGCCAACTGGATGAACCCCGGTGTCTTGAGCATCGGCTCGAAGTCGAGCGGGCGCCCGAATCCCAGCCCGTCCATCATGACATCGGCGACGGGATAGTGGTCGTTGAGCGCGACTTCGGTGACCGTCAGTGTGCGGATCGACTTGGACTGCGTGGACAGCAGCAGCGCAAGTTGATCCGAGCCGAATCCCGGAAAGATGCCCGATACGTAGAACGAGACATCGCCCGCAATTGCCGCGGCCTGCAGTTGATCTCGCCACTGCGGCGCGAAGTACGCCGGCGGGTAAATCAAGCCGGTCGAGGTCGTCGACACCACGTTGATGCCTGCGCCGAGCAGCCGCAGATAATCCGGCACCGCACCGGCATCACGTTCGGGACCGCTCGCCGCATAGACGACGCACTGCGGCTGCAGGGCGATCAGCGCATCGGCATCGTTGGTCGCGCGGACGCCGAGGGGCCGGCCGCCCGCCAACTCCCCCGCATCGCGGCCGACCTTCTCGGGCGAATGCACCCACACCCCAACGACTTCCAGATCCGGACGACGACGGATCGCGTCGATGGCTATGGCACCGACGCCTCCGGTCGACCACACGACGGTGCGAATCGGGTTCGAGGCCACGCTTGCTCCTTAACCGACGTTGGCGACCGCTGTTGCCGCCCGCTCGAGGTAGGGCCATGCGAGATCGGGCGGCAGCCCGCCGCACAGCGGCAGCAACGGCAGCGGCCGTCCGCCACGCACGTGGTCGGCCGCCTCGTCAGCCGTGAAGATGCGATACGGCCCTGGTGCCGCCCGCAGTTCGTCGACGCTCTCGGCGCGCGAGATGCTGGCGACCGAGTTGTCGCCATGCCGATACGCCGCAGCCGTCACTGCGTCGTGGAGCAGATATCCCCCGAGTTCGTCCCAGGCGCGGTCGACGTCGTCGGCGACGAAGACCGTTGTCGGCGCGGTGGGGTCGGGAAATTGCGTCATACCTGGTTCGTGGCCGTGTTCGCGACACTGCGACTCGTAGAGTTCTTTCAGCGCAGGCGAATTCACTTGGGAAATGAACCCGAGCCCGTGTTTGGCCGCCCGGTTGACCGCTGCCTTGCTCCCGCCGGCGATCATGATCACGGGCCCTCCCGGCGTCGCACACCGGGGTGTGACGCGAATGTGCCGACCGTCTTGCTCAACGACCTCCTGTTTGAGCAGCCGCAGCAGCATCGCCACTCTTTCGTCGGCAAGCCGGCCGCGCCGGCGGATGTCGACCCCGAAGTGTTCGTATTCTTCGGCGCGGTGCCCGATGCCGAGGGCGTAGGAGACGCGGCCCTTGCTGATGATGTCCAGCACGCTGATCTGCTCGGCCAATTGGACCGGATCCCAGAACGGAATCACCACGGCCGCCAGGATGATTGCCAGCCGGTCGGTGCGCGAGGCGATCGCCGACGCGAGGATGAGCGGCGACGGCAGGTGGCCGTCGTCCGTGCCGTGGTGCTCCGACAGCACGACGACGAACGCGCCGCGTGTCTCGGCCCACGCGCACATCTCGATCGCGGCGGCGTAAAGCTCGCTCGGTGAAGCGCCGATTGCGGGAGCCCGCATGTCGAACCGCAGCGTGATCATTCCGGAGTGCGAGATTACGTTGGAACAGATGTTTGGTCAATGTACTGTGAGGGCCATGGCAGCCAATCGGGTAGTTGTTTGGTCAACGGGCGGCATCGGGTCGATCGCTATCCGGGCGATCCATCGTCGTCCCGACCTCGACCTCGTCGGGGTGTGGGTGCACTCCGAAGAGAAAGTCGGTAGGGACGCAGGCGAACTCGCCAACGGTGAAGCCATCGGCGTCGCTGCCACCAACGACGCCGAGGAGTTGATCGCGCTGAAGCCGGACTGCGTGGTCTACGCCGCCAGCGGCCCGGAACGCGACGCGATCGCCATCCCCGACTATGTCCGGTTGCTCGAAGCCGGGATCAACGTTGTGACCACGAGCACCACCCGGCTGATCAATCCGTCGGCGTACGAACCGGCCGAGTGGCGGGATCAGATGGCGGCCGCGGCCAAGGCGGGCCAGGTCTCGCTCTACGCGTCGGGTATCGAACCGGGATTCGCGGCCGACTACCTGCCGCTGGTGCTGATGACGCAGTCGGCGTCGGTGGAGAAGGTCCATGCGTACGAGATTGCGCTGTACGACGACTACGGCGTCGAGGAGATCATGGTCAACGGCATGGGATTCGGCCAGCCGCTGGACTATCAACCGTGGGTGAGCTTTCCAGGGGCCATCGCCGGCGAGTGGCAGGGGCAGATCCGAATGGTGGCCGAGGCGCTGGGCGCCGAGGTCGAGGAAATCCGCGAGACATTCGACCGCAGGTCGACGGACCGCAAGCTCGAGGTCGCGTTCGGCGCCGTCGAGCCCGGAACGTGTGCGGCGCTGCGGATGCAGGCGATCGGTGTGGTCGGCGGCCGCGAAGCCATCGTGATCGAACACGTCACGCGGCTGGCGCACGACGTCGCACCGGATTGGCCGACGGGCGTCGGCGACCTGTCCTATCGGGTGGTGGTGACCGGCGACCCCGATATCGACTGCACATTGGCGGTCGGTCTGCGCGATCCTCGCCGCGCAGGCATCGCCGGAATGACATCCGGCGCCGGCGCGATGGTGGCCACGGCGATGCGCGTCGTCAACGCGGTGCCGTATGTCGTTGCCGCAGAGCCAGGGCTGCTCAGCTCGCTGGACTTGCCGCTTACGCTGCCGCGGTCAGTGGTTGCGTAGCTTGGCGACGAGCTTTTTCTTCGTCAGCCCGGAATAACCCGACATCCCAAGTTCTTTGGCGCGCTTCTTCAATTCAGGCACCGTCCAGTCGTCATACGACCCGGACTTGCCGCCCTTCTTGGCCACGGCCGACTTGCCGCGGCTCGCGGCGGCGTTGGAGATGCGGGCCGCCTTCTCCTTGGAGTCGCCCTTCTTGCGAAGGTCTTCATACATCTTCTCGTTCTTGATCGACGGATTCGGCATCGTCTTCCTCCCGGGGTGGTTGGCCAGGAAAGGGTGCCCGCTCCGCCGATCCGTAAAACGATGGCGTCAGAACGCGACTTCCGGCTGATAAATGTCGAGCCATACCGACAGATCGAGGACCCGCTCCAGACGTGCCCTGTCCACCGGCTGCATCGCCGCGGGGTCGATCCGGGTCAACTGCTCCAGCGCCCCACGGTCGATCAGAGCGAACAACGCATCCGAGCCGGTGCCCGACAGATCTTTCGCCTGCGCTTGCAGCGCGGCGCCGTACTGAGGATCCGACGTGGACGGGTACGGGCTCTTCACGCGCTTGACCACCGACTCCGGCAGCACGTCGCGGGCCGCGCCGCGCAGCAGGCTCTTCTCCCTGCCGTCGTAGGTCTTCAGTGCCCACGGCGTGTTGTAGACGTATTCGACGAGGCGATGGTCGCAGAACGGCACACGCACCTCCAGGCCGACGGCCATGCTCATTCGGTCCTTGCGGTCCAACAGGATTCGCACGAAGCGGGTCAGATGCAGATAGCTCATCACGCGCATGCGGTGGGTGAAGTCGTCCTCCGTATCCAGCCTGGTGACCTCGCCGACAGCCTCGGCGTAGCGCTCTTTCATGTAGCCGTCGAGGTCGACCGCGTTGCGCAGTGCCGGCGCGAGTATCTGACCGCTGGTGTCGATCGGACCGTCTCCGATGGCAATCCACGGGAACGCATCGGTCTGCTGCACGGCCGGATCGTGGAACTGGCGGTAGCCGCCGAAGATCTCGTCGGCGGACTCCCCGGAGAGTGCCACCGTCGACTGTGCCCGAATCGCCTTGAACAGCAAGTACAGTGACGCGTCCATGTCGCCGAGACCGAGCGGCATGTCGCGCGCCCCGACCACCTTGCGGCGGATGTCGAGGTCGGCCAGCTGGTTGTGATCCAGCACGATGTCGGTGTGGTCGGAGCCGACGTGCTTGGCCACGTCATGGACATACGGCGTGTCCATGGTCTGGCGCATCTCGCTGGGTCTGAAGTTCTCGGCCTGGTCCACGAAGTCGACCGAGAACGTGCGCACCGGTTCGCTGAGCTCGCGCGCGGACAGGGCGGTGATGGCGCTGGAGTCCAGGCCCCCGGAAAGCAGCACGCACTCGGGCACGTCGGCAACGAGTTGGCGACGGACGATGTCGTCGAGCAGCTCGCGCACCCGCGCGACAGTCGTGGCGCGGTCGTCGGTGTGCAGCTTGGACTCGAGCCGCCAGTACGTGCGCTCGCGAATGCCGTGCTCGTCGACGGTCACGATGCTGCCCGGTTCGACCTCGGCCATACCCTTCCAGACCGCAAGCTTGGGCGTCTTGACCGGCACGAGGATCTCGCGAAGCCCATCCAGGTCGACGGTGCGTTTGGCCAAGGGGTTGGCGAGAATGGCCTTCGGCTCCGAGCCGAACAGCACGCCGTCGGGCGTCGGGTAGAAGTAGAACGGCTTGATGCCCATCCGGTCGCGGATCATCACCAGCTTGCGCTCACGCGAGTCCCAGATCGCGAATGCGTACATGCCGTTGAGCCGGTCGGCCAGGGCTTCGCCCCATTGCAGGTAGCCGCGCAGCACGACTTCGGTGTCGCTTTCGGTGGTGAACGTATGGCCCTTTTGCCGGAGTTCGTCGCGCAGTTCGGTGAAGTTGTAGGCCTCGCCGCTGTAAACCATCACGACGTCGCCGTTGGGAGTGGACACCGACATCGGTTGAGCACCGCCGGGCAGGTCGATGACCGCTAGGCGGCGATGACCGAGCGTGGCGGTCTGATCAGACCAGACACCTGACGCGTCGGGCCCCCGGCACGCCATCGTCTGTGTCATCGCGTCAATAGTGGCGCGCTCTTTGGTCAGGTCCCGGGAGAAGTCGACCCAGCCGGTGATGCCGCACATAGTTACCTCCGTGATTCACAAAGCTAATTACATTGATACACTATGTAAATCCCGGCGTCGAGTGAGGGTGGTCACCTCCAGTAACGCGATCACCTCTCACCGTTGATATTCAGTTGTGCGACAAAGGATTTGGATCTGCGGGGCTATGTCCGGCAGCCCGTTCGGGTATGCTCCCCGTCGGTCCACGGCTCGCACGCGAAGTAGCATTTCTGCATTACTGTGATGCCCGTCTCACCCGGCTGGGGCATCCACTGCCATGCCGTTTCGATGATCTGGTTGCGTAATCCTTCCCGGTCCCCCACGTCGCAGATCAGCTTGCGGTCGACCTTGTCGCAGGTCTCGAGCAGAAGCTCGTCCTCGGTCACCGAGAGCTGATTTCGCAGGAGTCGCACGCCGAATCGGTCGATCTTGCCGTGGGTGCGTAGCCGCTCGGCGATGCCGGCCAAGATGGCCTCGTCGTCGGCGCTGAGCGGCGAAACGGGGCCGAAGTCGTCCGGCGCGGCGAACTCCATCCCGACGATGCCGACATCGGGGCCATCGGCGGGATCGAACCGCACGGCGGTCGGTTGCAGGCTCTGTTCGGAAAATGCGTACCGCTCAGTCGGCCCAGTTTCGATGCGTCGCGAGGTAGCGTCCGCCCGTTCGACGAAGACCTCCCCTGGCCCAGGCTCAAAGTGCTTGTGCAGCAGCCAGATAGCAAATCGCTGCCACGTGTCGGTGGACACGAGGTACTGACCAAGTTCTTCGAGACATGCACGGTCGTCCTCGTGCAAATCGCCTACGTCGGTGGCGTCCATGTCGCGCAACGCCGCGTAATCCGCGACGTCGTGATCTCGCATGCTTAACATCGGTGATCTCCCTTCCGGAGGCTGTCACGGCACAAGTTAGCAGCAGAAATACCGCGTAAGCCGACATTGGCCAACTCGTTAGGAATACAGCTGATTCACAGCGCTTTCGGAGATTTATCCCGCGACAGAAGTGGCGCCCCGGACGAGCGCAGGATCGACGTTTTGGGCGTCATAGAGTCTCTTGTAGAGGCCGTCGTTCGTCATCAGCTCTTCATGGGTGCCGGCCTCGGCGACGCGGCCGTCACCCATCACGACGATGCGGTCGGCCACGGCCGCAATGAAATCCATGTCATGGCTGATGACGATGCACGTACGGTTGCGGGCGTACTCGCGAATTACCCGCGTCAGCCGCGAGCGCTGATCTGCATCCAGGTTTTCGGTCGGTTCGTCAAGCAGCAGAACTTCAGGCTTACGCAAGAGACAGCGAGCGAGCGCGATCAATCGTTTCTGCCCACCAGAGGGCACCTGGACATCCACCACGGTGTCATAACCGTCGGGAATCTCTGTGCGGTCAACGATCACGGAGTGGATGTGGGCTAATTCGCAGGCCTCTTCGACCTCCGCGTTGGTTGCATCTTGTTTGGCCAGCCGGACGTTCTCGGTGATCGTGTCCTTCAAGAAGAACGGAAACTGCGCGAGTTTGGAGACCTGATCGCGCAAGCTCGACAACGTCACTGAGCCGACTTCACGACCGTCGAGCAAGATCCGGCCATGCTCCGGGTCGAGGAAGCGCAACAACAAATTGAAGATGGTCGACTTTCCCGATCCGATGGCCCCGACGAGCGCGACGGTCTCGCCTTCTTCGACCGAGAACGAGACCCCGTCGAGGATCCGGTGATCCGGTGAGTAGCCGAATACGACGTCCTCGAAGACGAGGTTACCGTGCACGTCGGCAAGCGCCACGGCATCTGGGCGCTCGGCCACCGTAGGGGCGGTGTCGAGCAGATCATAGGTGGCAACCACATTCGGAATCGTCGAGTAGTAGGTCGTATACGCCTGCACCATCCGCTGAGCCGCGGCGAACATGGTCGGCACAAACGAGACGAAAACCACGAGGCTTGCGAACGTCAGGCCGAAGCTTGCGCTGAACACCACACCGACGATCAACACCAGTACGGTGGAAAGGGCGACGAACACCTGCACACCTCTGGCGCCGGCTTGCGCCCAGATCATAATCAGGGAAATGGTTTTCGCGGCGGCTACGGATTCCTCGCCGAAAAGCGTACTGCGGCGTTGCTGTGCGTTGAAGAGCTGGATGTCGGCAATACCGCTGATCGTTTCGGCAAGTTCACCGCTCATCTGGCGGTGCGTTCTCAACATCTCTTGGGTGGCGCCTTGCAGTCGCATGCCGGCATATCGCAGCGCGATGAGAGCCACCGGGGACAGGATCAGCGAGACGATCGTCATCTGCCACGAGAGCACCAGGAGATAGATCAGCGCGCCAACCAGCACGACGCCGTCGATGGTCGGCGGGATCAAACAATCAGTCAACAGTCTCTGAACGCCGGCGACTTCTACCTGCACTCGCTGGAGCAGCGCACCGCTGCGGGTGCTGGTGAAGAAATCCAGTGACAACGATTGAATGTGGTCGTAGACGCGCTGGCGGATCTCCGAGAGCAGTTTCCATTGAACCTGTGCCTGGATCCAGGTGTTGACGAAGCTGACGGCCTGAGCGAGCACAAGTGACCCGCCCCAGATGACCAGCAGGACTGCGAACGGAAGGGGCGTCGAAAGCAGCGGCCCGTGGGTTGCCCAGACGTCGGAAAGGTGACCGGCCATGCCGGCGTCGGCGACGCCCTGCATCAACGGCCCGAATGCGGCGTTCGACACGAAGGGCAAGGCCGACACAAGAAGTCCCAGCGCGATCGTCACCATTACCGGTCCCCGAACGGTGCGCAATAGCGCGATGCTGCGCCACACGTAGGCCCGTTGGCTCGTCGACGGCATAGGCCGAAGTTTGGCCGCGCGGGCACGCGTCTGATCACGTTTTGGTGAAATGGAAGTCCCCACGGCCCGCGTGCGTCTGGTATGACTGGGCCGAACCCAACGTCCTAGTGAGGAGTTCGCCGAGGTGCCCGTGTGAGCGCCCCGACCACCGACACCGTCGCGCCCACCGAGCAGCCGCGGCGGTCTGCCGTGGCGAAGTGGATCCGACGCTTAGCGGTGCCGATCATCCTCGGCTGGATATCCCTGCTCGTCATTCTGAGCATCTCAGTGCCCCAGCTCGAGGTCGTCGGCCAAATGCAGTCGGTGTCGATGTCGCCGAAGGAAGCGCCGTCGGTGGTCGCGATGACGCGCATCGGCAAGGTTTTCAACGAGTTCGATTCCGACAACTCGGCCATGATCGTGCTCGAAGGCGAGCATCCACTCGGTGAGGCCGCGCACAAGTTCTACGACGAGATGATCCGGGAGCTGCGAGCCGACACCGAACACGTCGAGCACATTCAGGATTTCTGGGGCGATCCGCTGACGCGCGTCGGGGCGCAGAGTCAGGACGGCAAAGCCGCGTATGTTCAGGTGTATCTGCGCGGCAACATGGGCGAGGAAATGGCCAACCGGTCGGTCACGGCCGTCGAGAAGATCGTCAAGGGCCTTTCTCCTCCGGCGGGCGTGAAGGTCTACGTGACGGGTGGCTCGGCGCTGCAGGCCGACCAGCAGATCGCCGGCGACCGAAGTGTCCGAATCATCGAGTTGGTGACGATCGGCGTCATCATCGTGATGCTGTTGTTCTTCTACCGGTCGATCGCCACGGTGCTCATCGTGCTAGCGATGCTGGTGTTGGGTTTGACGGTGACCCGCGGTGTGGTCGCGTTCCTCGGTTACAACCATCTGATCGGGTTGTCGACGTTCGCGACACAACTTCTGGTCACGCTGGCGATCGCCGCTACGACCGACTACGCGATCTTTCTCATCGGCCGCTATCAGGAAGCACGCACGGTTGGTGAAGACAAGGAGTCGGCGTTCCACACGATGTTCCGCGGTACCGCCCACGTGGTGCTGGCCTCGGGCATGACAATCGCGGGTGCCACCTTCTGCCTGCATTTCACCCGGCTGCCTTACTTCCAGACGCTGGGCATCCCGCTGGCAATCGGAATGGCCGTCGCCGTGTTCGTCGCGCTGACCTTGGGCCCCGCGGTGATCACGGTGGCCAGCCGCTTCGGTCTGCTGGAACCCAAGCGCGCCATGCGCATTCGTGGTTGGCGACGGTTGGGCGCGGCGGTGGTCCGATGGCCCGGCTGGATCTTGTTCGTGACGGTTGCGATCGCCATGGTCGGCCTGATCACCCTGCCGGGCTACCAGCCGAGTTACAACGACCGCAAGTATCTACCGCCCGACTTACCCGCGAACGAGGGATTCGCCGCGGCCGAACGGCATTTCCCGGTTTCGCGGATGAATCCCGAACTGCTGCTGGTCGAAACCAATCACGATGTGCGGAACTCCGCGGATTTTCTGGTGATCGAGCGCATCGCCAAGGCTGTGTTCCAGGTGCCCGGCATCGGACGGGTGCAGACGATCACGCGCCCGGACGGTAAACCACTGAAGTACAGCACGATTCCGGCTCAGATCAGCCTGGGCGGCACCCTCCAGACGATGAATCGGACATACCTCGAGGAACGCATAGCCGACATGCTGGTGCAAGCCGACGAGATGCAGAAGACCATCGACAACATGAACCAGATGATCGCGTTGATGGAACAGATCGTCGCGACAACGCACAGCATGGTCGGCAAGGTTCACGGCATGGCTGTCGACATCGCCGAATTACGGGATCATATCGCCAATTTCGACGACTTCTTCCGCCCCATTCGCAATTACTTCTACTGGGAGCCGCACTGTTTCGACATCCCGATCTGTTGGGCGATCCGGTCGGTCTTCGACACCCTCGACGGAGTCGACACCATGACCGAGGATGTCGAGGCACTGCTGCCAGACATGGATCGGCTTGACAAGCTGATGCCCCAGTTGTTGACCATCCTGCCGCAAACCGTCTCGACCATGAAGACGGCGCGAACCATGATGCTCACGATGTATCAGACACAGAAGGGTCTGCAAGATCAGCAGGCTGAGATGAGCAAGAACTCGTCTGCGATGGGTAACGCGTTCAACGACGCACTGAACGACGACACGTTCTACGTACCGCCGGAAATCTTCGACAACGAGGATTTCAAACGTGGCGTGAAGAACTTCATCTCCCCGGACGGCAAAGCAGTCCGGTTCATCATCTCGCATGAAGAGGACCCGCTGTCCGCAGAGGGCATCAAACGCATCGCCGCGATCAAGAACGCGGCCTTCGAGGCGATCAAGGGCACGCCTCTGGAAGGATCGCGCGTGTACCTCGCGGGCACCGCCTCGGTGTTCAAGGACATGCAGCAGGGCAACAGCTACGACTTGATGATCGCCGGCGTCGCCGCGCTGTCGTTGATCTTCATCATCATGCTGCTCATCACCCGCAGCCTTGTCGCAGCCGGCGTCATCGTCGGCACGGTGGCGGTGTCGCTGGGCGCGTCGTTCGGGCTGTCAGTTCTTCTCTG
>DATBFF010000015.1:0-7795 GCA_036558625.1 Mycobacterium sp. | reverse complement strand
GCTTCGACCCGATCGTGTTGCGCGCGGCGACCGTCGCCGCCGGCGAACGCGCAGAGCAGCCGAACTTCATCGACGGCCCGCTGCCGCCGAAGCCGCAGGACGACGTCGCGCTGGAAGACCTCGTCATGTTCTTCAAGGATCCGGTGAAGGGCTTCTATCGCGCGCTGGAGTTCACGCTGCCGTGGGACGTCGACGGGGTCGAGGACGCCATGCCCGTCGACATCAACCAGCTCGAGCAGTGGCAGGTCGGCGAGCGCATGCTCAACGACATCCTGCTCGGCCTGACCGCCGAACACGCGCAGAATGCCGAATGGCGCAGGGGCACTTTGCCTCCCGGTCAACTCGGCTGGCAGAAGTCCAAAGAGATCCGCGCCCAAGTAGAACTGTTGGCCAACGCAGCCAAGACGTGCCGACGCGATCCCCAGGACGCCTACGACGTGGACGTCGACCTCGGTGTCGGGCGGCGGCTCACCGGCACGGTGTCACCGGTGTTCGGCAACCGGCTGGTGTCGGTGACGTATTCCAAGCTCGACGGCAGGCACCTGCTGCAGTCGTGGATCCCGTTGCTGGCGTTGATCGCCCACGATCCCAGCCGCGACTGGTGCGCGGTGTGCATCGGCCGCAAGAAGCGCGGCCTCACTCCGGAGGTCGACGGGCTCGGATGGCCCGACGACGACGCCGTCACCGTGCTTCGCGACCTCGTCGCGATCTACGACGCGGGGCGGCGCGAACCGATTCCATTGCCCGTCAAGACATCCTATGCGTGGGCCACGGCGCGTCATCATGACGAGAACCCCGTCGCCGAGGCAACGTACCGGTGGAAGACCAATCGCTACCCCGCCGAGGACGGCGAACCCGCACACCAACTCGCGTGGGGCAAGAGCGCGCCGCTGCAAGCACTTGTCGACAAAGGCCTGGACGACTACGCCTGCCGGTTGTGGCTGCCGATGCTGCGCGCGATGAAGTCGGTGGACTGATGGAACCGTTCAAACTCACCGGGCCCCTTCCCGCGGCGGGCAAGACCAGCGTGCTGCAAGCCAGCGCCGGAACCGGCAAGACGTTCGCGCTGGCCGCCCTGGTCACCCGGTATCTCGCCGAAGGCGAGGCGACGCTCGACCAGATGCTTCTGATCACGTTCAGCCGGGCAGCCACCCAGGAGTTGCGGGAGCGCGTGCGCCGTCAAATCATCGATGCCGTCGTGGCTTTCGACCATCCGCCGGCGAAGTGCAACGAGCTGATCACCCACCTCCTCAATGGGACCACCGAGCAACGCCTCACACGCCAGCAGCGGCTGCGCGACGCGCTGGCGTTCTTCGACGCCGCGACAATCGCCACCACGCACCAGTTCTGTCAGCTGGTGCTGAAATCGCTGGGTGTCGCGGGCGACACGGACACCGGGACCACGCTGGTCGAGGATCTCGACGACCTCGTCGTGGAAGTCGTCGACGACCTCTATCTCGCACACTTCGGCCAGGAGCGCAACGACCCCGCGCTCAGCTACAAGGACGCGCTGACGCTGTCCCGCGAGGTGGTCAACAACCCGGCGACAAAACTGCGCCCGCTCGACCCCGACGCCGGATCGCCGGCCGAGGTGTGCGTCGACTTCGCGAAAGACGTTCTCGCGACGATGGAACGGCGCAAGCGGCAGAAGGGGATTCTCGGCTACGACGACCTCCTCAGCCGGCTCGCGGACGCGCTCACGGCCGACGGGTCGCCGGCCCAACAGCGTATGCACCAGCGCTGGCCGATCGTGATGGTCGACGAGTTCCAGGACACCGACCCGGTGCAGTGGCAGGTGATCGACCGGGCGTTCAGCGGGCGATCGACGGTGATCCTGATCGGCGACCCGAAGCAGGCGATCTACTCGTTCCGCGGCGGCGACATCGTCACTTACCTGCGGGCGGCGGAGACGGCCGACAGGAAGGAGACGCTGGCCACCAACTGGCGCAGCGACTCCGCGCTGGTCGACCGGCTGCAGGTGGTGCTCGGCGGCGCCGAACTCGGTCACCCCGACATCAAGGTGTACGACGTCCTGGCGCACCACAGGGGGCATAGGCTCGCCGGCGCCCCGCACAACGACCCGTTCCGGTTACGGGTTGTACCGCGATCCACGTTCGGCCGCAAGGGCATTGAGAACGTTCCGATCTCTGAGCTACGTGAACACGTTCCGGCAGACCTCGCAGCCGACATCGGAGCGCTGCTTGCCAGTAGTGCGACGTTCGACGGTGAGAAGGTTCCGGCGCGACACATCGCGGTCATCGTCGAACGTCATGAGGATGCCCGCTGCTGTTACCGCGCCCTGTGCGACGCGGGAATCCCCGCGGTGTACACCGGCGACTCCGACATCTTCGGCTCCGAGGCCGCCGACGGCTGGCTTACGCTGCTCGAGGCATTCGACCAGCCGCACCGGCCCGGCATGGTGCGCGCCGCGGCCGCGACGATGTTCTTCGGTGAGACCGCGGAATCCCTTGATGGGGGCGGCGATAGGTTGACCGACCAGATCGGGACGACGCTGCGCGAGTGGGCTGCGCACGCACGCGAACGCGGAGTGGCGGCGATCTTCGAGGCCGCGCAGCACAACGGGATGAGCGAACGAGTGCTGTCGTGGCAGAACGGCGAGCGGCACATGACCGACCTTGCGCACATGACCCAGATGCTGCAAGAGGTCGCGCATCGCGAGCACTATAGCCTGCCTGCATTACGCGACTGGCTGCGCCAGCAGCGTGACGAGAAAGGCGTTGCGCCGGAACGCTTCCGGCGCATCGACAGCGACGCGGCGGCGGTGCAGATCATGACGGTGTTCGCCAGCAAGGGCCTGCAATTCCCGATCGTCTACCTGCCGTTCATGTTCAACCATCATGTGTTCGAGCCGGACATCGTGCTGTACCACGAGGGCGACGAACGGTGCCTGTATGTCGGCGGCAAGGGCAGCCCGGGCTTCAGAGCGGCCGAGGCGCAAGCACGCATCGAAGACGCCAGCGACGACAGCAGGCTCACCTACGTCGCGATGACGCGGGCGCAGTCGCAGGTGGTGGCATGGTGGTCGCCGGCCCACGACGAACGCAACGGCGGGCTGTCGCGACTGCTGCGCGGACGACGCGCCGGCGAATCCCAAGTGCCCGACCGCTGCACACCGGCGAAGATCTCCGACGACGACGCGATGGCCGTGTTTCGTGAGTGGGAAGCCAAGGGCGGACCGGTGATCGAGGAATCAGTCCTGTGTTCGGTCGCTGACGTGCCGCCCGAGCCTGCGCCGTCGAACCTTGACGCTCGCCACTTCCACCGGCCGATCGACACGGCATGGCGGCGCACGTCGTACTCCGGCTTGATCCGGGCAGCGGAGACCGCGACCCCGGTGAGCAGCGAACCGGAAGTCGTCGAGTTGGACGACGAGGTCGGCGAGATTCCGGTGGTGCATTCGGCTACCGGGGATGAAACGCCGTCGCCGATGGCGGACCTGCCGATGGGCGCGAGGTTCGGCTCGCTGGTGCACGCGGTGCTGGAGACGGCGGATCCGTTCGCCGCCGATCTGGCGACGGAGTTGGAGACGCAGATCCGCAAGCATGCGGTGTGGTGGCCCGTCGATGTGCCCGCCGACGAGTTGGCGGCGGCGATGGTGCCGATGCACGACACGCCGCTCGGCCCGCTGGCCGACGGGCTGACGCTGCGGCAAATCGCGCTGCGGGATCGGTTGCGGGAGATGGATTTCGAGTTCCCGTTAGGAGACGGCCGGCTGCGGGGCGTGGGTCATCTGTTGCGGGAGCATCTGCCTGCCGACGATCCGCTGGCGCCGTACGCCGACCGGTTGACCGGCGATGCGCTCGGCGGCCAGACGCTGAGGGGCTATCTGAGTGGTTCGGTGGACGCGGTGTTGCGCATCCCCGGGCCGCGCTATGTGGTCGTGGACTACAAGACGAACTGGCTGGGCGATTCCGACGGGCGGTTGACGGCCGCGGACTACGACCAGCCGCGGCTTGCCGAGGCGATGCTGCACAGCGACTACCCATTGCAAGCCCTGCTGTACAACGTTGTGCTGCACCGGTTCCTGCGCTGGCGCCAACCGGACTACGACCCGGCGACACATCTCGGTGGCGTGTTGTATCTGTTCCTGCGCGGGATGTGCGGGCCGGAGGCACCGGCGGGCGTGTTCAGCTGGAAGCCGCCGGCCGCGCTCATCACGGCGTTGTCTGACTTGCTCGACGCTGGGCGGGCGGCGGCATGACGGTCGATGTCGAGGAGTTTGCGCCCGCGGATGTGCATGTGGCGCAACGGCTGACGGTGCTCGGGGGCGAGGCCGACGAGCGTGTCGCGCTGGCGATCTCACTGGTGGTGCGGGCGCTGCGGGGAGGCTCGGTGTGCGTCGACCTCCACGACGCCGAGGAGCAGCGTGGTGTGGAGGGGTTGCTCGATGCCGTGCAGGCGAGCCCGTTGCTCGGCGACCCGCCCGTGCTGCGACTCGAGGACAACCTCCTGTACCTCGACCGGTACTGGCGCGAGGAGCAGCAGGTCGCTGACGATCTGCTGGCGCTGTTGCCGGGCCGGGCGTGGGACGTCGTGCCGGACGTCAGCCGGTTGTTCCCTGCGGGCTACGAGGAACAGCGCGAAGCCGCGGAAATCGCGCTGTCACAGGGGCTTACCGTGCTGACCGGTGGGCCGGGCACAGGCAAAACGACAACGGTCGCGCGGCTGCTTGCGCTGTTCGCGGCGCAGGCTGAGCTGTCGGGCAAGCGGCTGCGGATCGCGCTGGCCGCACCGACCGGCAAGGCCGCCGCACGCCTGCAGGAGGCGGTGCAACTGGAGGTGGACCGGCTCGACCCTGTTGACCGAGAGCGTCTGACGGGTATGCGCGCGAGCACGCTGCACCGGCTGCTGGGCAGTCGGCCGGACACGTCGTCACGGTTTCGGCATCATCGCGCGAACCGGCTGCCACATGACGTGATCGTCGTGGACGAAACGTCGATGGTGTCGCTGACGATGATGGCCCGGCTGCTGGAGGCGGTGCGCCCGGAGACTCGCCTGCTGCTGGTGGGCGATCCCGACCAGCTGGCGTCGGTCGAGGCGGGTGCGGTGCTGGCCGACCTGGTCGACGGGCTCAATGCACGGACGGACGCACGCGTCGCGGCGCTGAAGACGTCGCACCGGTTCGGCGCGTCGATCGGCAAGCTGGCCCAGGCGATCGGCGACGGTGACGCCGACCGCGCCGTTGGGGTGCTACGGGCAGCCGATGAGCACTTCGAATGGCTCGACACCGGCGATCCCGCCGACCATCTACGCAAAGTGCTTGTCCCGCATGCGCTTCGGCTGCGCCAGGCAGCGGTTCTCGGAGACGCTGCCGCGGCGCTCAAGACCCTCGACGAGCATCGGCTGCTGTGCGCCCACCGGCGTGGACCGTATGGAGTGCAGCACTGGAACCGTCAGGTCGAGCGGTGGCTCACCGAAGCGACGGGCGAGCCGATCTGGGCACAGTGGTATGTGGGACAGCCAATCCTGGTGACCGCCAACGACTATGGGCTCAATGTGTACAACGGCGACACCGGTGTCGTGGTCGCATCGCCGGATGGGTTGCGGGCATATATCGGCGACAGAGACTTCGCCACCGGCCGGCTGTCCGATGTCGACACGATGCACGCGATGACCATCCACAAGAGCCAGGGCAGCCAGGCCGACGAGGTCACCGTGATGCTGCCGCCGGAGGATTCGCGGCTGCTGACGCGAGAGTTGCTGTACACCGCGGTGACGCGGGCCAAATCGAAAATCCGCCTCGTCGGCGCAGAGGCCCAGATCCGTCAGGCCATCGACACGCGGGCGGTCCGAGCGAGCGGGCTAGCGCGCCGGCTGCAATAACCAGGCGAAAATCGCGGCCCAATCCGTGCATTACGGGCTCCCCCACGGTACGGTCATTACCGGTTGAGAACACAGCCTTCCGGAAACGTCACGGCGGCGAGCTGAACTTTCTGCCGAAGGGGCACCGAACTCCGACGTAAGCCGCCTGGTTCTGCGGTTGCGTTCGCGCCAAATACGATGAGTCCGGAGGGTTTTCGTGAGTCGATTCACCGACACGATGTTCGCCAACGCGCGGTGGAGCCTCAAGGGCATGGTCACCGGCGAGCCGGATGCGCCTGTCCGGCACACCTGGATGGAGGTCCACCAGCGGGCCAGCCAGGTCGCCGGCGGACTGGCACGTGCGGGCGTCGGGCGTGGTGACGCCGTCGCCGTACTGGCCGGTGCTCCCGTCGAGATCGCGCCGACCGCGCAGGGCATCTGGATGCGCGGCGCCAGCCTGAGCATGCTGCATCAGCCCACCCCGCGCACTGACCTGCGGCGCTGGGCCGACGAGACCACTGCCGTCATCAACATGATCGAGGCCAAGGCCGTCGTCGTCTCGGAGCCGTTCATGGCCGCTGCGCCGATCCTTGCCGAGTTGGGCATGCACGTGCTGACCATCGAGCAGCTGCTGGCGGGATGCCCCGTCGCTCCGGTGCACACCGACGACGACGACGTCGCGTTCCTGCAGTTGACGTCGGGATCGACCGGCTCGCCGAAAGCGGTTCGCATCACCCACGCGAACTTCGTCGCCAACGCCGAAGCGATGTTCGCCGGCGCGGACGTCGACATCGACACCGACGTGATCGTCAGCTGGCTGCCGTGCTTCCACGACATGGGGATGACCGGCTACCTCACCGTGCCGATGTACTACGGCGCCGAACTCGTCAAGGTCACGCCGATGGACTTCCTGCGCGATACGTTGTTGTGGGCCAAGCTAATTGACAAATACAAGGGCACTATGACGGCGGGCCCGAACTTCGCCTACAACCTGTTCGCGAAGCGACTGCGCAGGCAGGCCACACCCGGTCAGTTCGATTTGTCGTCGCTGCGGTGGGCACTGTCGGGGGCCGAGCAGGTGGACCCTGCCGACGTCGAAGATCTTTGCGACGCCGGAGCGCCGTTCGGCCTGAAGCCGGAGGCGATCATTCCCGCGTACGGGATGGCGGAGACGACGGTGGCGGTGTCGTTCAGTCCGTGCGGCCACGGCATGGTCGTCGACGAGGTGGACGCCGATCTGTTGGCGCTGCTGCACCGGGCGATCCCGGCGAGCAGGGGCCGCACCCGGCGGCTGGCTTGCCTCGGCCGACCACTGACGGGCATGGAGGTGCGCATCGTCGACGAGGACAACGGCGTGATGTCAGCGCGCGGCGTCGGCGTGATCCAGGTGCGCGGCGGCCCAGTAACCGACGGCTACAAGACCGTGGCCGGTTTCGTCCCCGCGCGAGACGACCAAGGTTGGTACGACACTGGCGACCTGGGCTATCTCACCGAGAGCGGCAGCGTCGTCGTGTGCGGGCGGGTCAAGGACGTCATCATCATGGCCGGACGCAATATCTATCCGACCGACATCGAGCGGGCCGCGTGCCGCGTCGACGGTGTTCGACCGGGTTGCGCGGTGGCGGTGCGATTGAATGCCGGCCTGTCGCGCGAGACGTTCGCGGTCGCGGTGGAGTCCAAGGAGTATCAGGACCGCGCGGCGGTTCGTCGCATCGAGCATCAGGTGGCGCACGAGGTGTTCGGCGAGGTGGACGTGCGGCCGCGCAATGTCGTGGTCCTGGAACCGGGGACGATCCCGAAGACGCCGTCGGGAAAGCTGCGGCGCGCTTACGCGTTGGCGCTGGTGAACTGACGGAATTACAAGGTCGAGGGGCGTAGATTGATCGCTCACGATGGCCGACTACGACGCGCAACCCGGCCGCGAAACACCGGCTCAGCCGGACCTCTCCCCGGTCCGACTCGAAGCCGACGA
>DATBFF010000014.1:0-21456 GCA_036558625.1 Mycobacterium sp. | reverse complement strand
GCGACGCGCTGGATCGGCTGCAGCTCAACGACGCTGCCCTCACGTACGAACCCGAGACATCGGTGGCGCTCGGATTCGGTTACCGCTGCGGCTTTTTGGGATTGCTGCACATGGAAATCACGCGCGAGCGGCTGGAGCGCGAATTCGACCTCGACCTGATCTCCACGTCGCCGAACGTGGTCTACCGCGTCGTGCTGGACGACGGCAACGAAACGATCGTCACGAATCCGTCGGACTGGCCGTCGGGCAAGATCCGCACGGTCTACGAGCCCGTCGTCAAGACCACGATCATCGCGCCCAGCGAGTTCATCGGCACGATCATGGAGTTGTGCCAGTCCCGCCGCGGCGAGCTGGGGGGCATGGACTACCTGTCGCCTGAGCGGGTGGAGCTGCGCTACAGCATGCCGCTGGGCGAGATCATCTTCGATTTCTTCGACTCGCTGAAGTCGCGCACCCGAGGCTACGCCAGCCTCGACTACGAGGAGTCCGGCGAGCAGGAAGCTGACCTGGTCAAGGTCGACATTCTGTTGCAGGGCGAGGCGGTGGACGCGTTCAGCGCGATCGTGCACCGCGACGAGGCCGCCGAGTACGGCCGCAAGATGACGGCCAAGCTCAAGGAGCTGATTCCGCGCCAGCAGTTCGAGGTACCGGTGCAGGCCGCGATCGGTGCCAAAATCATTGCCCGCGAGAACATTCGGGCCATCCGCAAAGACGTGCTGTCGAAGTGCTATGGCGGCGACATCACCCGCAAGCGCAAGCTACTGGAGAAGCAGAAGGAAGGCAAGAAGCGCATGAAGACGATCGGCCGCGTCGACGTCCCGCAGGAGGCGTTCGTCGCAGCGCTGTCGACCGACGCAGGTGACAAGTCCAAGAAGTAGCCGGTCGCGGCGACCGTGAGCGCACTGCGAATTATTTCACCGAGATCGACGTTAAGCAGACAACTACTCGCACTTCTTCTTCGTAACGTCGGTCTCGGCGCAGAAAAAGGGCTACATCGGGGCGTTGGCGGGCACGAAAACGCCTGTGCTGTCGGCTTCTTCCTCGGCGCGGATCACGTGCACCACGGCGTTGATCAACGCCAGATGGGTGAACGCCTGCGGGAAGTTGCCGAGGTGGCGCCCGGTGCGGGGCTCGATCTCCTCGGCGTAGAGACGCAGCGGGCTGGCGAACGACAGCAGGCGCTCGCACAAATGCCTCGCCCTGCTGATTTCGCCGATTTCCACCAGCGCCGACACCAGCCAGAACGAGCAGATCGTGAAAGTGCCCTCCTCGCCGGACAATCCGTCGTCGGTCTCCTCCACGCGGTAGCGCAACACCAGCCCGTCCTGCGTCAGCTCATCGGCGATCGCCAGCACGGTGTTGCGCACTCGGGGGTCATCAGGCGGCAGGAACCGGGTCAGCACCACCAACAGCAGCGAGGCGTCCAAGGCATCCGAGCCGTAGCGCTGGGTCAGCACGCCGCGCGAGTCGACACCGTGCTCGAGCACGTCTGCTTTGATCTCTTCGGCGATCGCCCGCCACTGCTGGGCATAAGTTCGCTCGCCCTGCAATTCTGCGAGCTTCGCGCCGCGGTCCAACGCCACCCAGCACATCACCTTCGACGACGTGAAGTGCTGCGGTTCACCGCGCACCTCCCAGATGCCGCGGTCGGGTTCGCGCCAGTGCTTGATCGCTTCCTCGACTTGATTTTTCAGTACCGGCCACAGCGTTTCGGGAATCTGCTCACGCGACTTGGCGTGCAAATACACCGAATCCAGCATCGTGCCCCAAATATCGTGCTGGCGTTGGTTATACGCGCCGTTGCCGATGCGCACCGGCCGGGCGCCGTCGTAGCCGGACAAATGCAGCAGCTCGTCCTCGACCAAAGTCCGCTCACCGCCGACGGCGTACATCACCTGCAGCGGATGCTTCTCGCCGTTGTTGGCGCCGGAGACGTCGGCGATGAACGAGAAGAAGTCGTCGGCTTCGCGGTCCAGGCCCAGCGTGTACAGGCCCCACAACGCGAACGTCGAGTCACGCACCCACGCGTAGCGGTAGTCCCAGTTGCGTTCTCCCTGAGGAGTTTCCGGCAGCGACGTGGTGGCGGCGGCCAGCAGTGCGCCGGTGGGGGAATACGTCAGTCCCTTGAGCGTCAGCGCGCTGCGCTGCAGATATGACCGCCACGGGTGGTCTGGGAAATCGCCGATGTTGATCCACTGTCGCCAGCACTCGCTGGTGTTCCACAACTTGTCGGCGGCCTCGTCGTACGTCTGCGGCGCAGGGTGTTTGGACCAACTCAGCGCGACGAAGACGTTGTCGCCTTCCTTGAGTCGCGTCCGCGCCCGTGCCTCCCGGCCTTCCAGCCCGATCCGCAGGTTGGTCGTCAGTTTCAGTTGGGGATGCGATTCGGGATCGCGCTTCGCGCGAGCAATCGCCTCCGAATAGGCGGGTCCGGAGTACTCCCAGGTAGCGCCGATGCGGTGATAGTCAAACGACGGTTCGCAATTCATCACCATTTCGACGGTCCCGCTCACGCATCGCACGGTGCGCAGCAGAATGTGCTCGGCGTCCCAGTCCATCGGCGTGCGCCGGTGCGTTCGCGACCGCGCGTCGATGTCATGCCACGGCCCCATCACCAGCGCATCGCGCACGATCAGCCATCCGGTGTGGGTCTGCCAGGTGGTCTCGAGGATCAGGCTGCCCGGCAGATAACGACGAGCGGCGGGTACCGATACCCCGTAGGGCGCCAGCCGGAAATGGCCGGCGGCGCGATCCAGGATCGCCCCGAACACGCTGGGGGAGTCGGGTCGCGGCACGCACAACCACTCGACCGCGCCGCTAGAGGAAATCAGGCAGGTGTTCTCGCAGTCCGACAAGAACGCGTAGTCGGCGATCGGCGGGAACGGGTTACGCGTCGAGGACGCTTGGATGTACGGCACCGGACCCGTCACGGAAAACGGGGCCTCGTGTTGCTCCTCGGCAGGCTCGGCGCTCAGAACCATGTGCACATCATCTGCTTTTCCCGTACTTTTCGTCCACCCAATGCCCGGAGTGTCCCCTACCGGCGGGCGAACGCGGGAGCATGTTCGGGAAAGGGGCCGATGCCGACTGCATAGCCGACGATGTCACCCAGGCCTGGCGTCTTGCTGATTATTCGCACGGGCAGAGGTGCTTTCGGGTGGTCTTCGTCCGGCCCTGACATCGCCTTGGCGATCACCGCGGCGTGAACGATGCGTTGTACCGACTGGATCAGCCACGTCGGCAACCATCTGCGGGCCTGTATCCGCGCCAGCCGCGACGTCTTCAGATCGCCCGTGCGAAGCGGTCCGGCGAGCGCGGCACCGGCGGCTACCGCGTCTGCGACGGCGAGGTTGATTCCCACACCGCCGACCGGAGACATCGCGTGCGCGGCGTCGCCGATCAGCAGCAGCCCGTCGGTGTACCAGCGACGCAGCCGATTTAGTTGAACGTCAAGCAGTTTCACGTCGTCCAAGGACTTGAGGCCGTCGACGCGATCGGATAGCCACGGCACCAAAGCAGCGAGTTGGCGGCGCAACGCGTCGATGCCTTCCGCGCGCATCGCGCTGTCGGCGCCCTTGGGAATGATGTAGGCGATCTGGTAGTAGTCGCCCCGGTCGATCACGATGCAGGCGTGTCCGGATCGGAACACACCGTTGAGGCCCTGCGGGTCGTCACCTCGTCGGGGCAGCCGAAACCACCACACGTCCATCGGGGCACCAAAACCACGCGGTGTCAACCCCATCGACGAACGCAACGTGGACGATCGCCCGTCACAAGCGACCGTGAGTGCGGCACGCATCTCTCGGATCTGGCCGTCAGCGTCGCGGTAGGAGACACCGGTGACACGGCCGTTGTGGTGCAGTGGGCCGAGCACTTCGGTGCTGCGCATCAGCGTGAACGTCGGTTCGGCTTCGGCGGAGGTCGCCAGCAGTTCGAGAAAATCCCACTGCGGCACCAGCGCGATGTGTTTGTGCCGGCCCGGCAGCCTGCGCAACGAGATGCCGATCGGGACGCCTTGCACAGCCATGCCGATGTTGTCGACGAGGCGGTGCTTAACCTGTTCGAATTGCGCGCCCAGGCCGAGTTCGTCGAGTAGCCGCAGTGTGCTGGCGTGCACGGTGTCACCGCGAAAGTCGCGCAGGAAATCCGCGTGCTTTTCCATTACGACCACGGGCACGCCGCCGCGTGCGAGCAATAGGCCGAGCACCATTCCGGCTGGTCCGCCGCCGGCGATCACACAGGTCGTGGTTGCTGGCGCCGGCACCGGCTCATTCTGGCACGCTGTTCGCGCGGGCGGTCATCGCCTGGTCATCGCCTGGTCTGCCGCAGTTGGCACCGCCTACGCTGGCCAGGTGACCGGATTCCTCAACTGGTGGGACAGTGTTGAGCTCTGGCTTTCCGGTCTCGGCTTTGTCACCCAGACTCTCATCGTGATGCCGGTGGCGCTGGCGCTGGCATACGGTCTGGCGGTGCTGGCCGACGGTGTCCTGGACCGTGGCATCCGGATGTCGCGGCGGGTGACGCGCCGCGACGCCGACGAGGAGTAGGCAGGCGAAGTGCTGCCGAAGTCGCGGGTGACGCTGGTGCTGGTGATCCTTGCCGTGCTGGTGATCGCGATGTGGCTTTTCACCCGGTGAGCGAGCAGCCGATTTGGCTGTTAGGCTTCCGCGCATGCGATTGGCCCGGGGCAACGAAGAGTGCTATGTGCTGGCACTTATTGCCGTCGGGGACAGCGCCGTCGCAGACGTCCACTGTTGTCGATGACCCCACGCCCGCGCGGTCGGTGTCGGTAGTGGCCATCGGTTGGCATGTGTCCTGATCCGTCGCCTTTCCCGCAACCGGGTAATCCGTTCAATCCCCCTGCGTGAAAGGTATTCGATGCACTCGATCTTGAATCGTTCCGGGCAATTCCGCCGCGTCGCCGCCGTCGCCGTGGCCACGACGGTACTCGCAGCCTGCGGTGGCGGCGCCAGCGATGAATCCGGTGGCCAGGGTCCCTCGAACGCGCGTGTGACGCTGACGCTGGTCGCCTACGCGGTGCCAGAACCGGGCTGGAGCAAGGTGATCCCGGCGTTCAACGCCACCGAGCAGGGCAAGGACATCGCGATCACGACCTCCTACGGCGCTTCGGGCGACCAGTCTCGGTCCGTGGTCGACGGCAAGCCCGCCGACATCGTGAACTTCTCGGTCGAACCCGACATCACCCGGCTCGTGAGCAAAGGCAAGGTGGCAAAGGACTGGAACGGCGACGTCACCAAGGGCATCCCGTTCGGTTCCGTCGTGGCGTTGGTCGTGCGAAAGGGCAACCCGAAAAACATCCACGACTGGGACGACTTGCTGCGTCCCGACGTCCACGTGATCACGCCGAGCCCGCTGAGCTCCGGGTCTGCCAAGTGGAACCTGTTGGCGCCGTATGCCGCGAAGAGCAACGGCGGCCAGAATGCTCAGGCGGGCATCGACTACGTGCAGCAGCTGGTAAGCCAGCACGTCAAACAGCGTCCCGGGTCGGGCCGCGAGGCTACTGACGTGTTCATCCAAGGTAGCGGCGACGTGCTGATCAGTTACGAAAACGAGGCCATCAACGTCGAGCGCCAAGGCAAGGACGTCGAGCACGTCATCCCGCCGCAGACATTCAAAATCGAGAATCCGGTGGCCGTCGTCGCCTCCAGCTCCCATCTCAAGGAAGCGACCGACTTCAAGAACTTCCAGTACACCCAGGACGCTCAGCGGGTGTGGGCCCAGGCCGGGTTCCGGCCCGTCGATCCAGGGGTTGCGCAGGAGTTCGCGAAGGACTTTCCCGCGCCGGCGCAGAAACTCTGGACGATCGACGACCTGGGCGGATGGGCCAGCGTTGATTCGGCCTTGTTTGACAAGGACAACGGCACGATCACCAAGATCTACAAACAGGCGACCGGATGACGGCCGGGCGCGTATGACCACGGCTATCGACCCGAACCCGGAAGCCGTTCGGCCCGAACTCGACATGGCGGGGCCGACCGGCTTTCCGGCGCGTGGCCTGAGCGCCCGGGGTACGACGTCATTGCGCCTCGGCGTTGCGACGCTGTGGCTTTCGGTGATCGTGCTGCTGCCACTGGCAGCGATCGTCTGGCAGTCGGCACGGGGCGGCTGGTCCGCGTTCGTGTCGGCGGTGACCTCGCCTTCGGCGGTGGAGTCGTTTCGCGTCACGTTGACCGTCTCTTTCGCCGTCGCAGTCATCAATGTGGTGTTCGGCTTGCTGGTGGCCTGGGTGCTGGTACGCGACGACTTCCCGGGCAAACGGTTGGTCGACGCGGTGATCGACCTCCCGTTCGCGCTGCCGACGATCGTTGCCAGCGTCGTGATGCTGGCCCTGTACGGACCGAGAAGTCCCGTCAACATCCATCTGCAGCACACCCCGTACGGGGTGGGCGTCGCGCTCTTGTTCGTCACATTGCCGTTCGTCGTGCGCGCGGTGCAACCGGTTCTACTGGAAGTCGATCAGGAAGCCGAGCAGGCCGCGGCTTCACTGGGTGCGAACAACTGGACGATTTTCCGGATCGTCATCCTTCCGGCGTTGACGCCTGCGCTGCTGTCCGGCGCCGGGTTGGCATTCTCGCGCGCGATCGGCGAGTTCGGCTCTGTGGTGCTGATCGGCGGCGCGATCCCCGGCAAGACCGAGGTGTCGTCGCAGTGGATCCGTGCGCTCATCGAATTCGACGACCGCAGTGGAGCGGCGGCGATCTCTATCGTGCTGCTGGTCATCTCGTTCGCGGTCCTGTTCGTCTTGCGTGCCCTGGGCACACGGACGGCGAAACGCGAGGAAACCGCGAAATGACTCCCGCGCCGCCTGTCAAGTATCTGGCCCGGTTCCTCGCGCTGGGCTACATCCTGCTGCTCGTAGCGGTGCCGGCCGGGTTGATTTTGTGGCGTTCGTTCGCTCCGGGCCTCGGTCAGTTCTTCGCGCAGATCAGCACACCGGCTGCGATCTCGGCTTTGCAGCTGTCGCTGCTGGTCGTCGCGATTGTGGTGCCACTGAACGTGTTCTTCGGCGTCCCGACCGCACTGGTATTGGCGCGCAACAAATTTCGCGGCAAAGGTGCACTGCAGGCGGTGATCGACCTTCCGTTCGCGGTGTCGCCCGTGGTCGTCGGCGTCGCTTTGATCGTGCTGTGGGGATCGGCCGGCGCGTTGGGATTCGTCGAGCGCGACCTGGGCTTCCGAATCATCTTCGGTCTGCCGGGCATTGTGTTGGCAAGCATCTTCGTCACGCTGCCTTTTGTGATCCGCGAGGTGGAGCCGGTGCTGCATGAGATCGGCACCGAACAGGAGGAGGCCGCCGCGACGCTCGGTTCGAGGTGGTGGCAGACCTTCTGGCGGATCACGTTGCCGTCCATCCGCTGGGGTCTGACGTACGGCGTAGTGCTCACCATCGCACGCACACTCGGTGAGTACGGCGCAGTGATCATGGTGTCGTCCAACTTGCCCGGGACATCGCAGACGCTGACACTGTTGGTATCGGACCGCTACAACCGCGGCGCGGAGTACGGCGCATACGCGCTCTCGACGTTGCTGATGAGCGTGGCGGTATTGGTTTTGATCGTTCAGGTGGTGCTGGACACCAGGAGAAGGGCATGAGCGACGACGCGATCACGTTGCGTGGTGTGAACAAGCGCTACGGCGACTTCGCCGCGCTCGAAGACATCAATTTCAGTGTGCCGAAAGGCTCGTTGACTGCGCTGCTAGGACCAAGCGGCTCCGGGAAGTCGACGCTGCTCCGGGCGATCGCGGGCCTCGACGAACCCGACACCGGGAGCATCATGATCGATGACCGCGACGTCACGCGGGTGCCACCGCAGCGGCGCGGAATCGGCTTCGTGTTCCAGCACTACGCAGCGTTCAAGCACATGTCGGTGCGTGAAAACGTCGCGTTCGGTCTCAAGATTCGTAAACGGCCCAAGGCCGAGGTGAAGGCCAAAGTCGACGAACTGCTGGAAACCGTGGGACTCAGCGGGTTTCAGACCCGCTACCCAGGGCAGTTGTCGGGCGGCCAGCGACAGCGCATGGCGTTGGCACGGGCACTGGCCGTGGATCCCCACGTGCTTCTCCTCGACGAGCCGTTCGGCGCGTTGGATGCGAAGGTGCGCGAGGACTTGCGGGCGTGGCTGCGTCGGCTGCACGACGAGGTACACGTCACCACTGTGCTGGTTACTCACGATCAAGCCGAGGCGCTGGACGTGTCGGATCGGATCGCCGTGTTGAACAACGGCCGCATCGAGCAGGTGGGCACGCCCACCGAGGTCTACGACCGGCCTGCCAACGAATTCGTCATGTCGTTCCTCGGCGCAGTATCCTCCCTCAACGGAATCTTGGTGCGGCCCCACGACATTCGCGTCGGACGTAATCCCGAGATGGCGGTGGCAACCAGCGACGGCACTGCCGAGAGTATCGGCGTGATGCGCGCGACCATCAAGCGGATCGTCTACCTCGGATTCGAGGTGCGAGTCGAGCTCATCAGCGCGCCCACCGGTGTCGCGTTCACCGCGCAGATCACCCGCGGTGACGCCGAGGCGCTCGAGCTGAAGGACGGCGACACCGTCTACGTGCGCGCCACCCGCGTGCCACTGATCGCGGGCAGTGCGCAAGTTGCCGAGCCAGACGAAACGCTGAGCTCGGCGCAGAGTTCTTAAGCTGCAACTCTGTTGACGTTGGCGCAGGCAGCGTCGAATCTGTCGAGCACCGTGGCAGCCACCAGCCGGTGTGCGCCGAGCGGTTCGGTCATCGAAATACCCTGGGCCACCGCAAATTCCGCGATTCGATCAGTGATGCGGCCGTGCGCCAGAAACCACGGCGCGATCACGAGACGACGTGCGCCTTTAGCGCGCAGCCGTTGCGCCGCCTCGCCGAGCGAGGGCTGCGGGCCGGTCGCGAACGCGGTCACGGCGCCGGCCCAACGGGTGCCGACCGTGAGTGCACCCGCCACTGCCGCGGTGCGCGCGTTAGCCGCGGAACGCGACGAACCGACCGCGACGACGAGCACGCCGACGTCGGGGTCGTGAGTGGACACATTCCGCTCGCCCACTCGCTGTCGCAGCACGGACACCAGGCGGTCGTCCTCCCCGAGCACGTCGGCTTGTATGGCGCGGGAATCGGCAAGCATGGCGGGAATGTCGACGCGGGCGTGGTAGGCGTCGGCGAGCAGAAACGGTGTGACGACGGCGTCGTGCGTGTCGGCCAGCACGTCGCGCAGGTTCGGGGTCGACTGCTCGCAGAACGCCACGCGCATGTCGACTTCGGGGCGCATGCGACGGATGCGATCGGCGACTGCACCGGTGTTCGCCGCGGCACGGGCGTCCGCGCTGCCGTGCGCAGTGAGAACCAGTGTCGGCGAGCTCGATGCGATCATTCGGCGTGCAGCCCGCATTCGACCTTGCCGGTGCCCTGCCACCGACCGCTTCGCGGATCGCCGCCGTCCAGTGGCTTCGCCGTGCAGGGGGCGCACCCGATCGACGGATAGCCGTCGAACACAAGCGGATTCACCAGCACACCGTTGGCCTCGATGTAGGACTCGATGTCCTGGTCGGTCCACGCAGCGAGCGGGTTGATCTTCACCAAACCGAACGCCGCATCGAAACTGATCAACGGCGCGTTGGCGCGCGTCGGCGCCTCGGCCCTGCGCAAGCCGGTGACCCAGGCCGAGTAGCCGCGCAACGCCTTGCCGAGCGGGGTCACCTTGCGCAACCGGCAGCACTCGTTGGGATCTCGCGCGAACAGATTCTTGCCGAGGTGCGCGTCCTGCTCCGCGACCGAATGTTCTGGCGTGACGTTGATCACGTTGACGTCGTAGATGTCTCTGACTGCGTCACGGGTGCCGATGGTTTCGGCGAAGTGATAGCCGGTGTCGAGGAACAGCACATCGACACCCGGCCGTATTTTCGCCGCCAAATCGATCAGCACCGCGTCCTGCATGTTGGACGCCACCACGTAGTCGCCGCCGAAATTGTCGTCGGTCCAGCGCAGAAGCTCGATCGCGGACGCGCCGTCGAGCTCACTGGCGCCTTCGGCAGCAAGTTCCTGTAGGTCGCTCTCGGTCAGCTGTATTGTCTCCTCTTCGCGCGAGACGCTCATCGGTGTCACCGCAAATCCGCCTCGTCTGCTCGCATCGCCCATGTCGCGAAACGCTCGCCGTGGTCTCTTTGTTTCACGAAATTGCGCACGATCCGCTCGACGTAGTCGCCGAGCTCATGGCTGAGCACCTTGTGCTGGCGCAGTTTTCGGCCGAATCCGCTGTCCAGCCCGAGACTGCCACCCAGGTGCACTTGGAAGCCCTCCTCGGGGCCGTTGCCCTCGTCGACCATCTGGCCCTTGAAGCCGATGTCGGCCACTTGGATGCGGGCGCAGGAGTTGGGGCAACCATTGATGTTGACCGATATCGGGACATCGAGCACAGCGTTGATGTCCTCGAGCCGTTGCTCCAGTTCCGGCACCAAAACCTGTGCGCGGCCGCGTGTTTCAGCGAACGAGAGTTTGCAGAACTCGATACCGGTGCAGGCCATCAGGTTCTTGCGCCAGTGCGACGGGCGCGCCGCCAGTCCCAGCTTGTCGAGTTCCTCGACCATCTCGTCGACCAAGTCGTCAGGCACGTCGAGAATGATCAGCTTCTGATACGGGGTGAACCGGGCACGATCGGAGCCGACCCGCTCCATCAGGTCGGCGACCGCGGTCAGGATGGTGCCCGAAACGCGGCCCGCAATCGGGGCGACGCCGACGGCGTTGAGACCGTTCTTCTGGCGCTGGATCCCGACATGGTCGATCGGGTGGGGAGCCGGCTCCGGCGCGGGCCCATCGATCAGCGGGCGCTTGAGGTATTCGGTCTCCAGAACTTCGCGGAATTTTTCTACGCCCCAGTCCTTGATCAAGAACTTCAGCCGGGCCTTGGACCGCAGCCGTCGGTACCCGTAATCGCGGAAGACCGAGGTGACGGCCTCCCACACGTCGGGCACCTCGTCGAGCGGCACCCACGCGCCGAGCCGCTGAGCCAGCATCGGATTCGTGGACAGTCCACCGCCCACCCACACGTCGAGGCCCGGGCCGTGCTCGGGGTGGTCGACGCCGATGAACGAGATGTCGTTGATCTCGTGGGCGACGTCCTGCAGACCCGACACCGCGGTCTTGTACTTGCGCGGCAGGTTGGAGTACTCGGGATTGTTGATGTAGCGCCGGACGATCTCGTCGAGCGCCGGTGTCGGGTCGAGCACCTCGTCAAGCGATTCACCGGCTAGCGGAGAGCCGAGCATTCCTCGGGGGCAGTCGCCGCAGGCCTCAGTGGTCTGCAACCCGACGGCGTCGAGTCGGCGCCAGATTTCCGGCACGTCCTCGATCTGAATCCAGTGGTACTGCAGGTTTTCGCGATCCGAGATGTCGGCGGTGTTGCGGGCGAAGTCGATCGAGATCTGCCCGAGCGTGCGGATGGTCGCGGCGGAGTGTGCCTTGCCGTCGGAGCGCACCCGCATCATCAGATAGCGGGCCTCCAGGAGTTCCGCATTCTCGTCGCCGGTCCAGGTGCCGTCGTAGCCCTGCTCGCGCTGCGTGTACAGGCCCATCCAGCGGAACCGGCCCCGCAGATCGGTGTGGTCGATGCTGTCCCAGCCTTGCCGGGAGTAAACGTCGAGAATGCGGTTTCGGACGTTGAGGCCGTTGTCGTCTTTTTTCTGCCGCTCGGTGGGGTTGAGGGGCTCGTGGTAGCCATGCGCCCACTGGCCTTCGGGGCGAGGCTTTCGCGCTGGTCGTGGCGTTGGCTCGGCCTGATGCTCTTCGCCCAAGCGACTCGTCGATGTCATCGGACTGTGGCTCCTTGTCAGAGCGGGCGTCCGGAATGCGCGCAGTTCACCGGGTGGCTGTCCGGTGGCGCAGATCCGGAAGCCAGCTGGAAGTTCGTGGGTGGCGGTTCCTAGATCAAACGCGGATCAAGGCAGACAGCAACAGCTACAGACGCGCTTGAAGTCGACATGCCGCCGTGCCACCAACGAAACACGGAAGGGGCTCGGGGCGGCGGTCACGTGCCCCATTGTGCCATGGACGCCCACACATGCCACAACCGGCCGAGATTTGCGCTCAGCGTGAGCAGAACTGGCTCTGGGACACTCGAACCATGCCCCGTCGGCCGTTCGGCGTCTACATCCACGTGCCGTTTTGCGCCACGCGGTGCGGATATTGCGATTTCAACACCTACACGCCCGCCGAACTTGGCGGCGCGAACCCGGACGGCTGGCTGTCCGCCGTGGCCGCCGAGCTGCGGCTGGCGGCCGAACGGCTGGGCGCAAGGCAGGTGGACACCGTGTTCGTCGGCGGCGGAACGCCGTCGGTGGTAGGCGCTGAGCGACTCGCCGCCGTGCTCGACGTGATCCGTGACCACTTCGTCCTGGCGGCCGGTGCGGAGGTGACGACGGAGGCCAACCCGGAGTCGTCGTCGCCTGACCTGTTCGACGGGTTACTGGCCGCCGGCTACACGCGGGTGTCGCTGGGCATGCAGTCGACGGCTCCGCATGTCCTGTCCGTACTGGACCGGGTGCATTCGCCGGGGCGTGCGGTGGCGGCCGCGCAAGAGGCATTGACGGCGGGCTTCGGGCACGTGAGCCTCGACCTGATCTATGGCACACCGGGGGAAAGCGATGACGACCTGCTGCGTTCGGTCGACGCGGCCGTCGACGCCGGGGTCGACCACGTCTCGGCCTACGCGCTCGTCGTCGAAGACGGCACCGCACTGGCGCGCCGCGTCCGTCGCGGTGAGATCGGCGCCCCCGACGACGACGTGCTGGCGCAGCGCTACGAACTGCTCGACAAGCGGCTGGCACAAGCCGGCTTCGACTGGTACGAGGTGTCGAACTGGAGCCGTCCGGGCGGGCAGTGCCGCCACAACCTCGGCTACTGGACCGGGGGGGAATGGTGGGGAGCCGGGCCGGGCGCGCACGGCTACGTCGGTGCGACACGATGGTGGAATGTCAAGCACCCCAACGCATATGCGGCCGCGCTGGGTGACGGCGCGTTACCGGTCGCCGGTTGCGAGCAACTCGCCGACGACGAGCTGCACACGGAGGCGGTGATGCTGTCGATCCGTCTGCGCGACGGGTTGCCAGTCGGCCTGCTGTCCGCTACCGAACAGCAGCGGGCCGCTACCGCAGTCAGCGACGGCCTGCTGGTGCGCGAGCATGACCGGCTGGTGCTGACCGACCGCGGCCGCCTACTGGCCGACGCGGTGGTGCGGACGATCCTCGGCTAGACCGGGCGCGCCGAGGTTGCGTCCACGGTCGTGGTTCGCGTCGGAGCACAGCCCTGAGCGCAATTTCGGCGGAAGGGGGATTACGCCTCGTCCATGTCGAACACGCGGGCGTGCAGCACTTCCCGGTTCCGCAAAGCCGCCCGCACGGCGCGCTGCAGGCCGTCCTCGAGGTACACCACGCCCTGCCACTTCACCGCGTGCGGGAACAGGTCGCCGTAAAACGTGGAGTCCTCGGACAGCAGCCGGTCCAACGCCAGCACCGTTGTGGTGGTGACCAATTCGTCGAGGCGGATCTGCCGGGGTGGGATCTGCGACCAATCGCGATACGACAAGCCATGCTCGGGATAGGGCTTGCCGTCGCGGACACCCTTGAAGATCATCCGGCTCAGAATGCCAGACGGCTGCGCGATGGTTGCCAGTCAGTGCGGTTGATCACCGTAAAATGGCAGCAGACTCGGAGGTGAGCAGCAGATGAGCAATGCGGAAGACCGTCGCTTCGACGTTCTGCGTGCCATCGTCGCCGACTTCGTCGCCACCAAGGAGCCGATCGGGTCGAAGACGTTGGTCGAACGCCACAATCTCGGCGTTTCCAGTGCAACCGTGCGCAACGACATGGCCGTCTTGGAGGCCGAGGGCTACATCGCGCAGCCCCACACCAGCTCGGGCCGGGTGCCCACCGAAAAGGGCTATCGCGAGTTCGTCGACCGCCTCGACGACGTCAAGCCGCTGTCGTCCGCGGAGCGTCGCGCAATCCAGGGCTTCCTGGAATCGGGCGTCGACCTCGACGATGTGCTGCGCCGCGCCGTGCGGCTGCTCGCCCAGCTGACCCGCCAGGTCGCCGTCGTCCAATATCCGACGCTCTCCGCGTCGACAATCCGCCACATCGAGGTGGTGGCGCTGACGCCGGCGCGGCTACTTCTGGTGGTGATCACCGACTCCGGCCGCGTCGACCAGCGCATCGTCGAGCTCGGTGACGTGATCGACGACCACCAGCTCTCCCAACTCAGAGAGATGCTCGGGCAGGCGCTGGACGGCAAGCGACTGTCGGTCGCGTCGGCTGCGGTCGCAGACCTGGCATCGGAGATCGGCCCCAAAGGCACACTCGGCGACGCGGTCGGCCGGTCGGCGACCGTGCTGCTCGAGTCGCTGGTCGAGCACGCCGAGGACCGGCTGCTCTTGGGCGGCACCGCCAACCTGACCCGCAACACCGCCGACTTCGGCGGCTCGCTGCGCTCGATCCTCGAGGCGCTCGAAGAACAGGTCGTGGTGCTGCGGCTGCTGCAGGCTCAGCAGCAGGCCGGAAAGGTGACGGTGCGCATCGGGCACGAAACCGAAGTCGAGCAAATGGCAGGCACCTCGGTGGTCAGCACCACCTACGGTGCCGACGGCACCGTGTACGGCGGGATGGGTGTGTTGGGTCCCACTCGAATGGACTATCCGGGAACTATCGCTAGTGTCGCAGCGGTTGCGATGTATATCGGCGATGTCTTAGGCCGCCGATAGCGCGGCCCAGAAAGGTTTGACGTGGCACGGGACTACTACGGGCTGCTCGGAGTGAGCAGAAACGCGGGGGACGCCGAGATCAAGCGCGCCTACCGGCGCCTCGCCCGCGAGCTGCACCCCGATGTCAACCCCGACGAGCGTGACCGGTGGAATGAGATTCAGCTGGCCTACGAGGTGCTGTCCGATCCCGAGAAGAAGCGCATCGTCGACCTCGGCGGCGACCCGATGGAGACCGGCCCGGTGGGCAACGGGTTCGCGGGTGGATTCGGCGGGCTCGGCGACATTTTCGACGCGGTCTTCGGCGGTGGCTCCGCGTCACGGGGGCCGATCGGGCGCGTGCGGCCCGGCGCCGATTCGCTGTTGCGGATGCGCCTCGACCTCGACGACTGCGCGACCGGGGTAACCAAGCAGGTCACCGTCGACACTGCCGTGTTATGCGACACGTGCCAGGGCAAGGGCACCAACGCAGGCAGCGGGCCGGTCCGTTGCGAAACGTGCGGCGGCCGCGGCGAGGTGCAGAGCGTGCAGCGCTCGTTGCTCGGCCAGGTGATGACGTCGCGTCCCTGCCCGACCTGCCGGGGCGTCGGCGAGGTGATCCTCGACCCGTGCCACCGGTGCGGCGGCGACGGCCGAGTGCGCGCCCGCCGGGAGATCAGCGTCAAGATCCCAGCCGGCGTCGGCGACGGGATGCGGGTGAGGTTGGCCGCGCAGGGCGAGGTCGGCCCGGGCGGTGGCCCCGCCGGCGACCTGTACGTCGAGATCCACGAGCAGCCTCACGACATATTCGTGCGCGACGGCGACGACCTGCACTGCACGATTGCGGTGCCGATGGTCGACGCCGCGCTGGGCACCAACGTGACCGTCGACGCAATCCTCGACGGACCCACCGAGATCACAATTCCGGCGGGCACGCAGCCCGGTGCGGTCGTGACGCTGCGCGGGCACGGATTGCCCCATCTGCGTACGGGAGTACGGGGGGATCTGCATGCCCATGTCGACGTCGCGGTTCCGACGCGCCTCGACCATCGTGACGCAGATCTGTTGCGAGAGTTGAAGGCTCGCAGACACAGCGACGTGGCGGAGGTCAAGTCGACGCAAACGGATGCGGGCGGCGGGTTCTTCAGCCGCATCCGCGAGACATTCACCGGTCGCTAATTGAGCGCAGTGCCTGATGCTTTTCGGGCGAGCGCTCATCGAGCGCTCTTCTACGTCGACGCGCTGCCCGCAGTGGGATCCGTCGCGACCGTGTCGGGTGATGAGGGATTCCACGCCGCGAGCGTGCGGCGCATCCGGGTGGGCGAGCGGCTGCTACTCGGCGACGGTGCGGGCGGGCTGGCGTGGTGCGAAGTCGAGCAGGCCGACCGTGCAACGCTGCGCGCGCGGGTGCTCGACCGCTCGACGGTTGCGGCGGCCTCACCGGCCGTGACTGTCGCGCAGGCGCTGCCGAAGGCGGAGCGCTCCGAGCTGGCGGTCGAGCTGGCCACCGAGGCCGGTGCCGACGCGTTTGTGGCATGGCAGGCCGCCCGCTGTGTGGCCCGGTGGGACGACGCACGCGCGGAAAAAGGGCTGCGGCGCTGGCGGGCGGTCGCCCGGTCGGCGGCGCGGCAGTCCCGGCGCGCCTACATTCCGCCGGTCAGCGGCCCGGTGTCAACGGCCCAGCTTGCAGCGTCCGTGGCCGCCCAAGCGACTCTGATCCTTCACGAGTCGGCGACCGAGGATATCTCGGAAAAGCATGTGGCACAGGCTGATTCGTTGTTCTTGATCGTCGGCCCCGAAGGGGGCATTTCCGATGACGAACTCGACGTGCTCGCCAGGGCTGGAGCGGTGCCGGTGCGGCTGGGTCCGACGGTGCTGCGGACGTCGACGGCCGCCGCGGTCGCGTTGGGAGCTTTGGGTGTGCTGACGCCCCGCTGGAGCACATACTGAGGTTTTCCAGAGGGAGTATCGGATGAGCGAAAGCACATACGATCTCGGCGCGATCTTCGACGAGCACGTCGCTGACGAGTTCGCTGCCAAGGACGTCGCCGCCACCATGGCGACGATGACAGCCGAACCGTTCGTCAACCACGTGCCCACAATGATGGGCGGGGTGGGCGGCGCCCAGGTCGCGGGCGCCATCCAGGCAGAGAAGGTGCTGGACAAGGACATCCCGGCGAACCATTTGCTAAACCGCACGCGGCGGTAGACTGGCACGGATTGCGAAAGAAAGCAGGCACTGGTAACCACGTGACGCCCCGCGAGACAAACGCTGCCCCGACCGTTCGCAGCAGCATCGATGTTCCGCCCGACCTGATCATGGGCCTGCTGGGTTCCGCCGACGAAAACCTGCGGGCGCTGGAACGCTCGCTTGCGGCCGAACTGCACGCCCGCGGCAACACCGTCACGCTGTCCGGCTCACCGGCCGACGTCGCTCTGGCCGAGCGTGTCGTCACCGAGCTGATCGCGCTGGTGGCCGGGGGACAAACCTTGAGTCCCGACGTGGTGCGTCACAGCGTGGCGATGCTGACCGGCGACGCGCAAGAGTCACCGGCGGAAGTGCTGAGCCTGGACATTCTCTCCAGGCGAGGCAAGACAATTCGGCCCAAGACGCTGAACCAGAAACACTATGTAGACGCGATCGACGCCAACACGATTGTGTTCGCCATCGGGCCGGCCGGTACCGGAAAGACGTATCTGGCAATGGCCAAGGCCGTCAACGCATTACAGAGCAAGCAGGTCACCCGGATCATCCTGACGCGGCCCGCCGTGGAGGCCGGCGAGCGCCTTGGCTTTTTGCCGGGCACGCTGAGCGAGAAGATCGACCCATACCTGCGGCCGCTTTACGACGCGTTGCACGACATGATGGACCCCGAAGTCATCGGCAGGCTGATGAGCGACGGGGTGATCGAGGTCGCGCCCCTCGGATATATGCGTGGCCGCACCCTTAATGACGCCTTCATCATCCTCGACGAGGCGCAGAACACCACCGCCGAGCAGATGAAGATGTTCCTCACCCGGCTGGGCTTCGGCTCGAAAATCGTTGTTACCGGCGATGTTACGCAGATCGATCTGCCCGGCGGCGCCACGTCCGGGCTGCGCGCCGCCATTGAGATTCTCGACGGCATCGACGATATCCATGTCGGCGAGATGACCAGTGCCGACGTCGTTCGTCACCGGTTGGTGACGGAGATCGTCGATGCTTACGCCCGCGCCGAGGACTCGTCGCTGACGATGAACCGCGCGCAGCGGCGAGCGGCGGGTTCCCGTTCACACAGGGCGCGCTAGCGATGAGCGCTCGCGCGAAGAGCACGCAGTAATGTCCATCGAAGTCGCGAACGAGTCGGGACTCGACGTTTCCGAGGACGAGCTGATCAGCGTGGCCCGCTTCGTCATCGCCGAGATGAACGTCAACCCTGATGCCGAACTGTCGATGGTCCTTTTGGACAGCGCGACAATGGCCGATTTGCACATGCGGTGGATGGATCTGCCCGGGCCCACTGACGTGATGAGCTTCCCGATGGACGAGCTCGAACCCGGCGGCCGCCCCGACGCGCCCGAGCCGGGGCCATCGATGCTCGGCGACATTGTGTTGTGCCCGGAGTTCGCCGCCGAACAAGCGGCCGCCGCCGGGCATACGCTGGGCCAGGAGCTCGCGCTGTTGACCATCCATGGTGTGCTGCATCTGCTCGGCTACGACCATGCCGAGCCGGACGAAGAAAAAGAGATGTTCGCGCTGCAGCGCCAGCTTCTCGAAGACTGGGTCGCCGAGCAGGTGCAGGCATACCAGGTGGACCGCCAGAACGAGAAAGACCGCCGGCTGCTGGACAAGTCGCGGTTCTTCGACGAGCCGTGACCGGGATCGGCGCCCTGGCCGGCGCGATCGTGCTGATCGCATTCGGGGGTTTGTTCGCTGCGATCGACGCCGCGCTCAGCACGGTGTCGATGGCGCGGGTGGACGAGCTGGTACGCGACGAGCGCCCGGGCGCGGTGCGATTGGCCAGGGTGATGGCTGAACGACCGCGCTACATCAATCTCATTGTGCTGCTTCGGATCGCATGCGAAGCGGCTGCGACCGTGCTGTTGGTCGCATTCCTATGGGACGACCTCGGGTTGAAGTGGGGCCTGGTGGTCGCCGCGGCGCTGATGGTGGTGATCAGCTTTGTCGCCATCGGGGTCGCGCCTCGGACGCTGGGGCGTCAGCACGCCTATTCGATCGCACTGACGTCAGCCCTTCCGCTACAAGCGATTTCGGTACTGCTGACGCCGATCAGCCGTCTGCTCGTGCTGATCGGCAATGCGCTCACGCCCGGCCGTGGTTTCCGCAACGGGCCGTTCGCATCCGAGATCGAACTGCGCGAGGTGGTCGACTTAGCACAGCAGCGTGGCGTGGTGGCCGATGAAGAGCGCCGGATGATTCAGTCGGTGTTCGAGCTTGGCGACACACCTGCCCGCGAGGTGATGGTGCCGCGCACCGAGATGGTGTGGATCGAAAGCGACAAGCATGCAGGGCAGGCGACGTCGCTGGCGGTGCGCAGTGGGCACTCTCGCATCCCCGTGATCGGCGAAAACGTCGACGACATCGTCGGTGTGGTGTACCTGAAAGACCTTGTGCAGCAGACGTATTACTCGCGAAACGGTGGTCGCGACACGACCGTCGCGCAGATCATGCGGCCCGCGGTGTTCGTGCCGGACTCCAAGCCGCTCGACGAGTTGCTGCGAGACATGCAGCGCGACCGGGTGCACATGGTGCTGCTGGTCGACGAGTAGGGGGCGACCGCCGGCCTGGTGACCATCGAGGACGTGCTGGAGGAGATCGTCGGCGAGATCGCCGACGAATACGACACCGACGAAGTGGCTCCCATCGAGGATCTGGGAGACAAGAACTTCCGGGTATCGGCGCGGCTCCCGATCGAAGACGTGGGTGAGCTCTACGGCGTCGAGTTCGGCGACGACATCGACATCGACACGGTCGGTGGACTGCTGGCGCTCGAACTCGGCCGGGTGCCGCTGCCGGGGGCCGAGGTGTTCTCACACGGGCTGCGGTTGCGCGCCGAGGGCGGCCACGACCATCGCGGCCGGGTGCGCATCGGTACGGTGCTGGTCAGCCCGGACAAGCGTGAGGAGAACGGCAGTGAGCCCGCAGCTCAGTGACGAGGACGCAAAGCTCGTGGTGCTCGCTCGCGGAGCGATGGGCCGCGCCGAAGCTTCGACTGGGGCGGCAGTGCGTGACGCCGACGGTCGCACGTATGCCGGTGCGCCCGTCGAGTTGTCAGCGCTGCGGTTGACCGCCCTGCAAGCGGCCGTGGCCGCGGCGGTGTCCAGCGGAGCGAGGTCGCTGGAGGCGGCTGTGCTCGTCGGCGGCTCAACGCAGGACGCCGGGATCGAGGCGGTGCGTGAGCTGTCGGACGAGGCCGCCGTCGTCGTCACCGACCGCGCGGGAACCGTGGTCGCATGAGCGCCGAGACTGCGTACAGATCGCCGAATCGGCGCAAAAAGCGATCTCTCCGCAGTTTCGGCGCGGCATGACGGCCGAATTCCGGTCCGGTTTCGTGTGTTTCGTCGGCCGGCCGAATACCGGCAAGTCGACGCTCACTAACGCTTTGGTCGGCACGAAAGTCGCGATCACGTCGAACCGTCCGCAGACCACCCGCCATACGATCCGCGGGATCGTGCATCGCGATGCATTCCAGATCGTGCTCGTCGACACCCCAGGGCTGCACCGGCCCCGCACGCTGCTCGGTAAGCGGCTCAACGACTTGGTCCGTGACACCTACGCCGAGGTCGACGTCGTCGGCTTGTGCATCCCTGCCGACGAGTCGATAGGTCCGGGGGACCGCTGGATTCTCCAGCAGGTGCGCACCGTCGCGCCGAATACCTCCCTCGTCGTTGTCGTCACCAAGACCGACAAAGTCTCCAAAGACAAACTGGTGCAACAACTCAGCGCTGTCAGCGACTTCGCCGGCGACGTCGCTGCCGATATCGTGCCGGTTTCGGCGACCACCGGCGACCAGGTCGACGTGCTCACCGAGGTGCTGGCGGCGAAGCTGCCGCCCGGGCCGGCGTTCTACCCCGACGGCGAGCTCACCGACGAGCCCGAGGAAGTGTTGATGGCCGAGCTGATCCGCGAGGCCGCACTGGAAGGGGTGCGCGACGAACTGCCGCACTCGCTGGCGGTGGTGATCGAGGAGGTCAGCCCGCGTCAGGGTCGCGACGACCTCATCGACGTGCACGCCAACCTGTTCGTGGAGCGAGATAGCCAGAAGGGCATCGTCATCGGCAAGGGCGGCGCCAGGCTGCGCGAGGTCGGCACCGCCGCACGCACGCAGATCGAGAAGCTGCTCGGCACCAAGGTGTATCTGGATCTACGGGTGAAGATCGCCAAGAACTGGCAGCGCGACCCCAAACAGCTCGGCCGGCTCGGCTTCTAGTTACAGGTAGGCGATGCAGTGTGCTGCGTCGCCAGGCGCCTGCTCAGCCACAACCGTGCCATCGAGGGTGATACGGCACCCCTGGCTACCGGTCTTGGTGACCACGACGACCTGCAGCAGCGCCACATCCGGCCCGATCGACACGGTCTGCGTGAACGGCGCAGCGGTGTCCTCGGGGATGCGGCCGCCCGGATCGAGGTCGATCGAGTACACCGTGCCCGACCCGGTGACCTCGTAGACGACGGTGCGCGACTGCGCGGATGCCGTCGGCATGGCGACGCCTGCCATCAA
>DATBFF010000013.1:0-3525 GCA_036558625.1 Mycobacterium sp. | reverse complement strand
GTCCCGTTCCCGGACGGCCCGGATCACAGGTACCACCCGCATCGTGAAAAGCACCTGAGTCTGGTTCTCCGACAAGAACACCATCTTGTCGATCCGGGACACCTCTGCTTTCGAGAACTGCTTGCGGAACGACTGGCTCGTCAGCCGCGCCACCGCCTGCTCGGATCGCTTCTCGTTCACCGCGTCGTACAGGCCACAGCCAGCGTTGCGGGCCACCGTTTCCGTGTCGCCGTCCAGCAACGCATCCAGGTAGTCCTGGATCGCGGTCTTCGCCGACGACTCACTGACCCGCCCGGTGGTGTTGCTGGATTTCGGTCCGACGTTCACCGCGTACACGATCGCCGCCGCTGCGGCAGCGACGACCACAAGGACAACTGCAGTGGCCAGACCCAGCTTCCAGCCCCGCCGGTGCGGGTAGGGCACCGACGGCGACGTCGAAGGGGGTGGGTAGCTTGGGTAGGGCTTCCAGTACCGAGAGTACGGGTCGGCCATGGTAGGCAGGCTAGCTGAACTAGGAGATACCTTGACGATTGCGGTGACCGGGTCGATTGCGACCGACCATCTCATGCGATTCCCGGGCCGCTTTTCCGAGCAGCTGCTCGCCGAGCATCTGGAAAAGGTGTCGCTGAGTTTCCTCGTCGACGATCTGGTGGTGCACCGCGGCGGGGTGGCCGGGAACATGGCCTACGCGATCGGCGTGCTCGGCGGCGACGCGGTGCTTGTCGGGGCCGCCGGCATGGATTTCGCCGACTACCGCGAATGGCTGCAGGCCCACGGCGTCAACTGCGATCACGTGCTGATCTCCAGCACCGCGCATACCGCCAGGTTCGTGTGTACCACCGACGAAGAGATGGCTCAGATCGCGTCGTTTTATCCGGGAGCCATGTCGTCTGCGCGCAATATCTCGCTCGAAAAGATCGTATCGTCCATCGGCACAACAGAATTGGTGATCGTCGGAGCCAACGACCCTGACACGATGTTCTTGCACACCGACGAGTGCCGCAAGCTCGGGCTGGCATTCGCTGCCGACCCGTCCCAGCAGCTGGCCCGGCTGTCCGGCGACGAGATCCGGGCGCTGATTGACGGTGCCACCTACCTGTTCACCAACGACTACGAATGGGACCTGCTGCTCAAGAAGACCGGCTGGACCGAACAGGACGTGCTCAAACAGGTCGGACTGCGCGTGACGACGTTGGGCCCCAAGGGAGTTGACATGGTCAGCCCCGACGGCACGTCTGTTCACGTCGGCGTGGTGCCTGAGACCAGCAAGGTGGACCCCACGGGCGTCGGCGACGCGTTTCGCGCGGGCTTCCTCACCGGCCGCAGCGCGGGCCTGGACCTTGAGCGCTCGGCGCAGCTGGGCTCGTTGGTCGCGGTGCTCGTGCTGGAAACCAACGGCACCCAGGAGTGGACGTGGGACCGCGATGTCGCACTGTCGCGGCTGGCCGGCGCGTACGGGCGGGAGGCCGCCGACGAGATCGCGCAGGCGCTCGCCTAGAGCTGCACCGGGTAGGTCGGCTCGCTGATCTGCGGCACGATGCTGTGCTCGACGAAGATCGCGTGCCACAGCATGAAGATCAGCACGGTCCACAGTCGGCGGCTGTGATCGGCGGTGCCGGCGAGGTGCTCGTCGAGCATGGCGCGCACCGCGGCGATGTCGACGAGTTCGTCGGCCTGCGAGGTGGCCAGCATGTGGTGCGCCCAGTCGAGCAGCTCGCCGGCGCGCAGCCAATGCCGAATCGGCACGGGGAAGCCCAGTTTCGGCCGGTGCAGCACGTGCGCCGGCACGATTGGCTCCAACGCCCTGCGTAGCGCGTACTTGGTGGTCGTCCTTGTTATCTTCGCCTCGAGCGGCAACCGCGACGCCACCGCGAACACCTCGGGATCCAAGAACGGCACCCGCAGCTCCAGCGAGTTGGCCATCGTCATCTTGTCGGCCTTCACGAGGATGTCGCCGCGCAGCCACGTGAACAGGTCGACATGTTGCATGCGTGCCACCGGATCCCACTCGGCGGACTGCTCGTACACCGGAGCGGTCACGTCGGTGTGGGTCCACTGCGGGCGGAAGATCTTCAGCACCGCGCGCAGCTGCGGGTCGGAAAAGCTGCGGGCATTGCCGTAGTAGCGCTCTTCGAGCGTCTGGGATCCGCGGTGCAGCAGGCTCTTTCCGCGCATGCCCTCCGGGAGTGGTGCAGACACTTTGCGCATGGATCGGCGTAGCCGTTCGGGCAGATACTCGAAAGGCCGCAGCGACAACGGCTCTCGATAAATCGTATAGCCGCCGAACAGCTCGTCTGCGCCTTCACCCGACAGCACCACCTTCACGTGCTTGCGTGCCTCGCGGGCGATGAAGAACAGCGGCACCAACGCCGGGTCGGCCACCGGCTCGTCGAGGTACCAGACGATCTCGGGCAGCGCCTCGACGAACTCCGCGGGGCTGACCACCTTGGCGACATGCCTGGCGCCGATCGCCTCCGCCGATGCGATCGCGACGTCGACCTCCGAAAACCCTTCCCGCTCAAAGCCGGTGGTGAACGTGATGAGCCGGGGGTTGTGCCGGATCGCCAGGGCCGCGATGGCGGTGGAGTCGATGCCGCCGGACAGAAACGCGCCCACGGTCACGTCGGCGCGCATGTGCTTGGCCACCGAGTCTTCGAGCACCGCGGTGATCTCGTCGTAGCGGGACCGCTCGCTGCCGGCGGCGAACGGCACCGCCGTGAAGCGCGGGACGAAATAGCGCGTGATCTCCGGCGCGGCGCCAGGCCGGATCAGCGCCCAGCAGCCCGACTCCAGCCGGCGGATGCCGTTGTGCAGCGTTTCGGGCTCCGGCACGTACTGCAGCACCGTGTAGTGCTGGACGGCACGCGCGTCGATGTTCAGGTCGAAACCCAGAATCTCGGCCAGGTCCAGCAAGCATTTCTTCTCGCTTGCGACTGCGGTCCCGCCGGGCCCCGTCGCCATGAACAGTGGTTTGATGCCGAACGGATCACGTGCGCAGAACAGTTCGCGACGGTCGGTGTCCCACAGCGCGAATGCGAACATCCCACGCAGCCGCGCCAGCGCGGCTGCCCCCCAGTAGTGGTAGGCGGCGACGATCGCTTCGCCGTCGCCGTCGGTGGCGAATTCGGCGCCGAATTCGGACCGCAGCGCGTCACGTAGTTCCAAGTAGTTGTAGATCTCGCCGTTGAACACCAGCACGTAGCGGCCCGGTGAATCGGGCGGCCCCCAGCGCAGCGGCTGGTGGCTGTGCTCGATGTCGATGATCGACAGCCGGTTGAAGCCGAACACCACATCCTGATCGGACCAGGTGCCCGGCTCGTCTGGACCGCGGTGACGCATCATGTGCGACGACTCGGCGACGGCGTCCACCACATCGGCGGGCGTGGCCGACGGATCACGCACGAGAGCCAGCAGTCCGCACATCGGGCCAAGTATGCCGCCACCAAAGCGGGTGGTCTACGCTGCGTAGTACTAGTTGTCCCGACCACAGGAGGCGCCGAGGTGAGACGGCTGCGGCTTCTCGGC
>DATBFF010000012.1:0-4324 GCA_036558625.1 Mycobacterium sp. | reverse complement strand
TCGGACCTGCTGCCGCTGCTGGTCGCGGTGCCCATCCTGTTTGCGTGCGGCATCGCGGCGACCGTGAACCGGGTGCCGCACTGGATCCTCGACGGGGCGGCGATGGCCGGGGCGGTGTCGACGGCGGCGCTGGCGGTAGTGGTGGCCACACAGACGTCGGCGGGCAACGTCGTCGAGTGGATGGGTGGATGGCGCACGGAAGGCCGCCTGGCCGTGGGTATTTCGTTCGTCGCCGATCCGTTGGCGGCCGGGTTCACGGCCTTGATCGCGATCGCAGTGTGCTGTGCGGTGCTCTACAGCTGGCGCGGCCTGGAAGAGGCGGACTCGCGTTACTACGCTCTCGTGCTGTTGTTCTTGGCCGGCATGGAGGGGTTCGTGCTGTCCGGCGACCTGTTCAACATGTTCGTCTTCCTCGAGCTGATGGGAGCGGCGGCGTATGCGCTGACCGGCATCAAGATCGAAGATCAGTCGGCGATTCAGGGCGCGCTGAACTTCGGCGTGATCCAGTCGCTCGGCGCGTGCGTCACGCTGACGGGGATCGCATTGTTGTACGCGCACACCGGTCAGCTCGGACTGGCGCAGCTTCGCGACGGCCTCGCCGGGGCCGGTGGCGTGTTCACGGTGACGGCGTTCGCCTTGGTGGCGTGCGGGCTTCTGGTCAAGGCCGCCATTGTGCCGCTGCACTTCTGGCTCGCCGACGCGCACGCGGTGGCCCCCGCTGCGGTGTGCCTGTTGTTCTCCGGCGTGATGGTGGAGATCGGCCTGTACGGCATCCTGCGGATCTACTGGGTGGCGTTCTCGGATGTATTGCCGCACAGCGTGTTCGAGTCGGCATTCTTCATTTTCGGAGCGCTGACCGCGCTCGTCGGCGCCTTCATGTGTGTGTATCAGCGGCATGTCAAGCGGCTGCTCGCGTACTCGACCATCGCCCACATGGGTCTGTTCGTGGTGGCATCCACGTCACTGACGACCGAGGGCACGGCCGGTACCGCGCTGTACGTGGCGGGGCACGCCGGTGCGAAGGGGGCGCTGTTCTTGACCGTCGGCGTGCTGCTGGACCGGTACGGGACAGTCGACGAATTCGAGCTGGCCGGGTGCGGGCGGCGTGATCGCGGGCTGGCGGTCGCGTATTGCATCGCCGCGCTGGCGCTGGCCGGGTTGCCGCCGTTCGGCACGGGTCTGGGCAAGTCGCTCGCCGAGACGGCGGCGTCGTCGCTGTGGTCGTCGTGGATGCTGGTGTTGTTCAGCGCAGTGTCGATCTTGACCGCCGGCGCTGCGCTGCGAGTCGGGGTGCGCTGCTTCACGTCGTGGGGGGCGCAGCGCTCGGCGGAAGCCGACAGCGACAAGCACAAATCCGACACTCGGGGTGAAGAGCGCCCGGACACAAGCAATTTGGGCCGTATCCCGGTCTCGATCTATGTCGCGCTGGCACTGCCGCTTGTCGGCTCACTGGGCGTCGGAGCGTGGCCGGCGGGCGCCGACTGGGTGTCACAGGCGGCGTACCGGTTCACCGATATCGCGGCGTACCTGGGCGGGCCCGTCCCGAGGGGCTTTGCGGCGCATTGGTGGGAGGTGTCCGCGCTGGTGATCTCGGCGGTCACCGTGTTGTTGAGCATCGGCTTCGCGGTGGTCGCGTTGTCCCGTTTGTCGGCTGCGGCGTTGCTGCGCCGGGCCGTAGGCCTGGTGGAGCCGCTGGCCGGTGTGCTGCGCCGAACCCATTCGGGTCACGTCGGCGACTACGTGGCGTGGATGTTCGTGGGCACCGCAGCGCTGGTGGTGCTGTTGCGGCTGTACCAGCTCGTCTAGATCTGGTAATCGGGCAGCACGATGTCGTCACGCACGCTGCCGGCGAGCAGCCTTGCCACCGGTCCGGCGTTCATGATGCGCATCGCGATGTTGCGCAGCCGCAGGCCGATTCGGCTACGAGTGGCGAAGAAGCTGATGAGTCGCGTCGCGCCGGCTTGTTTGGCCGTGACGAACGGATGAAGACGGCTTTCGTAGGCGTCGAAGGCGAGTCGGTGATCTTGGACGCGGTTCAATTCCCCAGCCAGTACATATGACTCGGCGATGGCGATGCCGGTGCCCTCGCCGCCGAGCAGCGAGATGCAACCAGCCGCGTCGCCGATCAGCAGCACCCGGCCCCGCGACCAGTGGTCCATGCGGATCTGGCTGACCACGTCGAAATAGAGGTCGTCGATGCTGTCGAGCCCCGCGAGGATACCCGGGCACTCCCACCCGGCATCCCCGAAATGGTTGCGCAACTGAGCTTTTGGTGACAGGCCGCCGCTGGAATGTGCCGCGCGGAAGATGAGCACGAACATCGTCCGGTCGCCGTGCAGCGTGAACCGCCCGACCTGCCCACCGGGAATGTTGTAGGTGATGTACATCAGTTCGTCACGCGGCCGATAGTCGTCGATGATGAAGGCCGCAACCTTGCAACCGAGGTAGCGTTCGAAGCTCTCCTCGGGCCCGAACACCAGGCGACGCACGTTGGAGTGAAGTCCGTCGGCTCCGATGACCAGGTCGAACGTCCGCGGTTGGCCGCTTTCGAACGTGACGTGGACGTCGTCGCCGCGGTCGTCGATAGCGGTGATGCTGTCGCCGAAGACGGTTTCGACCTTGCCGTCGATGGTGGCGTAGATCGCGGCGGCAAGGTCGCCGCGGGGGAGGCTGGTGAGGTCGTCGCCGAACATGCGCCGGAAGACGTCGACGTTCATATCGGCTTTGGTGTCGCCGTCGGCGCCGACGGAGCGCAGGCGTTGCACCCGGTAGCCGGCATCGCGGATCGCTTCCTCGATGCCCATGCGTTTGGCAACCTCGTACCCGACGCCCCAGAAGTCGATCATGTAGCCGCCGGTGCGGAAGGCCGGAGCCTGTTCGATCAGTGTCGGGCTGTGGCCTGTGCGCTGCAGCCAATATGCGAGCGCCGCGCCCGCCACACCCGCTCCGCTGATCGCAATCCGCATGCTGACATTGTTCAATCAATTCGCGGCGGCTGCGCGACTGTGATCGGATAGGACCGATGACCACGCCGTACCCCACCCACGCCGAGCCCGTCGAGCCTGCTCAAGCGGGGATGTCGGCGCGCGGGTGGATGGCGTTCGGCGTGGCGGCGGCGGCGGTCAGCGCTGCTGTCATCGGCCTCGTGGTGACGTATGGGTCGCCGTCGGGCCCGAAGACCATCACGGTGGCCCCGCCGCATTCGCTGCCGGACTTGGGCGGGCCGCATTCGCAGCTGGTTCCCGAGATGACGCTGCCCGCCGGGGCCACACCGTATGTGGGCAAGCATCCGACGCCGCCCGGATTCGAGTTCTGGGAGGTGCCCGGCAGCCGGCACGAGCTCGTCGCGAAGATGCGCTCGGAGCTGCCCACCTACAAGCCGCTCAACGGGATGCCGTGGTGTGGGGAGCTCAACGACGCGCTCACGTCCTGGGCGTGGGGGACCGCCGCAGACACGATCGGGGTGTCGCTGACCGACGGCGGCGTGATGATCCGGCGCTTCCCCGATCCGCACGGCTGCCGCCCGTAAGCGAGCGCCGAGACCCGAGCTGGTTTTTGCGGTGAGGGCTGCGATTTGTGAGCTCGCACAGCCCTCAGCGCAAAAACGAGCGTCCGCCCTCCGCGTTAGTCGGCGGTGACCAGGCTCTCCGTCGACAGGGGCGTGCCGAAGTAGCGCGCTTGCGGATCGACGACGACGGTCTTGTCGTCACCGCTGCGCGCCAGCACGGTGCGGGCGAGCTCTTCGAACGTGATCTTGCGTGGTCCGCCGATATCGACGATGCCGTCGAAGGGTTGGCCCATGGCAGCGCCGGCCACCTTCGCCGAGACATCGCGGGCGGCAATCGGCTGGATCAGCGCATCCGGCACGCGCACGGTAGAGCCCTCCGTGAGCGACGCGACGATCGAGTCGGCGAATTCCTCGAACTGCGTGGCCCGCACAATCGTGTACGGCAGGCCCGACTCGGTGATCAACTTCTCCTGGGCGACCTTGGCCCGCAGATACCCGCTCTCGGGCAACCCGTCGGCACCGACGATCGACAGCGCCACATAGTGGCCCACTCCCGCTTTCTTCGCGCCGGCTACCAGATTGGTGGTGGACGTCGTAAAGAAGTGCATCACCGGATCGTCGTCGAACGACGGTGAGTTGACGACGTCAACGAGCGCGTCGGCGCCGGAAAGCGCATCATCGAGGCCGTCGCCGGTGAGGACATCCACTCCCGACTCGCGTGACGCCGGCACGGCCTGATGCCCTTCGGCGGCGAGGATCTCCATCACCTTCGTGCCGATCAGACCGCTGGCTCCGATCACGGCAATCTTCACTGTC
>DATBFF010000011.1:0-4061 GCA_036558625.1 Mycobacterium sp. | reverse complement strand
TCGACGAACGGTTCCCAGCGCCGGATCGCCGCGGGGGACAGGTACGGGTTGAGCGCGCCGCGGTAGGCGCTGTGCTCCGGCTCGTCCATCTCCAGGATGCCGCCGCGCACCACGGTGGCGCGGCTGGCCTTGGGAATGGTGATGCCCTGGTAAGGCGTCTCCCCGCTGATGTCATGGTGGTTGGACACCACCGGGCAGCGGGCCAGCTCGAACACGTGCTTGCTGTCGGCAGCGACCCAGTGACCGTTGTAGGCGTCAGTCCACGCCATCGGGCAGCGGGACTGCATCTCCTCGGTTATCTTCTGGAACTGCTCGCGATACTCCGGGGTGTGCCGGTCGAAGTGGTAGTTGTTCTTCTTACGGTCGTCGTCGGTCGTGACATCGTCGATACTCACGGCGTTGTCTCCCTTGGCCTCTCGGTCTGCGTCAATCTTCGATGACGATGGCTTGCTCAGGGCAGGAGTGCGCGGCCTCGCGGACCGCGTCTTCCTGATCCGCGGGTACCACGTCGGAAACTGGTGACGCGTGACCGTCGACGTCGTCGAGGACGAACGAGTCGGGCGCGATCATCGAGCACAGGGTGTGCCCCTGGCAGCGACTGGCATCGACCGAAACCTTCACTACGACAACTCCTTTCGAATCAATGGGTACCCCATCACACGTGGTAGTCGTACCACTTGAGGTAGCCGCCGGCATCGACGCGCAGCTGCATGCCGGTGACGAAACGGGACTCCTCGGAAGCCAGCCACAGCACCGCATTGCTGATGTCTTCGGGCTCGATGAAGTTGACCTTTATCGCCTGCTGCACACCGAACACCGGTTCGGCGTCGGCGCGGGTGGGGTTCTCCAGGTCCGGCCGGAACGAGCGGTACATCGGCTCGCTCTGCAGCATGTTGGTGTTGCAGTTGGTGGGGTGGATGACGTTGGCGCGAATGCCGCGCACCGCGAGCTCGGTGGCCAGGGCGTGCACGTACTCGGAGATCAGCCGCTTCGAGATCATGTAGCCCATGCCGCCCGGATCGGCGCCCGGGTTGGGCTTGTTGTGGGCGTCCATCAGCGCGGCGGCCGATGCGGTCGCGATGATCGAAGCGCCCTCCTTGAGGTGCGGGAGCGCGACCTGGATGGCGTTGATGGTGCCGACGAAGTTCGTGTTGATTCCGTCGGTCCAGGCCTGCATCGCGGGCTGGCCCTTCATTGCGGCGATGCCGGCCTGGGCCACGACGATGTCGACCTTGCCGAACTCCGCGAGTCCCGATTCCAGTGCGCCACGCAGCTCTGCCTCGTTGCGGACATCGGCCTGGGCGGTGATGATGCGTCGGCCGGTCTTCTCGACGTAGTTCTTGGTCTCTTCGAGATCTTCTGCCGTCGCCATCGGATAGCCGACGGTGTCGTAGTTCTTACAGATGTCGACCGCGATGATGTCGGCGCCCTCTTCGGCCAGCCGGACCGCGTGGCTGCGGCCCTGACCGCGTGCCGCGCCGGTGATGAATGCGACTTTCCCGGCAACCCGGCCTTCTCCGCTGTTTCCCACAATTGTCCTTTCGCTTCAATGTTGTTTCGGGTGCGCCTGCGCGTCAGGTGTTACGGCCGCCGTTGACGCCGAGGATCTGGCCGGTGATGTAGCTCGCCTCATCGGAGACGAAGAAGGCACAGGCGGCGGCGATGTCTTCGGGCTTGCCCATCCGCCGCACGGGGGTCTGCTCGATCTGTCGGTCGGTGTCGCCCAGGAAGCCCTTGCCTTCGGCCTTCCGCAGCATCGGGGTGTCGATGAAGCCCGGCGGCACTGCATTGACCGTGATGCCATTGGGGCCGAGTTCCAGCGCCAGGCTCTTGGTCAGGCCGTTCACCGCGGACTTCGCCGCGACATAGGGGGACATGAAGGGCTGCCCCGAATGCGTGCTCGAGGACGAGATGTTGACGATGCGGCCCCAGCCGGCTTCGAGCATGTCCGGCAGTACCGCCTGCACGCAGTGGAATACGCCGTTGAGGTTGACGTCGATGATCTGCTGCCACTTCTCGAACGAGACGTCGGTGAAGCGCTTGAAGCAGTCGAGGCCGGCAGCGTTGACCAGCACCGAGATCGGGCCGAGTTGGGCGCGAACGGCATTGAGTGCGGTGTCGACGGCGGCGCGGTCGGTCACGTCCGCCACATGGGCGAACTCGTCATCCGATGGCTGCAGGTCGAGTACCGCGACGTTGAGGCCGTCGGCGCGCAACCGGGCGGCGATGGCCGCCCCGATGCCTGAACCTCCTCCGGTGACAACGGCATTTTTCATGACAGTTCTCCGGCCGCCGGGCGAAGCCGGGCTTTCTCAAGGGTCAAGAATCATCCTTCCGATTATGAGAACCGTACTCTCGGAGCGGTGTACACCGCAAGATCTGAGCCCAACCCGCACACCGCCTGCACGGATGGCGGATTCGCAGCGAATAGGGCATGACTAGCTGATCTAGCTTTCACTTGAGTTCTCATCGAGCGAATGTATGATTCGCCGGTGATGAGAATGCAGTTTCCATCACAGTAGGGAATCGCCTGAGGAGGATGATGCAGCAGGAAGCGCCGACCATCGCGCAAGAACAGCGGGCTGACCGGAAGTTGTTGATCGGCGGAGAGCTGCGCGAGACGCCGCGGACGTTTCCTTCCGTCAATCCAGCTACCGGCGAGGTGTTCGGCTTCGCGCCCGACGCCACGGTCGCCGATGCCGAAGCCGCCGTCGCCGCGGCCAGGCAGGCGTTCGACAACACCGACTGGTCCACCAACACCGAACTGAGGATCCATTGCCTGGAGCAACTGCACCGGGCCCTGATCGAGCATCGTGACGAGCTGGCCGCTCTGACCACCACCGAGGTGGGTGCCACCGCGGCGCTGTGCGCCGGTGCGCAGCTGGACGGTCCGATCGACATCGTGCGGTACTACGCCGAGCTGCTCAAGACCTACCCGCTGACCGAGGATCTCGGAAACATCGAGAGCCGCGGCATGCAACATCACCGGTGGGTGGAGAAGGAAGCGGGCGGCGTGGTGGCCGCGATCATCGCCTACAACTATCCGAACCAGCTGGCCCTGGCCAAGCTCGCTCCGGCACTGGCCGCCGGCTGCACCGTCGTGCTCAAGTCCGCGCCGGACACCCCGTTGGTCACGCTGGCACTCGGCGAGCTGATCGCCAACCACACCGACATTCCGGCAGGCGTCGTCAACGTGCTGTCGGGGGCCGACCCTGAGGTGGGTGCGGTGCTCACCACGAGCCCCGACGTCGACATGGTCACCTTCACCGGTTCCACCCCCACCGGCCGGCGCATCATGGCGGCGGCCAGCGAGACCTTGAAAAAGGTGTTCCTGGAACTCGGCGGCAAGTCGGCCGCGATCGTCCTCGACGACGCCGACTTCAACACCGCCGCGCTGTTCTCGGCGTTCAGTATGGTCACCCACGCCGGTCAGGGCTGTGCACTGACCTCGCGCCTGCTGGTACCCGCGAAGCACAAGGACGAGATCGTCGAGTTGATCAAGAACAACTTCGGCCTGGTGCGGTACGGCGACCCGACCGACCCCAAGACGTACATGGGGCCGCTGATCAGTGAGAAGCAGCGCGACAAGGTCGACGGCATGGTCAAACGCGCCGTCGAAGCAGGGGCGACCCTGGTCACCGGTGGCGAGAAGGTCGACCCCGGCTACTTCTACACGCCGACGCTGCTGGCGGATGTCGACCCCGACAGCGAGATCGCCCAGGAAGAGGTCTTCGGACCGGTGCTGGCCGTCATCGCCTACGAAGACGACGACGACGCGGTACGCATCGCCAACAACTCGATCTACGGGCTGTCCGGCGCGGTGTTCGGCAGCGAGGACCGAGCACTGGCCGTGGCCCGGCGGATCCGGACCGGGACGTTCTCCATCAACGGCGGCAACTACTTCAGCCCCGACAGTCCGTTCGGCGGATACAAGCAGTCGGGCATCGGCCGGGAGATGGGCACCGCGGGACTGGAGGAGTTCATGGAGTCCAAGACGTTCGCGCGAGTCGTCTCATGACCGGCCCGTTGCAAGGAGTCCGCGTCCTCGAGGTCGCGATGTA
>DATBFF010000010.1:0-34712 GCA_036558625.1 Mycobacterium sp. | reverse complement strand
TCGGTGATGAATGGCAGCGAATACGCAAGGAACACTTTGGGAGAAGTTGCTTGTGGCTTCGCCGCATAGGCTCAAATCGAGAAGCTGCTGGGCACCAAGATCTACCTCGACCTGCGGGTCAAGGTGGCCAAGAACTGGCAGCGCGACCCTAAACAGCTTGGCCGGCTTGGGTTTTGAGCTCCGTCAAGGAGTGGTGTAGACGCAGTGCGCCGTTCCGTTTACCACCGGTTGCTCGTCCACTACAGATCCGTTCACCTTGATCCGGCAGGTCGCGGTCGCGTATTCATCACCTTTGACGGTGATCTCGAACGATTTGACCTCGGGCCCGACGTAGGAGGTACCGCTCCAGGGCAACTTGCTCGGGTGGACCGGGCCACGTCCGGTGATTTGTATCGAGTCGACCCCTCCCGATCCGTAGACCTCGTATTCGATTTCCCGTTGCTTGGTGGTCGCCTGCAGATGTTCCGCGGCCGCTGCGGTGTCGGCCTTCGTCGAGGCCCGCTCGTCGGGTGTCACGCAAATCGTGTCGCCGTCGAACGCCTCGCGCCAAACGTAGCCGTTCTCGCAGGTGTCCGGCCCGTAGGCGCCACCACCGGGCGCTCGGTGCTGGCTGGGGTTCGCATTCTCCTGATCGATGCGCGCTTTCACGGTGTAGGTGACGCAGACCGCGTCGCCCGGTCGGGCTTCGCGCGGAGTGTACCCATAAATACAGGGGTTCGGATCAGCGACTGCCGGCGCAGGAAGCGCGACCGCGATGGCCGCGACCGCGCCGGACAGCGGCAGAAGTGCCAAATATGACTTTTTGGTCGACATGGGATTCGACGCTACGAGTCACAGATGCGACGCGAAATAGGGTGTTTGCCTGCAATCGCGTGGCCGATCGGTGCCGCCTACCGGCTCTTTCATCAACCAATGCGAAACTGAGCCAATGCGGTTGTACCGGGACCGGGCTGTTGTGCTGCGCCAGCACAAGCTCGGCGAGGCTGACCGGATCGTCACCCTGCTCACCCGCGAGCACGGGCTGGTCCGCGCGGTCGCCAAGGGGGTGCGACGCACGCGCAGCAAGTTCGGCGCGCGGCTGGAACCGTTCGCTCACATCGACGTCCAGCTGCACCCCGGCCGCAACCTCGACATCGTCACCCAGGTGGTCTCCATCGACGCGTTCGCCACCGACATCGTCGGCGACTACGGCCGCTACACCTGCGCATGCGCGGTGCTGGAAACCGCCGAGCGGCTGGCCGGCGAGGAGCGCGCACCCGTTCCCGCGCTGCATCAACTCACAGTCGGCGCGCTGCGCGCGGTGGCCGATGGCGCCCGCCCCCGCGAGCTGGTGCTGGATGCATACCTGTTGCGTGCCATGGGAATTGCCGGGTGGGCGCCGGCGCTCACCGAGTGCGCCCGCTGCGCGGCGCCCGGGCCGCATCGGGCTTTCCATGTCGCAGCCGGCGGCAGCGTGTGTACGCATTGCCGGCCGGCTGGATCGTCGACGCCACCGGCGGGAGTGCTCGACCTGATGTCCGCGCTTTACGACGGCGACTGGGACTTCGCGCAGAGCACGTCACAGTCGCATCGCAGCCAGGCCAGCGGCTTGGTGGCCGCGCACCTGCAATGGCATCTCGAACGTCAGTTGCGGACATTGCCCCTGGTGGAGCGGTACAAATGAAACGCGCTGCGCGCAAGCGACAGCGGTTTCCGCAACTGCCCCCGGCGCCCGACGACTACCCGACCTTTCCCGACAAGTCGACCTGGCCGGTCCCGTTTCCCGAGCTGCCGCCGGTGCCCAACGGCGGTCCTCGGCGCCCACCACAGCACACCTCCAAGGCTGCCGCCCCGCAGATCCCGGCCGACCAGCTACCACGCCATGTGGCGGTCGTGATGGACGGCAACGGCCGCTGGGCCAACCAGCGCGGGCTGCACCGCACGGAGGGCCACAAGATGGGCGAGGCGGTGCTCATCGACATCACCTGCGGCGCCATCGAAATCGGCATCAAACACCTCACCGTCTACGCGTTCTCCACCGAGAACTGGAAACGCAGCACCGAAGAGGTCCGCTTCCTGATGGGTTTCAACCGGGAGGTGGTGCGTCGTCGTCGTCAGAACCTCAACGACATGGGCGTGCGGATGCGTTGGGTCGGCTCGCGGCCCCGGATGTGGCGCAGCGTCATCAAGGAGTTCGACATTGCCGAGCAGATGACCGTGAACAACGACGTGATCACCATCAACTACTGCGTCAACTACGGTGGCCGCACTGAAATCGTCGAGGCGACAAGGGCACTCGCGGAAGAGGCAGCCGCGGGCAAGATCAACCCCAGTCGAATCAGCGAGGCGTCGTTCGCCAAGCATCTGCACCGCTCAGACATTCCCGACGTGGACCTGTTCATCCGGACGTCGGGCGAGCAGCGGGCGAGTAACTTTCTGCTGTGGCAAGCCGCCTACGCCGAGTTCGTGTTTCAGGACAAGCTGTGGCCGGACTACGACCGCCGGGATCTGTGGGCGGCATGCGAGGAGTACGTGAACCGTAACCGCAGATTCGGCCGGGCCGAATGAGCTTGCAGCAGCGCCTCAAAGAGGTACTCGACGGCGTCGTGCCGGTCACCGAGGAGGACGACGGCGCGTTGACGGTCCAGCACGCCGGCACGTTGGCGTCGTTGCGAGTGGTGAACGTCGCCGACGACCTCGAATTAGTGTCGCTGTCACAGATTTTGGCCTGGGACGTCGCGATGGACCGGCGGATCCGGGCCAAGATCGCCGAGCACACCCGCAACACCATGCTCGGCACGGTGACGCTGATCGAGAAGAAGAGAATCGGGGAAGTGTTGCTGCGCTACAACTTTCCCGGCACCGGTCTGTCCGACGACGCGCTGCGCACGCTGATCTTGATGGTGCTTTCCACCGGAGCCGATGTGCGACGGGCACTCACTAACTAGCTGTTGGGGCGCAAGCCGCACACATCCCGAATATCTCGATGGTATGGCTGGCCTCTGAAAACCCATGTGCGCCAGCAACTTCTGCTGCCCAGGCCTCCACCTGGCCGCCGTGGATCTCGACCGTGAAGCCACAGCTGCGGCACACCAAGTGATGGTGGTGGGCCGTCGAGCAACGGCGGTACACGGATTCGCCGGTGTCGGTGCGCAACGTGTCGACGGAGCCGGCCGCAGACATCGACTGCAGCGTGCGGTAGACGGTGGTCAGTCCGATCCCCTCGCCACGGCGACGGAGCTCGTCGTGAATCTCCTGGGCGGAGCGGAACTCGTCAAGGGACTCCAATAACGCCGTGATCGCCGCCCGTTGGCGGGTGCTGCGCACCCCGGCTCCGGTCACGACATCTGCTCTTCGGCATGGCTCACAGCGGCCGTCACGATGTGCGCTAAGTGGGAATCCGCCAGCCGGTAGAGCACCTCACGGCCGGAGCGGTCACCGGCGACCGCCCCCGCGGCCTTGAGAACCCTCAGGTGCTGACTGACCAGCGGCTGCGGCACGTCGAGCGCATCGACCAGCTCATGCACACACCGCGGCGATTCGAGCAGCTGCAGCACGATGGCGATGCGCACCGGCGCAGCGAGCGCACGCAGGATGTCACCCGCGGTGTCCAGCACCTCTCGCGAGGGCGCGAAAGTGGAAATCGTTTCCATTAGAAGCGACGTTACATGCACGACCGTGCATGCGCGAGTGCCGCGAAGCCTCGCTAGGGTAATCAGCCGTGGCGTCCGTAATCGAAACTGTCGTCAACCTGGCCAAGCGGCGCGGGTTGGTGTACCCGGCCGGTGAAATCTACGGCGGCACAAAGTCGGCGTGGGATTACGGGCCGTTGGGCGTCGAACTCAAAGAGAACATCAAGCGCCAGTGGTGGCGCGCTGTCGTCACGAGCCGCGACGACGTCGTCGGCATCGACAGCTCGATCATCCTGCCCCGCGAGGTGTGGGTGGCCTCGGGACACGTCGAGGTGTTCCACGATCCGCTGGTGGAATGCCTGAACTGCCACAAGCGGCATCGCCAGGACCACATGCAGGAGGCATACGCCGCCAAGAAGGGTCTCGACGATCCCGAGTCGGTGCCGATGACCGAGATCGTGTGCCCCGATTGCGGCACCAAAGGCCAGTGGACCGAACCCCGCGAATTCAACATGATGCTCAAGACCTATCTGGGCCCGATCGAATCCGAAGAGGGCTTGCATTATTTGCGCCCCGAGACCGCGCAGGGCATCTTCGTCAACTTCGCCAATGTGGTGACGACGTCGCGCCAGAAGCCGCCGTTCGGGATCGGCCAGATCGGCAAGAGTTTCCGCAACGAAATCACGCCGGGCAACTTCATTTTTCGCACCCGCGAGTTCGAGCAGATGGAGATGGAGTTCTTCGTCGAGCCGGCGACTGCCCAAGAGTGGCACCAGTATTGGATCGACACCCGGTTGGCCTGGTACGTCGACCTCGGGATCAAAGCCGACAACCTGCGGCTGTACGAACACCCGAAGGACAAGTTGTCGCACTACTCGGAGCGCACCGTCGACATCGAGTACAAATTCGGGTTCCAGGGCAACCCGTGGGGGGAGTTGGAGGGTGTCGCGAACCGCACCGACTTCGACCTGAAGACCCATGCGGAGCACTCCGGCGTCGACCTGTCGTTCTACGACCAAGCCAGCGACACTCGCTACATCCCCTACGTGATCGAGCCCGCGGCCGGGCTGACCCGGTCGTTCATGGCGTTTCTCGTCGACGCCTACACCGAGGACGAGGCGCCAAATGCCAAGGGCGGCATGGATAAACGCACAGTGCTGCGGCTGGACCCGCGGCTGGCGCCGGTGAAGGTGGCCGTGCTGCCGCTGTCACGGCACGCCGACCTGTCGCCGAAGGCGCGGGATCTCGCCGCGGAGCTCCGCAAGTCGTGGAACGTCGAATTCGACGACGCCGGCGCGATCGGCCGGCGTTATCGTCGCCAGGACGAGATCGGCACGCCGTTCTGCGTGACGGTCGATTTCGATTCGCTTGACGACCACGCGGTGACCGTGCGCGAACGCGACGCGATGACGCAGGAACGGATCGGGATCGACGGCGTCGCCGACTATCTGGGCAAGCGCCTACACGGCTGCTGATCAGTCCCGGCTCAGAAGCGGCCGCCGCCGCCCATGAAGCCGCCACCACCACCCGACGACCCCCCGAAGCTGGTCGGACTCCAGCCGCCACCGAAGCCGCCCCCGAAGCCTCCGAAGCCACCGCGCATACCGCCGCTGAGGATGTTGCCGATAACGATCCCGCCGATCACCGCGCCCATGTTGGAGCCGCCGCCTTGGTACCGGCGGGTGTAGAGGCGCTGCGCGTTGGCCACATCGGAGTTCGCCAGCGTCTGCGCCTGGGCCGCGAGCGCAGATGCCCCGTTGGCGTATGCGATTGCCTTGTTCAGGTCGGCGGCCCGCGTGGCCTGCGCGGCCTCGAGTTGGCGGACCGCCTCCGACAGCCGGGTTCGAGCCTCCGGGCCGATGCTGCCGCGGCGGGTGTCGATGTAGTCGGATACGGCGCGCACCCGCGACTGCGCGGTGAACAGCGCTTGGTCGAACGTACGGGCCAGGCGCTCGGCGGCCTCGCGCTGCTCGGCCACGTCGGCGAGAATCCGGTCCAGCTGGGCGTCGGCCTGCGTCAGTTGCGTGAAGGCGCCGAGCGGATCGGTCGCTCCGGTTGCTCGGGCGGTGTCGACGGCCTTGACCGCGGCGGCGCGGGCCGTGCTGAGTTCTTCCGCGCGCGGGATCTTGCCGCTGCCGTCTGCTCTTCGCGCGAGCGGCTCATCGGCGCGCAACTGCGCGTCGGCGTGCGCGATGCCGCTGCGGATGTCTTCGATCGCCGACGGCAGCATCCTGGTAGCGCGCTTGATATCGCTTTCGGCGCTGTCCACCGCGTCAAGCAGCGCCCGGCCCTGCCCGAGCGCCGATTCGGCCGCCCGCACGGTGTCCACCAGCTCCGACTGCTCGCCGGCGACAGGGCGGTCCGCCAGCTCACGTGCCCTGGTGATGCTCTCGTCGGCGAAGGTCAACCGCTGTTGCGCCGAGGTGACGTTGTCTGCCACCGACGCCAACGCGGCGGCGTCGAACTCGTTGCGCAGCGCGGCGAGCTTGGCCTGCGACGGGGAGATCCGGGCGGTCAGGTCGACGAGTTGCTGAGTCAATGTGTCGAGTTTGGCCGGCGCGTTGATGACCATGTCCCGCAACTGATGGAAGGCCTCGGTTTGCACCTCCAACTCGCGGTCGGCGTCAGCGGCGGACGTCACGACCCGTGTCAGCAGTTCGCGGCGCTGGGCCGGTGTTTCCGGAATCGCGTCGTCGAGCTGTTGCCGAACGTTGAATGCTTGTGCCAGCGTCGCTTTGGCGTTACTGACCGCTCGGGTGAAGGGTTCGGTACGGTCGCTGCCGAATTCTTCGACAGCCAGCGCCAGCTCGTTGTCACTAGTGCGTACCGCGTTGTCGACGTCGACAACTTTCGACTTGGACAGGTGGTCGAGCGCGTCGAGGGACAACGACGCGAGCGCGTTGGCGTCGGTCGGGTCGACGCGGCCGGCGGCGGCGAATTCGGCGGCACGGCGCCGACGCCGGCGCCACCGCATCACCAGCAGCAGCCCCCCGAACACCACCACGATGATCACGACCGCGACGATCACGGCGCTCCACGGCACCTTCGATCCCGAATGACCGGAGGTGTTCAGTCCGTCGGCCGCGGCTACCGCCGCTCCGGCCCAATCGCCCCCGCGTAGCGCGGGTTCGATCTTGTCGCGTCGCAGATCGGTGACCGCACTCGAGCTGACGTTGTTGATGGTTGCCGGGACTTCGAAAGCGTATGCCCGCTCGACGGTCGCCACTGCGAGCAGCGCATCGAACTGGCCGAGATCGCTTGTCCGATAGGTACTTTGCGCCCACGAATCGGGGCTCTGGCCGGAGAAGTCGTCGACGTAGACCACCCACAGCCGGACCTTGCGTCCGTTGTAGAGGTTGTTGATCGCCGTCTCGACCCGGTTGTGGCTGACGTCGTTCAACGCGCCGGCCCGGTCGGTGATGTAGTCAGGCAGGTGGAACGGCTTGTCGGCCGCGGCCTGCGGCGCGACCAGCAGGGCGGCGGTCAACACCGCGAGGAGAAGGCCGAGGAGTCTGGCACGCATGCTCGCCAATGTAGTGCCACGGTGCTGGCAGACTGAGCCACGGTGACCGCGAACAGCCAGGATTCCTACGACGCGCACGACCGCCAGCGAATGGTGGACGAGGCGCCGAAGAACGCCGCCTTGCCCGGCACCGCACCCGAGCACCGCACCGACTTCTCGCGTGATCGAGCGCGGGTGCTGCACAGCGCGGCGCTTCGCCGGCTGGCCGACAAGACGCAGGTGGTCGGCCCGCGGGAAAGCGACACACCGCGCACCCGGCTGACGCATTCGCTGGAGGTGGCGCAGATAGGCCGGGGGATGGCGGTCGGGCTGGGGTGCGACCCAGATCTGGTCGACCTGGCCGGACTGGCCCACGACATCGGCCACCCGCCGTACGGGCACAACGGGGAGAAGGCCCTCGATGATCTCGCCATCGAATACGGGGGATTCGAGGGAAACGCCCAGAACCTCCGAATCCTCACCTATCTGGAGCCCAAAACGCTTGATGCTCAAGGCAATAGCGCCGGGCTGAACCTGACGCGCGCCGCGCTGGACGCGGTGACCAAGTACCCGTGGCTGCGTCGGGGCGACGCACGCAAGTTCGGGGCGTACGCCGAGGACGCCGACGTGCTGCAATGGGTACGCGCCGGCGCCCCCATGGGCCGGGCGTGCCTGGAGGCGCAGGCGATGGACTGGGCCGACGACGTCGCGTACTCGGTGCACGACGTCGAGGACGGCGTGGTCTCCGGCCGGATCGACATGCGGGTGCTCGCCGACGACGACGCCGCGACCACGCTGGGCCGTCTGGGCGCAACCGAGTTCGGGCGGCTGGCCGCCGACGACTTGGTGGCCGCCGCGGGCCGGTTGTCGCGGCTGCCGGTGGTGGCCGCGGTCGGCAAGTACGACGCGACGCTGGCGTCGTCGGCGGCGCTGAAACGGTTGACCAGCGAGCTCGTCGGCCGGTTTGCGTCGGCCGCGATTGCCGAGACCCGCAAGGCGGCCGATCCCGGGCCGCTGGCCCGCTACGCCGCCGATCTGAAGGTGCCCGACCTGGTGCGCGCTGAAGTGGCGGTGCTGAAAACCCTGGCGCTGCAGTTCATCATGTCCGATCCGCGTCACCTTCGGTTGCAGGAGCGCCAACGGGCACGCGTCCATCAAGTGGCGCAGTGGCTGCTGGCCGGGGCGCCGGCCACACTCGACCCGTTGTTCGCTCCCGCGTTCAACGCGGCGACCGACGACGCGCAGCGGCTGCGGGTCATCGTCGACCAGATCGCGTCCTTCACAGAAGGGCGCTTGGAACGTCTGGAGCCGGCTCTAGACTGACCCGGTGGCCGGCACCAGGATCTCCGATCGTGACATCGCCGCCATCCGCGAGAAGAACCGCATCGACGAGGTCGTGGGCGACTACGTCCAACTCCGCCGGGCCGGTGCTGACTCGCTCAAAGGCTTGTGCCCGTTCCACGACGAGAAGTCGCCGTCGTTTCATGTCCGGCCCAACCACGGTCACTTCCACTGCTTCGGCTGCGGTGAGGGCGGCGACGTGTACGCGTTCGTGCAGAAGATCGAACACGTCACGTTCGTCGAGGCGGTCGAGCGGCTGGCTGACCGGGTCGGCTACACCATCACCTACACCGGGGCCTCGTCGGCTGTGCAACGCGACCGGGGCAGCCGCAGCCGGCTGATCGCCGCGAACGCTGCCGCCCAGGAGTTCTATGCGCAGGCGCTGCAATCCGACGAGGCGGCGCCCGCGCGCCAGTACCTGATCGACCGTAATTTCGACGCCGAAACCGCTCAGCGGTTCGGCTGCGGCTTCGCGCCGTCAGGCTGGGACTCGTTGACAAAGCACTTGCTACGCAAGGGATTTGAGTTCAAGGAACTCGAAGCGGCGGGGCTGTCGCGGGAGGGCCGGCGGGGCCCGATGGACCGGTTCCACCGCCGGCTGCTGTGGCCGATTCGGGCCAGCAGCGGCGAGGTCATCGGCTTCGGGGCCCGGCGGATCTTCGACGACGATCAGATGGAGGCCAAGTACGTCAACACCCCGGAGACGGTGCTGTACAAGAAGTCTGCGGTGCTGTTCGGGCTCGACCTGGCTAAGCGCGACATCGCGAAAGGCCATCAGGCAGTCGTCGTCGAGGGCTACACCGACGTGATGGCGATGCACCTTGCAGGTGTGACCACGGCCGTGGCGTCGTGCGGAACCGCCTTCGGTGACGAGCACCTGGCGATGCTGCGACGACTCATGTTGGACGACAGCTTCTTTCGCGGTGAATTGATTTACGTGTTCGACGGTGACGAAGCGGGCCGCGCGGCGGCGCTGAAGGCGTTCGAGGGTGAGCAGAACCTCGCCGGACAGTCGTTCGTCGCGGTCGCGGCTGACGGCATGGATCCGTGCGATCTGCGGCAGAAAGCGGGCGACGGCGCGCTGCGCGACTTGGTGGCCAGGCGCACACCGCTGTTCGAGTTCGCGATCCGTTCGGCGCTGTCCGAGATGGACCTCGACAGCGCCGAGGGCCGCGTGAGCGCGTTGCGGCGATGCGTGCCGATGGTGGTGCGCATCAAAGACCCGACACTTCGCGACGAGTACGCCCGCCAGCTGGCCGGTTGGGTCGGCTGGGACGACGTCGCGCAGGTGATCGGGCGGGTGCGTGAAGAAGCACAGCGTCGCGGGGGAGCGCAGCGCCGCGATTCTCGCCGGGCGGCGCCGGCGAGGCCGTCGTCACCCGCGGTGTCCGCGCAACAGCGGCCGGACCCGCGCGACCCGACCCTGTGGCCGCAACGCGAGTCGCTGAAGGGTGCACTGCAATATCCCGCATTCGCCGGGCCGGTGTTCGACACGTTGAGTGTCGAGTCCTTCACGCACCCCGGCTACTCGGCGGTGCGGGCGGCGATAGAGGCTGCGGGCGGCACGTCGAGCGGATTGACGGGCGCGGTGTGGCTGGACACCGTCCGTCAGCACGCGGGTGAAGCGGCCGGGCTCGTCAGCGAGCTGGGTGTCGAAACCATCCGCGTCGACGACGACGAGAAGCTGCCGCGTTACATCGGCGGCGTGATGGCCCGGTTACAGGAGGTGTGGGTGGGCCGTCAGATCGCCGAGGTCAAGTCGAAGCTGCAGCGCATGTCCCAGGCCGAACAAGGTGACAAATACCATGCGCTGTTCGGTGAGTTGGTGGCGATGGAGACCTATCGGCGCAGCCTGCTGGAGCAGGCGAGCGGAGACGGAAACGACCTGACTGCCTAGGTTCAGCAGGCAGTGTCTCAGTCAAATTTGCATTCAGGGTCGCGATCCGCCGCGGGCCACAGCCTTGGCTGCAATCTTGACGCGACGCTGGGTCCTCAGCGCTGCTGTATCTGAGGCTCGAGGACCATCGTCTGGTCGTCTATCTCCGTCAGCGTGACCATCGTCGGCTCGGGGGAGACTCGGTCAGCGATCTTGCGGCGGCCCGCATCGATGAGGGACTTCGTCGCGGGATTGCCCGTCACGGCCCGGTAGGTGCCGACGATCTGCTCGTAGCGCCGGCGACCGGCCTTGGTGCCCAGCACATAGCCCATGGCCAATACGACGGCATACCGGATCACAGTCGTCCCCTCCATACGTTGTGCGTGCCATCCATCCTGCCTGACGCGCTTTGGCGCGGGGGCAACCAACTACGCTAGAGTCGTGCCGCGCCACGCGCCAGCGTCGGCGCGAACGAGCGGTCCCCTGTAGCTCAATTGGCAGAGCATTCGGCTGTTAACCGAAGGGTTGGTGGTTCGAGTCCACCCGGGGGAGCCCTTTGTTTCGAAATCACCCGGTGAAGCGATATACCGGCATGATCGCGCGCCAGATCGTTGGATTAGTCGGTGTGGCGGTAGCGCTTGCTGCACCGCTGAGTACCCCCAACCCTGCCGCCGCCGCTTCGTGCCCCGACGTCGAGGTGGTGTTCGCCCGCGGCACTACAGAGCCGACCGGTGTCGGCGGCACCGGACAGGCGTTCGTCGACTCGCTGCGCCAACAGGTCGGCGCAAGGTCGGTCGGGGCATACCCGGTCAACTACCCCGCCAGCTACGACTTCGCGCGCTCGGTGCCTGCCGGTATCAACGACGCGAGCGCGCATGTCCAGGCGACGGCGGCTAACTGTCCCAGCACCAGGATCGTGCTTGGCGGCTATTCGCAGGGCGCCGCAGTGGTGGACATCGTTACCGAAACGCTGCCGCCCGGGATTGCAGACCACGTCGCGGCCGTCGCCGTGTTCGGTAATCCGAAGAGCGCATTCGCCGACTCACTCGCGGTCGGCCCGGTGCCTGCCATCGGCCCGCTCTACGGCCCGAAGACGATCGACTTGTGCGTACCGGGCGACCCCATCTGCTCCGACGGCAGCAACCAGACCGCACACGTCATGTACGTGCAGTCCGGGATGACCGCCCAAGCCGCGGCGTTCGCTGCGGGCCGACTCTAGGAATCTGACGCCACAAAACTGTCCCGGAACGAGGCGCTCGCGGCTCCTACCAACATGAACATGCAATACGCAGCAGCCGTGCTCTCTCACGAAAAGGCGTACCGGCAGCACCGACGCGACGGGCTAGTCCTCCTCGCCGATGAGCTCCGGATGCAGCATCGGCACGTCGCGCAACTGCTCCGGGATCCCGAAACCGTCGACGAGCGTCTGCGCGTACGGGCGCAGGGTGCGACAGCGTTCGTTGATGCCACGGGTGACGGCCTTCGCCCGCTCCGTGGATAGGAACGTGTGCTCGGTGAACCACGCCTTGTCTTTCTCGATCACCGACAGCGCGTAGAGATCGCACACCATGTTCAGCACCTTCTGCGCCTCCCGGCTGTCACATGACTCGATCCCGGCGATGAACGCCTCCAAGATGATTCGGTCGACGTGGGCGGACGCCGCGTGCAGCACGTGATCCTGCACCTCGTTGAACGCCTCGAATGCGTCGTCCTCTTTCCTGGACTGCAGGCGGCGTGCGACCGTCGACAGCAGATACTCCTCCCGGTCCTCGAACATCTTCATCTGGGTGCCGCGGTTGAACAGGCTGCCCTCTTCCTCGTTGTCCTGGCGGGTGTCGATGATCCTCTGCCAAAGCGCTTGCGCCAACGTGCGTTTGACCACCCGCTCGCCAACGGTGCTCGCCGCGAAGCGAACCCACTCGACCGGGCTCATGCTTTCGATGTCGTCGGCGTAGGCGGTCAGAAGCTCTTTGGCGACGAGCTGGATGAGCACATGGTTGTCGCCTTCGAACGTCGTGAACACGTCAGTGTCGCCGCGCAGCCCGATGATCCGGTTCTCGGCCATGTAGCCCGCGCCGCCGCAGGCCTCTCGTGCTTCTTGGATCGCACGGCTTGCGTGCCACGTGTTCGCGGCCTTCAGGCCCGCTGCACGAGACTCCAGCTCGCGCTGCTCTTCAGGATCGGGGATTTCGGTGGTCTGTATTTCGTGCAGCTTGGCCACCAACTCGTTTTGCGCGAACTGAAGGGCGTAGGACTCGGCGATCAGTGGAAGCAGGCGCCGCTGGTGGACGAGATAATCCATCAGCAACACCTCGGCGTCGCCGTCCGGAGCCTTGAATTGCTTGCGCTGCAATGCGTATCGGGTTGCGATGTCCAACGCGACCCGCGCTGCAGACGCCGCGCTGCCGCCGACGGTGACCCGGCCGCGCACCAGCGTGCCCAACATCGTGAAGAACCGCCTGCTCGGGTTCTCGATCGGCGACGAGTAGGTGCCGTCGTCGGCGACGTCACCATACTTGTTCAGCAGGTTGTCACGCGGGACCCGGACGTGATCGAACATCAGCCGGCCATTGTCGACACCCGACAAGCCGCCCTTGTAATCGTTGTCGCCCGTGGTGACGCCAGGCAGGTCGTCGCCGTCGTCGTCGCGGATTGGCACGACGAAGCAGTGCACACCGTGGCTGACGGGTTCCTCGCCTGGACCCGCGGTGATCAGCTGGGCGAAAACGGCTGCCACCCGGGCGCTTTCGGCCGCACCGCCGATGTAGTCCTTGCGCGCCGTCTTGGTGGGCGAGTGGATGACGAACTCGTCGGTCTCCCTGTCGTAGGTCGCCGTCGTCTCCAGTGATTGCACGTCACTGCCGTGGCCCGTCTCGGTCATCGCGAAGCAGCCGAGGAGGTCGAGGTCGATGATCTTCTGCACATACGCCTCGTGGTGGCGCTCAGTGCCCAAGTTCTCGATCGCCCCGCCGAACAGGCCCCACTGCACGCCGGCTTTGACCATCAGCGACAGGCTCGACATCGCGAGCAGTTCGATCGTGACGACCGCCGCGCCGACGTCGCCGGTTCCGCCGTGTTCTTTGCGAAAGCCGTCCTCGGCGGTCCCTCCCTCGGCGATCACCTTCAACTGCTCCATCGCCTTCGCCCGTGCAATCACTGTGTTCGGCGTGTAGTGCGGGCGGAACGCTTCTCCGGCCAGCTGCTCGCGGCACCGCTCTTTCACAAGGTGCCAGCGCCCGTCCAGCGTGGTGCGCAAATGGTCCGCGAGGGCAGGGGAAATCTGAGCCGAGGTCGACGCCATACCCTAGGTTAACGGCCATGGCATCGTCGGTGGATGGACTCCCGCATGAGTTCGACCACGTCCACAGTGATGTGTCGGGCGGGTGGCTCCGCGCCGCGACTTTCGGCGCGATGGACGGACTGGTCAGCAATACGGCGCTGATCGCGGGTGTGGCGGCCGGCGGCACCACCCACGCCGTCGTGCTCTCCGGGGTCGCCGGCCTGCTCGCCGGCTCGTTCTCGATGGCACTGGGCGAGTACACGTCCGTCACCACCGCCAACGAGCAGATCGACTCCGAGGTCCGCCTCGAACGTCGAGCGTTCCGTGCGCACCCGGAGGCCGAAATGACCGAGTTGGTCCACACGCTCGTCACGATGGGAATGACGGAGAAGACGGCCCGCGCTGCCGCCGAAGAAATCCATCAAGACGAGAACCAGGCGCTCAACTTGCACATGGTGACCGAACTGGGTGTCGACCCCCGCGAGAAACCGTCCGCCCGCCTCGCCGCGGTCTCCTCGTTCCTGTTGTTCGCAATCGGTGCAATCATTCCGCTCATCCCGTACCTGCTCGGCTTTCACTCACTTGTGGCCGGACTTGCCTGCGGCGGGGTGGGGTTGATCGTCGCGGGCGGGGTGGCCGCCCGTTATACCGGCAAGCCGGTGTGGTGGGCGTCGGCGCGACAGTTGACGTTCGGGGCGATCGCCATCGCCGCGACGTATGGTGTTGGCCTGCTTATCGGTTCGGCCGTATAGGCGTCAGTGCCGATTGGGCGCGGCTGCGTTCGACCCGCTCGGATGCGACCAGTAGTCATAAAGCGAGTCGAGGTCGCTGCCCTGAAGGTTGCCGAGCATCAGTTCGGCATTCTGGGTCCACGTCAAATCCGGCGTGCCTTGGTAAGTGCCGCAAGCGATCTGGCCGGCCACGTCGCCGGAGCTGGCGTTGTAGCTCCACGTCCCCGGTGACTGCGCGCCACCCGGGCAGGGTGAGAGCTGATCCTCCGACACGAAGATGTTGAACTTGCTGTCCATCGTGCGCTTGTCACCGAAAAGTGCGAACCGCGCGGTCGCCAAACCGTTGGACAGCGTGTTCTGCTTGCAGTCCACGGTGACGAGCGCGTCGCTGACCCCCTGGTTGGTGGGAGAGCAATTGCTCGAGTCGTAGCCTGCGGGAAGCATTCCCATCAACGTCGACGCGGCGTCGTTGTTGGGTTGCGACGGCTCTGTGCCGGACGGCTCCGTGCCAGAGCTCTCAGGGCTGGACACATCAGTCGATTCCTTCGACGACGTCGGCGAGCCGGCTTGCGACGACGTCGTGGCCACTTCGGTGACGTTCATGTGCGCGGGACCCGTTCCGGTGACGGCTGACGTGTCGCTGCCCATCACTGCGCCCACTCCTCCCAGCGCGGTGAGTCCCGCAAGTGCGGCAACGCTGATCACGATGCGCGGCTTGTTCACAACGGTCATCTGATCTCCCCTTGCTGTGGTCACGGTGGTGCGTGAACTCCGTTTGTGCAGCTAAACGTAATTTGTCGCCCACCGCAAGGCGGTCAAACCCCGCATATGCGATTCAGCGCGGATAAATCAGGAGTTCTTCGACCAGAATGTGTACAGCGACTGCAGATCGTCACCCTGGATATCGCCGAGCAGACCTTGGTCGTACTGACTCCACGTCAAGTCGGGCCTGCCCTTGTAGGTGCCGCAAGCAATCTTGCCTGCAGGCACATTGGGATTGTTGTTGTAATGCCAATTCCCCGGTGATTGAAGCCCGCCGGGGCAGGGGGAGAGTTCATCAGCGTTGGCACTCGACTGGAAATGGGCGTCAAGCGTTCCCCGATCGGGATACAAGGAGAATCGGGCGACCGAAGGGCCATTCGGACGTGAATTCTGCTGACAGTCAACAGTGGCCAGCGAATCCGCCGGGGGAGAGTCGACCGGTTGGCAATTGCTCGAGGTGTAGCCACCCGGCAAGACACCCATCAGCTTGTTCATCGCGTTGTCGGAGTTTGGTGCCGCGCTCGTCGTGGCAGCGCCGAAGCCGCCGAGCGCGCCCACAGTCGCCAGCGCAGTCACCCCGATGACGATGCGGTGTCTTTTGGTCATAGTCATGTGTTCAACCTCCCTGCGGCACAGATTAACCTGGGAACCACCTGTGGGCGGAAGAACCGCACAACTGCGCGAAACGCCTACGTTTCGCTTCCGAGAGTGATCGCCGTCGCCTGCCCGGTGATCTCGTCGAGTTCACTCTCGTCGACGTCGATGCCGATCAGGTGGCGACGCGTGCCCGCCAACACGACGACCCCGCACACCACCGCGCCCGCACCGACCCAAAACGGCAGATGCACACTGACCTGCTCGCCCAGCGTCCCGGCCAGCCAAGGCGCAACGGCACCACCGGAGAACCGCACGAAACTGTAAGCGGCCGAAGCGACTCCGCGTTCCACAGGCGCCGCCTTCATCACTGTCTCGGTGATCAGTGTGTTGTTGATGCCGAAGAACAGGCCCGCCACGACCACCGAAACGGCCAGCACGGCTCTGCTGTCGGTGAAGGCCGCCATCACGGCGAGCACCACCGCGATCGCGGTCAAGTTCACCAAAAGCGTTGTGACGGTGCCGAACCGACGCTGAAGCCGCGGTGCGACGATGACTGAGGTGAATGCCAACGCGATACCCCAGCCGAAGAAGATCAACCCAATCTCATGCGCGCCCATGTCGAGCGGAAACGGGGTGAACGCCAGCAGTGTGAAGAAGCCGAAGTTGTACAGCAGCGCGGTGATCGCCACACCCAGTAGGCCGCAGTGGCGCAGTGCGCGGAACGGGTCGGCCAGCGTGGTCGAATGTTCGGCTTGTGGCGTCGACGGCAGCAGTAACGCGGTGACCACGAGTGCCACCGTCATCAGCGCCGACACCCCGAAAAATGGTCCGCGCCACGACGCCGAGCCGAGTACTCCGCCCACAAGCGGGCCGACCGCGATGCCCAAGCCGAGCGCGGCTTCGTACAGGATGACTGCCTGTGCGACCGAGCCCCGCGCCGAGCTGACGATGGTGGCCAACGCGGTCGCGATGAACAGCGCATTGCCCAGGCCCCACAGGGCTCGCCAACCGACGATGCCCATCACGGTGTCAGAGCAGCCCGCCAGTCCCGCGCCGACGATGATCACCGCCAAGCCCAATAGCAAAGTGCGCTTGGGTCCGATGCGGCTGGCCACCACGCCGGTCAGCAGCATCGAGATGCCCATCACCAGCATGTAACTGGTGAACAGCAACGAGACCTGTGACGGTGTCGCGTTCAAGCCGTCGGCAATCGGTTTGAGAATCGGGTCGACCAGGCCAATGCCCATGAAAGCCACGACGGACGCAAAGGCAACGGCCCAAACAGGTTTGGGTTGACGCCACATTGGGTGCGGCTACTCCTCTTTACTTGTCAGCTGTTGGTTTGGCCGCATCGTCGAGCAAGCGCTGCAGCACGCGAACACCGGCAGCCAACGTCTGCCGGTCGTCGTCGTCGAGCACGGCGAGATGCGGATCGATCACGGCGACGCGCCCGGCGCGCGCCTGCCGCAGCGTCTCGCAACCTGCGGGCGTGATCTCGATCAGAACGGCCCGCGCGTCCGCGGGATCCGGGGTTCGGGTGACGAAGCCCGCGTCTTCGAGGCGCCGCACCTGCATGGTCATCGTCGGCTGTGAACAATGGTCCAGCGCGGCGAGTTCGGATATGCGGCTCGGGCCCTGGTCTTTGATCGTCGACAACAACCGGGCCTGCGCCCAGGGCAGCGGCAGGCGGGCGCGCTGGGTCGCCAACCGGTTCAGCTTGGCGACGACGCCCAACAGGTCGACACCAAGTGACGCGCGTGTAGACGATGAGCCAGACATACCTCTAAATTACATAGCTTCCCTATGCAGATCAACGTGTCGGTGTTCACACGACGTCCACAGGCCGGCTGGCAGAATCGAGAAGTGACGCGGACCAAGGACCCTCATGCGGTGGTCCAGCGGGGTCCGCTTCGTCCCGGGGAACTCGCTCACGCATCGGTGATGGCAGCGCTCTCGGCGGCGATTGCGATCGTGGCGGTCGTCGTACCGTTCGCGGCGGGATTGTCGCTGCTGGGCACGGTGCCCGCCGGGCTTCTTGCCTACCGCCACAGGATCCGGGTGCTGGTCGCGGCAACCGTCGCGGGCGGGCTGATCGCGTTCGTGGTCGCGGGCAATGGCGGGATGATGACGGTCTTCCAGTGCGCCTACATCGGCGTTCTGATCGGCCGGATCAAGCGCAGGAACCGCGGAACGCCGACGGTGGTAATCGCGGGTCTGTGCGCCGGGGTGGTGGCCGGTGTCGCCGCGGTCGCGGCACTGGCCGTGCTGTCGAGGCTGCGCGACCTGCTGTTCGAGTCGGTGACAGCCAACGTCAGGGGATTGGCCCGGATGCTGTCTCACCTTCCCTATATGGACCCGGTCGCCAATCTTCTCCGTGACGGTTTTCCGAAGCTGTTGACGTACTGGCCGTGGCTGATCGGCGGGCTGTCGGTGCTGGGCATCCTGGTCGTCACACTGATCGGCTGGTGGGCGCTGTCGCACGTGCTGATCCGGTTGTCCGGACTTGCCGGAGTGCAGAAGCTGACCACGCCGCCCGACGCCGGGCCGGTGGAGCCGCTGCCGGTGCGGCTGCACGATGTCCGCTACCGGTATCCCAACGCCGAGCACGATGCGCTGGGCCCGTTGACGCTGCGCGTCGAGCCGGGCGAGCACATCGCAGTCACCGGCGTGAACGGATCGGGCAAGACGACGCTGATGCTGCTCCTCGCGGGACAACCTGCCACGTCGGGAACCGTCGAGCGACCGGGTGCCGTCGGCCTGGGCAAGGTGGGCGGAACCGCGGTCATCATGCAGCACCCGGAAAGCCAGGTGCTGGGCACCCGCGTCGCCGACGACGTCGTGTGGGGCTTGCCGCCCGGGCACACCGCCGACGTGGCCCGGCTTCTCGACGAGGTGGGTCTGTCCGGTCTGGCCGAGCGTGACACCGGCGGGCTGTCGGGCGGCGAACTGCAGCGGCTCGCGGTGGCCGCCGCACTCGCCCGGGAGCCGTCTCTGCTGATCGCCGATGAGGTGACCAGCATGGTCGACCAACCCGGCCGAGAGGCGTTGCTGCGGCTGCTGTCCGGTTTGCGCGAGCGGCACCGCATGGCGCTGGTGCACATCACCCACTACAACAACGAGGCCGATTCGGCCGAGCGCATCGTGCAGCTGACGGGTGCCGGGACGTCCGACAACACCGAGATGGTCGGCGCCGCAGACGTCCCGACGACGCTGTCGAATCCGGCGGTGGGACCGGCGCTGCTCGAAGTCGACGGCGTCGGCCACGAGTATTCGAGCGGAACACCTTGGGCCACAACAGCTTTGCGCGACGTCAGTTTCGACGTGCACGAGGGCGAAGGCCTGCTGATCCACGGCGGGAACGGCTCGGGTAAGTCGACCTTGGCGTGGATCATGGCCGGCTTGACGGTGCCGACCTTGGGAAGCTGCCTGCTCGACGGACGGCCGGTCAGCGATCAGGTCGGCGCGGTCGCGATGTCATTCCAGGCGGCCAGGCTGCAACTGATGCGTGGCCGCGTCGACCGGGAAGTGGCTTCGGCGGCGGGCTTTTCGCGGCACGAGACCGATCGGGTGGAGGCTGCGCTGGCCAAGGTCGGTTTGGATGCGTCGCTGGCCACAAGGCGCATCGACCAACTCAGCGGCGGACAGATGCGCCGGGTGGTGCTGGCTGGACTGCTGGCGCGGTCGCCGCGCGCGTTGATCCTCGACGAGCCCCTCGCGGGCGTAGACGCCGACAGCCAGCAGGGATTGATCAGCTTGCTCGAGGACCTGCGCCGCCGCACCGGCCTGACGGTGATTGTGATTTCGCATGACTTCGCCGGGCTCGAAAACCTGTGCCCGCGCACACTGCACCTGCACGACGGCGCGGTACAGCACGCCGCGGCCAAGGCCGGGGGTGGGCCGTGAGCACGCAGACGCAACGCCGTCCGGTGGTGCTGCTGCGGCCGGTGCCGGGAACCTCGCCGATTCACGACCTGTGGGCAGGAACGAAACTGATTGTGGTGTTCGGCTTTTCGGTGCTCCTGACGTTCTACCCGGGCTGGGTGCCGATTGCGCTCGTTTCTGCCCTGGTGGTGCTCGCGGTGCGGCTGGCGCGGATACCGCGCGGCGCATTGCCGTCGATACCGCGGTGGCTGTGGATTCTGATCGCATTCGGTGCCATCACCGCCGCGGTCGGTGGCGGTGCGCCAGACCTACACATCGGTTCCGCGACGGTGGGTTTCGGTGGGCTCCTGTATTTCCTGCGCGTGAGCGCGCTGTCGATCGTATTGCTGGGCCTCGGTGCGATGATCTCGTGGACCACAAACGTCGCAGAGATTGCGCCCGCGGTTGCGACACTCGGCAGCCCACTGCGGCGGTTGCGGCTACCCATCGACGAGTGGGCGGCCGCGCTGGCGCTGTCGCTGCGGGCGTTCCCGATGTTGATCGACGAGTTCCGGGTGCTGTACGCCGCGCGTCGGCTGCGGCCCAGGCAGATGCCTTCGACACGGCGCGAACGCCGCCAATATTGGCGCGCGGAGGTGATCGACATGCTCACGGCTGCGATCACCGGCGCGCTGCGTCGTGCGGACGAAATGGGGGATGCGATCGCGGCGCGCGGTGGCACCGGGCAGATCTCGGCGGCGCCGTCACGGCCGCGGTGGGCGGACGCGATCGCGCTCGGGATAGTGGCCGCGGTGTCGGCCGCGGCGGTGGCCAGCGAGGTGTTTCTCGGCGCGACCACGATTTAGCGCTGTGCGGCGGCATTGGCGGCCTTCTGTGCCTGAGCCAGTGCCTGCGGCACGTCGAGACGGCCGAGGAACATTTCGTCGAAATACGGCTTGAGCGCCTCGAAGCCGGCCGAGAACCCCGCCCCGCCGGGTGCGGCAATCCTCGGTTCTCCCAGGACGTCGAAGAAGGGGGAGACGTCGACGCCCCTGGCGGACCAGTAGTCGAAGTACTTGCGCTGGGCGGCGATGACGGCGGGGACCGCCGCTCCGCGGGCACCGAGGAACGCGTTGCCGTCGGCGCTGCCCATCCAGGCGAGCACTTGACGAACCGCATCCGGATGGGATGACGCTGAGTTGCCTGCCGCCGCAATGCCGTTGGTGACACTGACCCGGCCGGACGGGCCAGCGGGCATCATCGCGACACCCCAACGGAACGGTGCGTTGCGTGCGATCTGCGAGAGGTTGTAGGTCCCGGATTGAAATAGCGCCATGCGGCCCTGCAGGAACATGTTGCGGGAGAAGTCGCTGTTGTCGTTGGTGTCAGACGCCGGCGGTGCCACCTGGTCGACGTCGATGAGGCGCACCAGATACCGGAACGCCTCGGCGGCCTGGGGATTGTCGAACGCGAAGCGGTCGCCGACCGCGAAGACCCCGCCAGCCGACCCGATGTAGTTGAGGTAGATGCCCTGCAGGTCGTTGCCTGCGTTGTAGGCCCAAACCCGGGACCCGGTCAGGCGCTTCAGCAGAGGGCGCAACGTGTCGAGGGAGCCGTCGGGACTCCATCGCAGCGTGTCGAGTATGGCGGGGTCGACGTTCGCCGCAGCCAGCAGATCGGCGTTGTAGTACAACGCGATTCCGCCGTCGGTGAGTTGCGGTACCCCCCACAGGGTCTTGCTGCGAGTGAACTGTTCGACGACCGAGGCGTCCCAGCCGGGCTGCGGCGTGATCGACAGCAGTCGCCCGCTGTCGGCGTAGGGCGCGAAGTAGGCGTTGCTGATCCAGAAGATGTCATCGGCGCTGCCGCCGGCGACGTCGGTGCGCAGCGTGTCGAAGTAGGTGGAATAGGCCACCACGTTGACGCGCACCTCGATGCCCGGGTGACGACGGGTGAACTCGGCGAACGATTCTCGGTATGCGTCCGCAGCCTGCTGGTCCCACAGCCGCACCGTGACAATGGTCTTGCCCCCCGGCGCGGTCTCCCGGCCCAGGAGAACAGCGGCGCCGATGAGCAACGCTGCGACCGCGAGCAGCGCGAGAAGTACCTTCGTCGAGAACCGCGCAGTCATTTCAGGCCGGTCACGACGATCGAGCGGGTGATGTGGCGCTGGAATGCCACGAAGACGACGATCAGCGGCACGATCGCGATCGTCGTCGCCGCCATCACCAGCGTCCATTGAGCGTTGTATTGGGACTGCAGTCCAGCCGTCGCGACGGTCACCACCCTCCACTTGCCACCACTGGTAATCACCAATGGCCACATGAAGCTGTTCCACTGTGACACAACAGTGATCAGAGTCAGCGTGACGAGTATCGGCTTGCTGGCTGGGACGACGACGTGCACCAGCACGTCGAGCGTGTTGGCACCGTCGAGCCGCGCGGCGTTGATCAAGTCGGCGGGAATCGTCCGGAAGTACTGGCGCAGCAAGAAGATCGCGTACGGTGACCCGAACACGAACGGCAGCACCAGTGCCCAGAACGTGTTGCGAAGCCCGGCCTGAGCCATCACCAGGTACAGCGGCACGATGGTCACGGTCGGCGGCACCATCAGGGTGGCGACGTAGACCCAGAACAAAGCGTCGCGGCCGCGGAAGCTCAACCGCGCGAACGCATATGCGGCGAGCACCGAGAATGTCAGCTGGCCCAGCGCGATCACCGCGGTCATCAGCGCCGTGATCACGATCGCGCGGCCGAACCCGGCGTCGGCGAGCCCGGTGTAGTTGGCCGATGTTGGAGGGCTCGGCAGCCGAAGCGGTGCGCTCGTCGCGAACTGGCGTGCCGATGTGAACGAGGTCATCAGCCCGAACACAAACGGCATTACGGTGATCAACGCGCCGAGGATGAGCAATGGATAGATGACGGCGCTCCAGCCCAGGCGGCTAGGTGAGGTCATAGCTGATCCGTCGACGGAAGTACAGGTGCTGTGCGACGGTGGCCGCCACGAGAATCGCGAACAGGATCACCGCCATCACCGCTGCGCGGCCCACCGCTGCCGATCCGAACGCCTCGAGATAGATGCGGTGGGCTACCAGGTCGGTCCGGCCTCGCGGTCCGCCGCCCGTCAGCGCATACACCGTGTCGAAAACCTGGGCGGCGCTGACGATTCCCGTGACGAGAACGAAGAACATTGTCGGCCGCAGCAGCGGCAGCGTGATCCGCCAGAACCGCTGCCCTGCGGTGGCACCGTCCAACCGGGCGGCGTCATGAATCTCGTGGGGAATGGCGAGGATACCCGCCAAGAAGAACAGCGTCACGTAGCCCACGTTGGTCCACACGGTCACCGCCGACACCACCGGCAGGGCCAGTCCGGGATCGGTCAGCCACTCCACCCGGTGACCCAACAGCGTGTTGACCGCTCCGTCGGTGGGCGCCAGCAGCCAGCGCCACAGCACGGCGATCGCCAGCGGTGCGCAGATCCACGGCAGCACGTAAATCGTGCGGAAGAACCCGCTGCCCGGCAGCTGCCGGGCCAGCAGCCAGGCCGCAAACAGGCCCAGCAGGGTCTGCACCGGCACCACGAGCCCGACGAACACAGCGGTCACCACCAGCGAATTCCCGAACGTGCCGTCGGTCAGCACCGAGCGCCAATTGTCCAGCCCCACATAGCGGATCGAGCCCAACAGATCCCAGCGGTGCAAGCTGAGCCAGCCCACGACGAACATCGGCAGCAGCAGAAACGCCGCGACGCCGAACAGGCTCGGCGTGAGCAGGGCATACGCCAGCACCGTGGAGCGGACACGGCGCTGCGGCATACCCGTTACCGTAGGACTCGTGAGCGCGCCGGGGGAGATCGATGCCGACTTCCTGGCGCTGCGGCGACATGAGCTCGCCGACGCCGCGCTGACCGCGGCCACGCAGGCCGGCGCCAGCCACGCCGACCTGCGGGTGCATCGCATCGTCACCGAAGTGATCCACCTGCGTGACGGACGGTTGGAGACTTCGGTGCTCAGTCGCGAAGTGGGCCTGGCGGTCCGCGTCGTCGTCGACGGTACGTGGGGTTTCGCGTCCCATGCCGAGCTTGTCCCGGAGGTTGCCGCGGACATGGCGAGGCGCGCCGTGCAAGTGGCTCGTACCCTGCGCGCGTTGAATGCCGAAAATGTCGAGCTGGCCTCCGAACCCGTCTATCAAGACGTGCGGTGGGTCTCGTCGTATCGGACGGACCCGTTCGACGTGCCCAGCGCCGACAAGGTTGCCGTGCTGGCTGACTATTCCGAACGGTTGCTGTCGTCCGATGGCGTCGACCATGTGTCCGCGGCGTTTCATGGCGTCAAAGAGCAGGTGTTCTACGCCGACGTGTACGGTTCGTCGATCACCCAGCAGCGGGTGAAGATTCTGCCGATGCTCGACGCTGTCGCGGTCGACGCTGCCGCCGGCAACTTCGAGACAATGCGCACGCTCGCGCCGCCGACAGCGCGTGGCTGGGAAGCCGTCGTCGACGACGAAATCTGGAACTGGACAGATGAACTGGCCGAGTTGCCGGCGCTGCTGACCGAGAAGGTCAAGGCGCCCACCTGCGCCCCGGGTCCGACGGACCTCGTCATCGACCCGTCCAACCTTTGGCTGACCATCCACGAGTCGATCGGTCACGCGACCGAATACGACCGGGCGATCGGATATGAGTCTGCTTATGCCGGAACGTCGTTCGCGACGCCGGACAAACTGGGGACGCTGCGCTACGGCTCACCCGTGATGAACGTGACGGCCGACCGCACGGTCGACTTCGGGTTGGCCACAGTCGGATACGACGACGAGGGTGTCGCCGCTCAGAGCTGGGATCTGGTGCGCGACGGCGTGTTCGTCGGCTATCAACTCGACCGGGTGTTCGCGCCGCGGCTGGGCCACAAGCGGTCCAACGGCTGTTCGTACGCCGACTCCCCGCATCACGTGCCGATTCAGCGGATGGCCAATGTGTCGCTGCAGCCCGGCAGGGAAGACCTCTCAACGGCAGACCTGATCGCCCGCGTCGAGAACGGCATCTACATCGTCGGCGACAAGTCATGGTCAATTGATATGCAGCGCTATAACTTTCAATTCACCGGGCAACGTTTCTTTGCGATCGTGGATGGCGAGTTGGCCGGACAGGTGCGCGACGTGGCGTATCAGGCCACCACCACCGACTTCTGGGGATCGATGGAAGCGATCGGCGGTGAGTCGACCTGGCGGCTGGGCGGAGCATTCAATTGTGGGAAGGCGCAGCCGGGTCAGGTCGCCGCAGTGAGCCACGGTTGCCCGTCGGCACTGTTCCGCGGTGTGCGCGTGCTGAACACGATGACGGAGGCGGGGCATTGATCGCGCCGCAGAAGGTTGTCGACGATGCACTGGCGGCGGCTACGGTCGACGAGACGATCGTCATCGTCACCGACCGGGCGGAGGCGTCACTGCGCTGGGCCAACAACTCGATGACCACCAATGGTGTGTCGGCGCGGCGGTCGGTATCCGTCATTTCGGTTGTGCGGCACGGAGATACCGCGCATGTCGGTTCGGTTCAGACAAGTGAGGTCGACCCGGCTGTCATCGCTGATGTCGTTGCCGCCAGCGAGGCGGCGGCTCGCGACGCGGCCGAAGCGCACGACAGCGCACCGCTGATCGGCGGCTCAGGAGATCCCTCCGATTGGGACCAACCTGTCGTTGCGACCGGTGCGGAGGTGTTCGGTGCGCTAGCGGCGTCGCTCGCATCGGGATTTCGCGGTCCGGACACGCTGTACGGCTACGCGCGCCACGAGGTGGCGACCACGTTTCTGGCGAGTTCAACCGGTCTGCGCCGGCGCTTCACGCAGCCGACAGGCTCGGTGGAACTCAACGCGAAACGTGACGGCGCCAGCGCGTGGGCGGGGATCAGCACGCCGGATTTCGTCGACGTGCCGACGGACCGGTTGCTGTCGGAATTGTCGACGCGGCTGGGATGGTCTCGGCAGACGGTTTCGCTGCCGGCCGGGCGGTATCCGACGCTGATGCCGCCGTCGACGGTTGCCGACATGCTGATCTATATGGCATGGATGATGGACGGCCGCGGCGCGCAGGAGGGGCGCACGGCCTTCTCGGCGGCCGGCGGTGGCACGCGGGTGGGGGAGCGGCTGACTCAGCTGCCGGTGACGTTGTACACGGATCCGTCGGTAACGCCTCTGCAGTGCCGGCCCTTCGTCGCCGCGACGAGTTCGTCGGAAACGATGTCGGTGTTCGACAACGGGATGGACATCGAGCGAGTCGACTGGGTCCGCGACGGGGTGATCAACGCCTTGGCGTATTCGCGGGCCAGCGCAGCGGAGTTCAACGCTCCGGTGGCGCTGCCTGCGGACAACCTCGTGATGACCGGCGGTGAGGAAAGCCTGGACGAAATGATCGCGTCGACGGAGCGAGCACTGCTTCTGACGACGTTGTGGTACATCCGTCCCGTCGATCCGACAATGCTGCTCTTGACCGGGCTCACCCGCGACGGGGTGTATCTCGTTGAGGAGGGCAGGGTTTCGGCGGCCGTGAACAATTTCCGGTTCAACGAGAGCCCGCTCGACTTGTTATCCCGCGCCACGGGCGTCGGCGCGACGGAGGTCACGCTGCCGCGCGAATGGAGCGACTATGCGACTCGCGTCGCGATGCCACCGTTGATGATTCCGGACTTCTACATGTCGAGTGTGAGCCAGGCGCAGTAACGTCTGTGTCGTGATCGCTGAACTGGACCGACTGGTCGCACTGTCGCCGGAGGGATCACTAGGGCGGATCAACGCATTGGTGCGCGCGAAATGCGCGCGGGTGCTGGGATTGCCGGCGCTGCCTTCTGAGATCTCGGTTGACGCGCCGGAGTCGGTGGCCGAGGAGGCCGCGGTCGATTTCGCCGAGCAGTTCAGCGTGGATGTGACGGGTGTTTCCGAGTTTCAACGGCAGCGATTGCTTTCGGAGCGGGGTGGCGCAGCGTTCGAGGCGGTGGTGTTGACGTACATTGCGGACTTTGCGCCGAGGGTGCTAGCGGGGCTCGGCGCTCTCGGTTTGGGTGCGGCGCCGCCGAGCATTCCGGAGTGGGATCACGAGAGGAACCCGACCGACGCGTTGTTCAACGGGTTCCTGCCCGCGGTGGCACAAGGTAGGGCGCTGGATCCGGTAACGGCTGAGGTCGTGCGGTTGCGCGGGGCCGGGCAGCATCAGTGCCGGTTGTGCAACTCCCTGCGGGAGGCCGACGCGCTTGAGGCCGGCGGGTCGGAGGAATTGTATGGGCAGATCTCCGCGTATGAGGCGTCGGAGTTGAGCGACGCGCACAAGGCCGCGCTGCGGTACGTCGACGCGCTGATCTGGTCGCCTGCGGACATCAAGTCCGACGTAGTCGCGGACCTTCACGCGCACTTTTCGGACGATCAGGCGTTGGAGCTGACATTCGACGTGATGCGCAACGCGAGCAACAAGATCGCGGTGGCGATGGCGGCGGACGCGCCGATGGTCGAGCACGGCACCCAGCGATACCGGATCCTGGCGGACGGGTCGACCAAATACGAGTAGCGGTGCACCTACGATGGTGATTCGCACGGGGCGGTAGCTCAGTTGGTTAGAGCCGCGGACTCATAATCCGTTGGTCGCGGGTTCGAGCCCCGCCCGCCCCACTCGTTTCTGTATTGCCTCGGCTGATACTTGACGTTTTGACTTCGGGTGATGCTTGACAGTGTTTCGGCTGATTCTTTACAGCTGTCTCGGTTGACCCTTGACACTCCTTCGATGAAGGAGTTGAGCCTGGCCGAGCAGCGGTATCAGGCCGTGATGTCGGTGACCGCCGATGGTTTGGCGTCCCGCGCCAGACGCTGCACGCGTGGTTGGCCCGCTATGAGGTGTCGGGCCTGGAGGGGCTGGTGGATCGGTCGCATCGGCCGGTGACGTGTCCGCACCAGATGCCGGCCGCGGTGGAGGCCGAGCTGTTGGAGTTGCGCCGGTCACGCCCGTATTGGGGTCCGCGCACAGACGACAGCCTGCGCAAACACCTTCGCCCGGTCGTTGTAGCGTTCCAACGAAAAGGCACCTCATACATCATCGCGTGGGACAGCAATCTCCGTCGAGTTATCGCGCCCCCGAAGCACTTTCGATTCGATGACATGCCACCGTTGCGCCTCTGACTGGTGCGCCCGGCCCAGTGCGGCTCCCGACACCGCGACGCCGCCCAACCGCTTGGCGAGCTCGCTCAAGCGTGCAGCTTCGTTGACCGGATCGCCGATGACCGTGTACTCGTAGCGGCTCGGGTCACCCATATTCCCGGCGACGGCCATGCCCGCCGACACTCCGATTCCCACCTTGAGGTCGGCATCGGGCCGAGTCAGCCTGCGGTTGAGCTCACGGGCGGCGGCCAACGCGTCTCCTGCGGCGTCCGCTACTGGCACCGGCGCGCCGAAGATCGCCAGAACGGCATCACCCTCGAACTTGTTCACAGAGCCTCTGTGCTGTTCGACGACGTCGACCACCACCGCGAAGAAGTCGTTGAGTATCGCGACGAGTTCGTGCGGCGATAGCGCAGCAGCCAGCGCCGTTGAGCCCGCCACATCCACGAAGAGCACTGCAACTTCAGAGTTCGCCCCACCCATCGCGGTCTGTGCCCCATCCATCGATGCGCTCTCCTCGGCGAGTCGGGCGACGTCGCGCCCGACGTGACGACCGAAGAGATCGCGGAGTCGCTCGCGCTCGCGAAGTCCCACGGCCATGGTGTTGAAGCCGGCCTGTAACAACCCGAGTTCGCTCGCGTCGAATACGGGGACGGACACGTCGTAGTCACCGCGTTCTACATGCTGCATGCCCCGCCGGACTTCGTCGATGGGGTCCGCCGTGGTGGCCGCGGTGAACGCCGCGACCGTCAGCCCGCTGGTGATGGCACCGGTTCCGAATGCGAGCACCACCCACGCCAGGCGGTGCCCGGGATAGTCGACGACCAGCGCGCTGGCGGCAATCAGCATCAGAAAGAGAATGGGAACGCCGGTGCCCACCACCCACGCGCTCACGGAACGCAGTCGGAGGCCAGGCCCGCGCGGTGTGGTCGGCGGGTTCTTGGTCAGCAACTCCGCGACGGATGGCCTCAGGGCACGTTCACACATCCAGTAGGACATCGCGGTGGTCACCGTTGCAGCAACAAGCAATGAGACCCCCACCGTCGTTGCCAGCGGGGGCGTTTTGACGTTGATCACAACCATGACCAGTGTTGCTGTCAGCCAGACCGTTCCGTGAATCACGGCCATCCGCGACGGCGCGGCAAGGATTGTGCGCCCTTCGATGCCTTCGTCGGCGCTGGCGGGGATCGTCAGCCAGACGTAGCCCCAGACGATCGCGCTGGGAATCGAGATCGCGGAGTAGATGGAGGCGGTAACGACATTGAGTAACAGCACATGTCGTTCGTTCAGGGCGGCGCCGGTGGGAAGTGCCCAGAACATTGTTGCGGCGATCAACGCGGACGCTAGGACCGTCGGGATTATTACGGCGCCGGACACAAGCAGGGCCCGGCCCGCCAATCCCAGCGGATATCGCCTGCGGCGCACTCCCCGCAACAGCTTCACGACGACAGCGACGTCATCCGTGGATAGAGGATCGCTGGACCGAGCCATCGAGAAATGAACCGGCGTAGTTCGATTCCGTCGCGCGGCTGCTGGCCGGGATCGGTTAGGAGGGACTGCACGGTGCGCAAGGTCATTTCGGCAAGCTCACGGAGCGCGTTGCTGTCGAAGCCGTGAAGCTTCCAATCGACATCGAGGCGGTGAAACGCCGACAAGCAGAATGTGATCGCGGTATCGGCGGTCAGCGAGACGGCGGCTTCGCCCTCCTGTCGCCGCGTCAGCAGGCTTTCCAGCTGTGGATCGCCGACGAGATTCTCGATTCCGAACGACACGCATTCGACGACAGCAATGACCGGGTCGTTCTGTCCGCTGGCGCGTTGTACAGCCTGGTCGATGAAACCGTCGACCGCACGCATCGCGCTGGCGATGAGCAGCGCGTCAGCATTGGGGAAGTAGCGGTACACCGTCTGGCGAGTGACCCCGAGTTTCCGGGCGACGTCGGCCAGGCGTATCGCTGGTCCGTGTTCGGCGACCACTTCGTCCACCGCATCCAGAATGCGGGCGATTGCCTCCTCATCCGAGGCGGGCGTCGAGCCCGCCCAGCCGCGACTACGCATCCGCCGTCACAAGCATTTCGGTTTCGAACCCGATCTCGAGTGTTGTCGGGCCGGTCATACCGAGCAGGGATTTCCACGGCGCCGGAGCGATGTGATGCGGTGCGGTGAGGCGTTGGGTGAGGATTGTGAGTGCTTCCGCCAATTCCCGGCGTGCGAGGTTGGCCCCTAGGCAGTAGTGCGCACCGCCGCCGAAGGTCAGAATCGCGGGTACGTCCTTGCGTGCGATGTCGAAGCGATCTGCATCGTGATAGATCGCTGGATCACGATTGGCCGCAAAGGTGTTCACGACTACGAAAGTTCCTGCCGGGAACATGTAACCGCCGAATTCGGCATCCTCGGTGGCGGCGCGCGGCGCGATACACACCGCCGGTGAGTGGCGCATGCTCTCCTCGACCGCCTGCATCGCAAGCTCGGGTTGATTGCCCAGCTTCGCCCACTGGTCCGGATGCTCGCAAAGGACCTGCACCGACGCGGCCAATTGGTTTCGCGTCGTATCCGTTCCCGCCATCAAGAAGCCGGCCACCAGCATGCGGAGTTCGTCAAGATTGAGTCGGTCGCCGTCGCTTTCGGCGCGAATGAGCTCGGAGAGCAGGTCATCGGTCAGATTGTTCCGGCGGGCGGCGACCATGTCGTCGACGTAGGCGTCCAGATCGCCCCACGCCCGCATGATCGCGGCTTCATCGAAGGTGGCGTCAGGCTGAAAATTGAAGGCCTTGAAGATTTCGTCGGTCCATTGTGCGAACAGCTGCCAGTCCTCGCGCGGTGCACCGATTAGCGCGCACATGATCGGGGTGGGGTAAGGCCGCGCGATGTCGGTCACGACGTCGCACCGTCCGTCGTCTATCACCCGGTCGATCAGGCCATTCACCACCTCGTGGATCGTGTCTTGGAGACATGCTGTCGCGCGGGGAGTGAACGCTCTCGAAACCAGTTTGCGTAAGCGAGTATGTGGTGCACCGTCGAGGCCTAGCAGGCTGCTCATCATCTTGTCGTACAACGGGCCTGAGGTGACGCCCTGGGCTGCCAGCGTGATGCCGGGTGGCATGCTGAATCTGTTGTCGCGCAGCATATCCCGAGCCATTTCGTAGGACAGGATTTCCGGGCCCAGGGGTCCGGTGGCGATGGGCGCGCACGATTGCGCCTTTCGGACGTCTTCGAGGATGTCGTGCGGGGCGGCGGTGAGGCTGTAAGTGAACGTGGGGAGGCCAGCGTCGAAGACGTTGGGTGCGGTGCTGTTCACGTTCATCGATGTCTCAACTTCCAGCTGGCGGGGGCGGTGCGGACATATATAGCTAGAGTGTATGACCATCGTGCTGGATCGTCAATGTGAAGCGGCAGTTTATGGGGTAGACACCCATGTCGATTGCTATGATCATACGTATTGTCATTTAACGTCCGTATCGCTGGCCGAGTGGTCCTTGATGTACCCGGCCGGGACCGGGACGACAAGTGTGTGGCCGCAATTTGGCTCATCGCTTAATCAGCGAGTATGAGCGGGACGTGATGGGAACAGGCAGTTCTCGCTTGTGTGACCCAAAACGGTTGAGCCACAGGCATAACGGGCTTCATCAGTGACCGACAAGAACTGTCAATAGAGAGTCCGACGGTCGCGGGTTCCAGCACCGCCCGCCCCGGCGTAAAAATCTGGTGTGCTCGCCGAGAGCGATTCGTGACATCGACAGCCGACTGCTCTGGGCGACCTACTGGCTCAACTTCTTCGTTCAACTGCTCAAAGTCACTGCGTGGAATTGACTTTGGTCAACACCAGCGCCGCTTCGTTGTATGGAAACAGGTGGTAGAACACACCAGATGGCCCTGTAACGAGCGTTGCGGCCTCAGCCTTACTCAGGAGGCGGGGGTTGGCTAGCGCGATACTCTTGCCGCGCTTGTGCAGCACCGCCTGTCCACCGGCGAATACATTCTTCAACCAGTCCGATTTCAGCCCGTACCCGACGAGGACGACGAAGCCTTCGCGGGTGGGAAAAACCAACAGCGGCGTTCGATAACGCTTGCCTGATTTGCGTCCGACATGCTCGAGTGTCCCTTGGCCTGGAAGCCATGGCGTGATCGACCGAGCCGCTGGATTGGTGACTCGACTATTGAAGATTGCGACGGCCCTTGGCACCCGCATGGACCCTCCTCGTTAACAGCTCGAAATGACCAGTATCCGTTGGAAACGCTACGGCCCGTAGCGGATTGCTGTTAGCCGGCTGCGAGGATTACGAATTGGCCGATTCCTAAACTCGCTGCGTCAGCGCAGAACTCGTCGAAGAAGACTGTCCGTGTGGCGACGTACTCCCGGCCCGCTCGCGCAACCCGCCGCCCTACATCGTCCTCTGCGCCCTTCCACGGAAAGGTCGCCACACGCCATCCGCTGCCAACCTGGTTCGTTGGCCGCCGCCACCAACACCGCTGCAAGCTCGTCGTGGATCAACGGGTCGTCTTCTGCTGTTTCTGCAGCCCGTTGAGCAGCGACAGCAAGCGCCGTTGATCCCAAATCGGTGGTGATGTCCCAACTCATGCGGTCGCGGGCACCAGGGCGCTGATGTCCTCGCCTTGTAGCAGCTTCATTATCAGATTCAGGTCGAAATAGTCGGTCCAGCGAGTGATCCTTCCACCGTCATCGACGACGAAGGTCCCCATTACCGGGATGGCCGGCTTGCTTCCGTCGGGAGTCTGGATGTAGTCCAGGCGTTCGGTGAGCACCACGGAACCCTCGCTGGCGAGGTTGACGATTTCGAAGGCGTAGGCGTCCGGGAACATCGCGAACTGGGTGGCCATGTTCTCCACGATGGCGTCCTGTCCGGTGAATGCGGGCATTCCCACGTTCTGATAAATGGCCCCTTCGGCGAGCAGGGGACGCAACGCTTCGGCGTCCCGCTGCTCCATTAAGGAGCAGAAGTGGCGGACTACATCGGCTGGCGAAGACACGAGTGAAATCCCCTCAGGGCTTGTAGGCGAACCAACTTGAGCATCGCCTACAGGTTGTATGTGACATTCAAACCGTAGGTGACCTACAGGCTGTATGCAATAGGCTGTAGCGATGCCGACGGGCGAGGAGGCGCTGGACACCAAGGCGCGGCGTGCCCAGCAAGCAGAGGCGACGCGCGCGGCGCTAGTGGCCGCCGCCAGGCGTCTCTTCGTGGAGAAGGGCTACCTCCGGACGGGCACCGAGGAAGTCGTCGCGGAGGCGCGAGTCGGCACAAGGGGTGCGCTTTACCACCACTTCGCGGACAAGCAGGCGCTGTTCGAAGCCGTGTTCATCTCGGTGGAAGAAGACCTCGTCATGGCGGCTGCGCAGAGCCTTGCCGACGACCCTGCCGATGGCGCCTTAAATGAACTGCAACAGGGGTTGATTGGCTTTCTCGACGCTTCACTCACCCCACACGTTCAGCAGATTCTTCTGATTGATGGGCCAGCGGTGTTGGGCTGGGCGAGGTGGCGCGAACTTGAGAGCGTCTACGGACTCGGGGCCATTCGCGCAATGCTTGAGCGGGCAGTCGAAGAGGGCGACATCGCACCCGGCAGGCCATTTGATGTGTTAGCCCATGTCCTGCTGGCCGCTGCCGACGAGACCGCACTATTCATCGCAAATGCACCAGATCAGCAAGCAGCGCGGGACAGCGGAGTGCAGGCATTGAACGTCCTGCTGGATGGCCTGCGAACGAAGTAGGAGGGCGCAACGACTATCAGAAGCATACGGAAGAGTCACTCACCGCCCTGGCAGGCTACGATTCGGCCGGAATTGAGCGCCTTCGTTCGACTGGCGCAATCTGAACACCGGCGCATGCCCCACTCAAGGTTCAAATATGAGGAGGTTCGGCGTCTCATCGGCCGCACATAGCTAACACCGCCTTGCGCCCCTCACCCCGGCGTCACCCCGGCGACCGGGGGCGATTCGTAGCCGTACCCGGGGCGTACCGAAACCGTACCGGTAACGGCCAGATTCGTTGTCTCACAGGTAGTTTGGGCCCGTTTAGCTAACCGTTTCGCCTGGTCGTGCGACAGCGGGCCGCGGACTCATAATCCGTTGGTCGCGGGTTCGAGCCCCGCCCGCCCCACCGTATAGCCTGTATGACTTCGGCTGATGCTTGACGGTTCTATGTCGGGTGATGCCTGACAGTGTTTCGGCTGATGCTTGACAGTTGTTTCGGTTGATCCTTGACACTCCCGGAATGAGGGAGTTGAGCGTGGCTGAGCAGAGGTATCAGGCTGTGATGGCGGTGATGGTTTGTCGATCTCGCAGGTCGCCGAGAAGGTTGGGGTGTCGCGTCAGACGCTTCATCGGCGGTTGGCGCGCTATGAGGCCGAGGGTCTCGAGGGGCTTATCGACCGGTCGCACCGGCCGCGAAGGTGCCCGCATCAGATGGCGGCCGAGGTGGAGGCACAGCTGTTGGAGTTGCGCCGCAGTCATCGGTATGGGGGGCCGCGGCGGCTGGTGCGTGAGTTGGCTAAGCGCGGGGTTGCCGAGTTTCGCACGGCAGATCGCTGGCTAGCGCGGCCTCTGTTGGGTTTTTCCTTTTTGGACACCCTCTCTGCAGCCTTGTTCCCAATCGCTCTGTTCGGTTTCACCAGTTGCATTTGCCTGCGACATGAGGGGGCAAACTTCTTCATCAAGGAGAAAGTTGGGGTCTTGACCTGTGGCTAATCCGGCGTTGTAGCCGTCCTGCCACGCTTGGCTGTGACCAGACGGTCCAGACGAACCGCCACCGCATGCGACCAAGGTGGCTGCGGTCAACACGCCGGCGGTGGTGAGCATGATCTTCATGGCCTAACCCCTTCGTTGGCTTCCGGCGTCTTTGGCTCTGCGGACAGAAGTGTCGCACTTTGCAATGGAGATCGCGTGCGTTTGGGCTAGACCGTTCGTCTGCAAGATTCGCGCCGAATCCGCATGCGGCGTTTATGCAGTTGTCGGAGTTGGTGGTCACGGCTCACAACTCCGCGAAATTTTGACCGGTGAAGG
>DATBFF010000009.1:0-6345 GCA_036558625.1 Mycobacterium sp. | reverse complement strand
ATCCCGCTGCGGCCTGCTATGTGAGCCTCGCCTCGGGCCGCCCGCGGCTACCGGTGCCCCAGTGCCCGGTGCGCCGGGCCCACTTGTCGACGAGTTCCTGACGGGTTGTGTCGGGGTTTCATCGGTACTCGACGCGGCGGGCGCATCGCCTATGGCCGCGGTTTCCCTGTTCGACTTCCGTGACGTGTTCGCGCCGCCGGTTGCCATCGCTGTTCCCCGCGGGACTTGCCGGACCGATGCGCCTGCGGTCGCCGAGGCGCCCGAGTTCTCGGCGTCCGCTGAACCAGACTTAGAGGATGCGGCGTCCGTCTGCAAGCCCGTGGCGGGCGATGTGCCCGTCGATTCGGTTGTGGTCGACGTGCCATCGGGTTCGGACGAGTCGGTGCCGGACGTGCCCGCCGCGTCGGTGGACCCCCCAGAACTCGCGGACCCTGTGCCATCGGCCCAGGCCACCCCGTGCGGAGCGGCAATTGCCACACCGACGCCCAATGCGACTGCCAATGCTCCGATACGACCGATGTAATTCGCGTTTCGCATTGTCGATCCTCCAACCCGTGCGCTGGCGAAACGACGGTCACTACGTGAAGTCAAGTCCCGCCGAGGAGATCGTCGCTGCTGCGCGGTGCCGAGGACGCAGTAGTGCACTACTGCAATTGCTCGGGCTTACGGCGCCGCAGTACTTAGTCAGAACCTCCCCCGGGGGTAGGTAGCGCGATCTACGTGACGAAAGTCCCTTGCAGCAACTACACAACAAGGCGTAAAACGCTTATAAGCACATGTTCAACGGGAGATCAGCAATCCACAAACGGTGACGCTTGGAGGCATCGACGGAAGGCAGGGCTTGAAATGTGGAAACGTTTACTGATGGCCGTGGCCGTCGCGGCTTCGCTCAGCGCCGGCAGTTACGCGAGTGTGGGTGTCGCATCGGCCGATCCTGCCGTGTGCGGAGGGCCCGATACGCCGCCGTGCGCGCCGGCGCTCAGTCCCGAGCAGCAGTGCGCGCTGATTGCGTGGCGCACCTGGACGCCGTGCAATTGGCTCGGTGTACAGGTTCCGGTCGGTACACCAGGCAGCGTCGGCTGAGTGAACGGGTATCCGTGATTGTCCTGACCGCCGTCAGCTGATCGAGAATCCGCCGTCGATCGCGAGCACTTGATTCGTAATCGGGCGTGCCGCTGGCGACGCGAAGAACAGGACTGCGGCGCCGATCTCGCGCGGCTCCTGGAAACCGAATGGTGTCTGACGCGTCGCCGGTCCATCGCTGAGCGCGCCCTTGGCGTTGATGGCGCCCGGTGTGACGACCGCCCCCGGCAGGATCGTGTTGACGGTGATCCCATGCTCGGCGAGCTCGAAGGCCGTCACGAGGCTCAGCGCCGCGAGTGCACCCTTCGACGACGCATACGAGGCGAGGCCCTTGATCAAACCGCCACGCAACGCATTCGACGCGATGTTGACGATTCGGCCGCCTTTTCCGGCTGGCGCCATCGCACGCGCAGACTCCCGCGTCATCAAGAATGCACCGCGCGCATTGACCGCGTGGATTCGGTCCCATTCCGACGCCGTCGCTTCAAGCAGCGGCTCACGGTCCTGCAATGCCGCGTTGTTCACCAATAGCCATGGCACCCCGACGTTTTCAACGATGTCCGCGCACGCTGCGACAATCGAGTCTTCGTCGGTGACGTCCACGGCGACTGCGATCGCCTCATGCCCCGATGCAGCGATGGCCGCAGCTTCACGCGTAGCCGCGGCCTGGTCTCGGTCGGCGAGAACGACCGTCGCACCGGCTTCCGCGAGGACGTTGACGATACCCAGACCGATGCCGCTGGCGCCACCGGTCACGACCGCGACTTTGCCGGTCAGTCCAAACAGGTCACCGAGAGTGTCGGCCATCTTGTGGTGCCTCTCCTCGCCGAGATTCGTTGAGAGTCGGTGCTAGCCGCACCGACTCTACGGAGATGCGGCCTGACCGACTTAAAGTTGTCGAGTGGTCATTGAACCCACGTTCCCGCAGACGCCTGCTATCGAGGCTGCGTTGTTGGTGGCAACCCGGTTCTACTCGCCCGCGCTGCTTAACCACTGCATCCGCTCGTATCTGTGGGGGACGATGTATGCCACCGCGCACGCGATCTCATTCGACGACGAGTTGTACTGCGTTTCGGCGCTGCTTCACGACATCGGCCTCACAGAAGCGTTCGACAGCTACCGGCTGGCCTTCGAGGAGGCGGGCGGGGATCTGGCGTGGGTGTTCGGCGTAGCGGCCGGCTGGCCCGCCGATCGGGCGGCCAGGGCGTCGGAAATCATCGTGCTGCATATGCGTGACGACGTGTCGGCAGGCGCCGACCCCGAGTCCCATATCCTGCAGGTCGCGACGAGCTGGGAGGTCGTCGGGCGACGCCCCGAGGAGTTCCCACCGGAGGCGCGAACCGAGATACTGGCTCGCTATCCTCGGCGGGATTTCGGCACAGAGTTCACCGCGTGCTTTCAAGACCAGGCGTCGCGCAAGCCCGCCAGCGCAGCCGCGGCTTCGATGGCCAACGATGGCGCGGCCCGGATTGCCGCCAATCCCCTCGAACACCACGGCACCACCTGAGAGATCGGCACGGGCTGCGTGCGCATTTCGACGCCCTTCGGGTACCCACGTCGGAGGTCGGTGCGAAAAGCCGCCAACGATTGGCCAGAAGTGACTCATACTTCCTTGGGGCGTCATCGGCTTCGGGTGCGCGTTTGACCAAACCGAATTCGCTGGCGGACCAGAGAGGTGGGCGAGCCGTGAGTGCTTCGGTGTATGTGGGTCGAATTGGTGGGTTGGCGGTGGCACTCGGTGTGGGGGCGGCCGTGTTCACCGGCCACGGCTTTGGGGGAGTCGCGTGGGGCGATGGTGGGTCGGGCCTGGGATCGTCGGGCGGTTCGTCAGGCGCCGGCAGTGCGGGGTCCGGGCAAGCGTCATCGACAACGACGGGCCACACGGCACGCCCGTCGCGAGCACCCCGACGTGCGGTGAGTACAGTTGGTACGCAGGCGAATTCGGCAGCCTCGGCCGACGGCATTTCGGCGCCGAGCTCACCGGTGCCGCGGGCAATCACCCGGAGTCGTTTGAGCAAGACAGTTTCGACGGGACCGAATTCCGCCACCAAAACCCCTCGTCGCACGTCCTCGGCTCCGAAACAAGGCTCGGCATCGGCGGCTTCGCCGAACCTCACTGGCAACACTCCAGACCCCGATGCCTTCGCGACGCAGGGTCCGGACATGTTCGCGGCGGACGCCCCAAAAACATCCGTCATTCCGGCCGCTCGTCCCGCGTTCACGGCTGCGACAACGCAAGCCTTGTCCCGTCCAACGGCAACCAGCACTAGGGCAACGCTTGCTCAGCCCTCGGTTCCGACGACTGAGCCTGGGCGCACCGTTGTCGGTGCGGTGACCGAGATGCTCGACGCCCTCGTAAGTCCATCGGCAAGCGGAAATCCGGCGGCGCCCGCCGATTCGCCGGCGTTGTGGACACTTTTGGCATGGGCGCGGCGGGAATCGTCGCCTGAAGCGTCCCAACCGGGTCAGCCTGCGCTGCTGGTCACCACGTCAAGCGTTGTGCCGCAAAGCGCCGCCGCTACCGACCCGACCGCTTTGTTCCAGCAATTCGTCTACACCCCACTTCACACCGCTCTTCAAGACTGGATCACAAGCCCATTCGGTCAGCACGTCGACGGCTTCATCAACACGGCGCTCGGATCGTTTGTGATCGGCAATGGCGTGGACGGGACGGCAGAGCACCCCGACGGTGGTGCTGGCGGCTGGTTGCTCGGCGACGGCGGTGACGGCTGGAACAGCACTGTGGCCGGAAAGGCCGGAGGCCTTGGTGGCGATGCCGGCATGGTCGGCGACGGGGGTGTTGGCGGTAAGGGTGGCGCCGGTGCCGTCGGAGGCGCGGGTGGCGTCGGCGGATGGGTGATGGGCATCGGCGGGGGTGGTGGAGCCGGCGGCGCTGGTGCCGCGGGCGGTGTCGGAGGCGCAGGCGGTGCCGGCGGTGACGCGAGGGGCCTGGTGTTTGGAGTCGGCGGCCACGGCGGCGACGGCGGTGATGGTTCCGATGGTGGCCGAGGCGGTAATGGCGGCGACGGCGCACGGTCCCTCGGCAGCGGCGGCGACGGTGGCGACGCCGGCGACAGCGGGGTGGGCGGCGCGGCAACGAGGTTGTCGGCCCTTGGCGGGGCCGGCGGCAATGCGGGCTCACGTGGGAGTCATGGCGCGGTCGGGCGATTTGGTGTGGGCGGCCTGCCGAGTACCGCAGCCCCCGGAACACTGCCGCCGCTGTCGACCACCGGCACCTGGTTGACCAACAGCACCGGACAGGCCGTCATCTTGCATGGACTCAACGAGGTGTACAAGATTGCGCCCTACGAGCCGTCCGCCAGTGGGTTCGACGACGACGACGCAGCGTTCTTGGCAGCCAACGGCTTTAACGTCGTGCGGCTGGGCATCATCTGGAGTGCGGTAGAACCCGCGCCCGGCGACTACAACACCGATTACCTCCAGTCGATCAACGACACGGTGAACACCTTGGCCGCCCACGGCATTTACACCCTCATCGACATGCACCAAGACAATTACAGCGAGGAGTTCCAGGGCGAAGGCGCCCCGTTGTGGGCGTCGCAGGACGGCGGGCTACCCAATCCCATGGCGGGCTTCCCGGGTAACTACTACCTGAATCCGGCTGAGCAACATGCCTGGGATGCGTTCTGGTCCAACGCCGCAGCACCGAATGGCATCGGGCTGGAGGACAACTTCGCGGAAACATGGGAGAACGTCGCGAGTTACTTCAGCGCCAACTCCAACGTCATCGGCTACGACGTCATGAACGAGCCGTTCCCGGGCTCGTCGTGGCTGGCAGCCGTCTTCGGAAACCAGTTCTTCGGCGAACAACAGCTGGCCCCCATGTACAACCAGGCGATCGCGGCTATTCGGGCCGTCGACCCGACCACCCCGGTGTGGATTGAGCCGGCCAACCCAGCAGTGTCGGAGATTCCCACTGTTTTAGGCAAGCCCTACAGCCTGGGCCCCATAGACGACCCGAACACTGTTCTCTCGTATCACGGTTACAGCGCAGGAATTCCGCTCATCGGCGGATTCATCGTGAACCAACTCGCCAGCGCGGCTCAGCGGTACGGAACACAGAACGATATGCCGGTCTTTCTGACTGAGTTCGGTGCCACCGACAACGCGTCGACGATCGGCACCGAGATGCAAGGTGCCGACAAGATCCAAGCAGGTTGGCAGGAATGGACGTACAGCGGCGTAGGCGACATCACCACCTCGGGGGACAAGGGCGCGGAGTCGCTGGTGTTCGACCCCATGAAGCCACCGACCGGTGACAACGTCAACACTGGCAACCTTGCGGCACTAGCCGTGCCCTACCCGAATTTGATCTCCGGCATCCCAATTTCGTACTCGTTTGCCGACGGCACGTTCCAATTCAGTTACTCCACCGAAAAGGCTGACGGCTCAGGTAATTTCACCCCAGGGTCGGAAACGGTGATCGTGGTGCCGGCCATCAACTATCCGAACGGCTACCACGTGAGCGTCACCGGCGGCCACGTGGTTTCGGCCGACACCCAGGAACTGGTCGTCGCATCAGATACCGGAGCAGACACAGTGACCGTCATCGTGAGCGCAGCGGCGGAGGACGTCTGAGACTAAGCTTTCCCGGCCGCGCAGAGGTAGATTCGTTACCCATGCAGGGAGTCGCGCCAGGTGGCAGCGTCGACACATCCACGACCGCACTGCCCAGGACAGTCGACTTCCACTTCGACGTCATGTGTCCCTACGCATATCAGACGTCGCTGTGGCTGCGCGAGGTACGCGACCTGACCGGGCTGAAGGTGAACTGGCGGTTCTTCAGCCTCGAAGAGGTCAACCGCGAGCAGGGCAAGAAGCACCCCTGGGAGCGGGAGTGGTCCTACGGCTGGTCGATGATGCGCATCGGAGCCCTGCTGCGTCGTCGCTCGATGGCCGACCTCGACGCCTGGTATGGGCGCGCGGGCCGAGCCTTGCACGTCGAGGGACACAAGCCGCACGAAAAGGCCGTCGCCCGTTCCCTTCTCGAAGAACTGGACTTCGACCCGGGGCTCGTCGACCAAGCCATCACCGATCCGACCACCAACGACGAGGTGATGTCCGAACATCAGCGGGTGATCGACGCCGGCGGTTACGGGGTCCCGACGATGTTCTTTCCCGACGGGCAGTGCCTTTTCGGACCCGTTCTCGTCGATCCGCCGATGGGGGAGGCGGCGGTGCGGCTCTGGGATGCGGTCGTCGCGTGGACGGAGTTCCCCCACCTCTACGAGCTTCAGCGCC
>DATBFF010000008.1:0-8560 GCA_036558625.1 Mycobacterium sp. | reverse complement strand
ATTTCGACTCGACCACGTTCGCGGGCGAGGATGTCACGACCGGACCCAGCGGCGCCTGCGGAGTCAACAACTCGCTGCAGGTCACGCTGCCGTTCAAGCTGGTCAAGCTCGGCTGACAAGCGCGCCTTACTTGGGCAGCATGTCCTGCCATGTCTTTGGCGCCGACCCGGCCAGATTCGACTGCTGATACATCTGGCCATCCGCAGTGATGTAGCGACCGGTGCGCGGGTCGTACTGCGCCGTCGCGACTGACGGCACGGATGCGCCGGACGCGCTGGGTGCGGCCTGTGGCACGGCCGCCGGCGGAACACCGTCTTGCGGAGGCCCGGGAAGAGGACCCTGTGGCGGCGCCGGCTCCTGTGGCGGCGCGGGACTGGCCGCGGAATCCGGGACGGGCGGACCCACGCCCGCGTCCGGTGGCGTCGTATTCGCCGCTGGCCCAGGCAGACTCTCCGCTGCCGGCGCCAGCGGTGCGGCGGGCGGTGGCGGTCCCGGCAGCCCAAATGCCGCGCCCGGTGGCAACGGCGTGCCTTGGATGGGCGCAAAGATGTTCTGCTGGAACGAGGTTCGGTCGTCTAGCGGCTCGCCCTGTGCCACGAGGTTCGGATCGAACGGGTAGGGCCCGAGCGAGTGTTGCCGCATCGCCAGCGGCTTGTACGGCTGGTCGCTCTCGCAGATCTCGACGGTCGGTGCCCGTTTACCCGGCTTGTTCATGCAGGGGTTGTTGCGGGCGCCACGGACCAAAGTCGGCGAGTCTTGCGGCAGTTTGCAGTACAGACCGTCGGGCGTGTCGATGGTTGTGGTGTCGGCGGGGCTGCGCCACGACGACGGCGGCAAAAACCCGACTGTGCATGGATCTGGATCGTTGACGGTGATGGAGAAATCGCCCAACGCGTACCCGGTCGGATTGCGGCTGGGATTCACGGTCTGGATGCCGGCAACCGAGGGAGGCAGTAATACCAGCAGTTGCTCAACCCCTGGGTGAAACGTCACGAGTATTTGGCCCAAGGTGGTCAGGTTGGCGAGCAGCACCGGCAGGGTCGGCTTGACCTGGCTGAGAAGCGCGGATGTCTCGTCAAAGGCGCCTGGCCCGTTTTGCAGCACCGTGCGAATCTGCGGGTCGTCCGTCACCAACTGATCGGTCACACCGGCGAGGCTGCGCGCCCACAGCTTGATCGACTCTGTTGTGTCGGCTTGTGAGTCGAGAAGTGGCTCACTGTCGCGGTAGAGCGCAGCGTTGGCATCGCCAACTCTGTTGAGGTCGCCGGACAGCTTCGATGACGTGTCGGCAAGGGTCTCGAGATCGTAGCCCGCGCCGTTGAACCCCTTGAACGCCTCGTCCAGCAGCGCACTGAGCTTGTCTTTGGGGATGCTGCCGATCAGCGCGCTGACTTGATCCAGCATTGGGCCGACGTCCTGTGGAATGGTCGCATCACGTTGTGCGATCACCGAGCCGTTGTGAAGGTAGGGCCCCGAGGCGGTGCGTGGCCGCAGGTCGATGTACTGTTCGCCGACCGCGGAGACACTGAGCACGTCAGCTTGCAGGTTGGCCGGAATCTTTGGCGAAGTATTCAGGGAGAGAACGGCTTTCGCCCCGTCGCGGGTCAAATCGACTGACGTGACCTTGCCGATTTCGACGCCGCGGTAGGTGACGTTGCTGAATCGGTAGAGGCCGCCGGTGGCGGGCAACTCGAGCGTGACGGTCATCTTGCCGATGCCCAACAGGGTCGGCAGCTGCAGGTAGAAGAAGATCATCGCCAGTACGCCGACGATCGAGGCGATCGTGAAGATCATCAATTGAATTCGGACGAATCGCGTCAGCATCAGCTACCCACATCCATTGCCGATGGTGGCCAGGGCGTTTCGGGTAACGGAGGTGCCGAAGGCGGAGGCGGAGCTCCTGCTGCCGGCGGTGGAGCGGATCCCGACGATTGGGCGAGAGGCGCGGGCGTACCAGGCGGGGTGTCTGGCGCAGCAGGCGTCAATGGAGTGTTGATCGGGGTTTGACCAGTGGGATCAAACAATTCCCGCACGTAGTACGGCTCGCCCGGTGCGGCCGGCAGTACCATACCCGGCTGGCCGAAGCGAGTGCCGAGCAGAAGGGTTCGCTTCAGCCGTTCCCTCGAAATATCCAGGACGGCAAACAGATTCATGTAATCGCCTCGGGCACCCTGGTCGACGAGGCTCGGCGGGAAGGGATAGGTCGGCAAGTATGCAAGGGTCGGAGCCAGATCCTTTCCGAGGTCGGTCAGCGCTTTCAGCGTTGGTTCGAGATTCTGCAGATTCTTCACCAGATCGGCCTGACTGTCGTTGACGAGTCGGGTCGCGGTGTCGCTGAAAGTCCCGAGCTTCTCCAGAGCTGTGGTGATGTTCGGCCGCTCTTTGATCAGCACGTCCAACGCGGGCGGAACCTTCTTCAACGCCTCCGTGATGACATCGCGCTGTCCCGCGAATGTGCCGGCCAGCCGATTCAGTGCCTGGATGGACGCGACGATGTTTTCGCGCTGCGTGTCAAGCGTGCCAACGAAGCGGTCGAGGCGGGTCAGCAGGTCGCGGATCTGCTGCTCGCGGCCGTGCACCGACTTGTTGAAATTGTGGATGATGTCTCCGAGTTGACCCAGACCTCCGGCGTTGACCACCAACGACAGCGAGGACAGGGTCTGCTCGGTGGACGGATAGGTCGACGACTTGTTCAGCGGGATCGTGGATCCTGCTGGGAGACTTCCGCTCGCCGACTCGCCCAGCGGTGGATTCAGTTGCAGATGCATCGATCCCAACAGACTCGTCTGTCCCACGCTCGCCACCGCATTCGCCGGGACGACCACATCCGGGCGCACGGACACCTCGACGTTGGCATGCCAGTCCTGCACCGTCATCTTGCCCACACTGCCCACGATGACGTCATTGATCATCACCGGCGAATTCGACTCGAGCGTAGCGACATTCGCGATCTCGACGTGGTAGATCTTGGCGTTTGTCCCGCGTCCGACGGCCCCGGGCAGGGGCAGCGAGTTGAGTCCTTTGAATGCGCAGCCCGATCCGAGAACCGCGACACAAGCGACGATTACGATCAGCCGCCGCACATCTATCATCCGGATCATGATGGCGGCCTTTCTGCGGGAAGCAGCAGATCCGGCAAGGTCGGCGCGGGAGGTGGCGGCGGTGGTGCCTGCGGCGTGGTCGGGGCGGGCCACGATACTCCGGGGATCCGCGCCGGGGGTGGCGGCGGTGGCGGCGCAGGCGGGTAGTCACCCGGCAGGCCCGTGTATGCGGAAATCGCGGGCGGCTCCTCGGGCGGTACGGGTTTCGGCCCCTCCCCGCCAGGCGCAAGCCGAGGCTCTGAGTAGACCACCCGGTCCGGCGAGTATGCCGGCATCAGGAACGGATTCAGCGGTAGCGGAATATTGTTGGCGTTGAGCAGGCGCAGCGCTGGACCGAGATATTGCTCGCACAATTTCGTCGTCTCAGGACCAGTGAGACCCTCGACCGCGCCCATCATCCCGCAGTAAATCCAGACCGGATTCTGGACCAAGGGATTCAGCACGGGCGCCCCGACCTGGCTACCGCTGTCGGGGTTGTAGATGTTGTAGAAATTCGCGAACGAGGTCGGCGCGAGATGCAGGATGTTCTTGATATCCATCTGGTGGTCGACGAGGTTCTGGGTGACACTGGCCAGGCCGCGGATTTGTTCGCTTGTTTGGTCGCGGCTTCCAGCGATAAAACGCTGCACGTCGCCCACGGCAACCGAGAGGTCGGACAGCGCGGCGTCCAAGTCGGACCGGTTGTCGTCGATCACGCTCGTCAGGGTGGCCAACCGGTTGTTGAACTGCACGAGCTGCTGGTCGCTGTCGCGCAGAGCGGTGACGAAAATCTGCAGATTCTTGATGATGTCGCCGATGTTTCCGCTGCCGTTTGCGAGAGTGCGTCCCACACCCGACAGTTCAGCCAGCGTCTGCCGTAGCTTGTCGCCGTTGCCGGAGAGCGCGTTGGCGGCACTGTCGATGAAGCGGGCGATCGCCGGCGTGGACACCTGGCTATTGGGGCCCAGTTCTTTTGACAGGCGCATCAATTGGTCTTTGACCTCGTCCCACTCGACCGGTACCGCGGTCCGGTCGGCGGGAATCACCGCACCGTCGCTCATCTTCGGGCCGCTCGACTTGTACGCCGGGGCGAGCTGCACATAGCGAGCGGCGACGAGGTTCTGTGCGACGATCACGGCCTTCGCGTCAGCTGGGATCGGCACGCCGCGGTTTAAATGCATCGTCATCTTGGCTTGAGTGCCCACCGGTTCGATGGATGCGATAGAGCCGACCTTGACGCCGGACACCCGAACCTCATCGCCCGGATAAATAGCAGTGGCGGTAGTGAAGTAGGCGGTGATCGTCGTGGGCTTGAAGAACGTCTGGCGAACGACGAAGACGACCGCCGCGGCCAGCAAGCCGGCCAGCACCACTGCGATGCCGATCATGACTCGGTTACGGCGCATCATTGCGGAGTCCCCGGAGGCGCTCCTGGACCCCATTGTTCTTGAGGCTGCGGAATCCCGTTGTACGGGAACGGTAGTGTTGCCCGTGGCCCGGCGTTGTCCGGCGGCTGCCCGGCGTTCACACCCCGGCGGAACCCGAAGATGTAGTCGAAAAACGGCTGAAGGATCTCGGGCACGTCGAGATTCGGGATAAACGCATCGTAGTAATAGCCGCTGCCCACCGCTTCACCCTGGGTGATCTGGAACTTCTTCAGACCAGGCAGCGCCTTGCCGATGTTGTCGCGGTTCTTCTCCAGCATCGCATTTACCCGGTTGAGGCGCTCCAGGGCCGGGGCCAGCTTCGCTTCGTTGTCGTGGACCAACCCGGTCAACTGCTTGGCGACCGCAGACGTGTTGGCAAGAAGTGACACGATCGCGTTTCGGCGGTCGGCGAGCACACCCACCAAGTCGTTGGCGTCCAGGATGAGCGTGTTGATCTGCTGACTGCGCTCCGACAGGATGCCGGTGACGTCGGTGGCGGTCTTGAGTAAATCGCGCAGACTGTCGTTGCGCTCGTTGAGGGACCGCGACAACCGGGTTATTCCATCGAATGCCGGTCCGAGTTGCGGCGCGATCTGGTTGAGAGTGTCTGACAACGTATCGAGGGACTGGTTGAGGGCTTTGAAATCGGTGTCCTTCGAGTACGAGCTGAGGTCGCTGACCGCCTCGGTCAGCGAGTAGGGCGACCCGGTCCGCGAGATCGGGATCACGTCGTTGGGACGTAGCTTTCCGCTGCCGGCTGATTCCAGGGTGAGCACCCGCTCACCGAGCAGCGTTCCGGTTCTGATGTGGACGGTGGTCTCCGAGCCCAGCGATATCCTGCCGGGAACGTTGAACGTGACCAAGGCCTCACCGTTCTTCAACGAGATCCCTGACACCGTGCCGACTTTCATGCCCGACACCAACACAGGGTTGCCTGCGGCAAGGCCGCCGGCCTCGGTGAACAGTGCCTGGTATCTGATCGAGGACGCGAGCGACTTCAGCGTCTGGGGCTGAAGCCCGACGGCGATGACCAGCAGGATGAGCACGACGCCGATGAATCCGGCCCGAATAAGCTGCCCGCCCCGATACTTAATCATCTTTCGCTGCGCACCTCCCCGTCTTCTGCTTGATCCACGGGAAGACCACCGGCCGGCTCGAGGGATCAGTTGTGGTGGCGCGAACCGTGACTCCGCAGAGGTAGTAGTTGTACCAGGCGCCGTAGGACCCCTGCCGGACGAGCTTGCGGTAGTCCTCCGGCAGCCTTCCCAAGACGTAGTCGAGGTGGCCCTTGCCGTCGTCGAGCAGCGGGGCCAACTTGCTCACCTGGTCGACCGCCGCGGCCAGCGGCTGCCGCGCATTGGTCAGCAGATCGGCGATCGACGCGGTTCCGTTGTCCAATTGCACGATCGCGGTGCCGATCGGATCGCGGTCTTCTGAAAACCCGGAAATGAGGTGCTGCAGCCGGTCTATCGCATCCTTGAACTTGTTGCCGTCTTTATCGAGTGTGCCGACAACCGTGTTGAGGTTGTCGATCAGTTGCTGGACGACCTGGCTGTTGTCGGCTAACGCATTCGTGAGCGACGACGTTTTCGACAGCAGTGATTCCAAGGTGCCGCCTTGGCCTTGAAAGATCTGCACCAGCGCCTGGCTCAGCTGGTTGACGTCTTGCGGATTGAGGCCCTGGATCACGGGTTTGAGGCCGCCAAGCAGCAGATCGAGATCCAGTGCGCCGGCTGTGTTGTCGACCGAAATCTGTGATTTAGGCGCAAGGATCCGCGTCGATCCGGGTCCGTCGGCGAGCTCCAGGTAACGGTCACCGACGAGGTTGAGGTAGCGGACCATCGCGCGTGTTCCGGCGGTGAGCGCGACGCTTTTGTCGGCGTCGAATTTCACAACAACCTTCTTGTCGTCGCGCAGCGACACACTGTCGACGGTTCCGACCCGGATCCCGGCGACCCGCACCGAGTCCCCCGACTTCAGGCGCGACACATTGGTGAATACCGCGGAGTAGGAGTTCGTCGAGCCTGTGGTGTACTGGCCGAAGATGAAGAACAACGACGCGGTCAAGAAGATCATGATGACCGCGAAAATGGTGAACTTCACCAGCGTTGCCCGCAATCCGCCCCTCATCCCGGCTGTCCGATCTGAGCGGTGTTGCGCGGCGGCCCGGCGATGGGTCCGTACAAAAGTTGTTTCAGCCCATCGGAATTCAGCAGGATACCCGGATTGCCGTATTGCTCGGGGTTGGTGCCGTCGTCGGTGACCAGCCATGGCGCTTGGACGTTCTTGGGCAGATGCGGAAGACCCAGGCAATGCGGACCGCCCGTAGCAGCGACCTTGGGCAGATTCGTCGGGTAGCGGTAGCGCTCGATGCCCAGTGTGAAGCTGACCGACACGAGGATGCCCGGCGCGGGCAGCGGCGGCTGATGCAGCAGGTCAGCCATGCCGCCCAAGGCACAGTTGATCCCCGGGGCGTACTCGTTGGTCAGGTCGGTCGTGGGTACAAGGAGGTGGAGCACGTCGGTCAACGCCTGCCTGTTGTCGCCGACCACCTCGTTTCCGATGTCCGCCAACCCGGTTGCGCTCAGCAGAAACGCGTCGAGGTTGTGTTGCTCGTCAACGATCGACTGGCTGATCTTCGTCGAGTTCTTCACCGTTGCAACCAGTTGCGGTGATACATCGGCATAGGCGTTGAAAACGTCGGCTGCCACTTCGAGATCGTGGTTCAACGCCGGCAAGCTGGGATCCGTCTTCGCAAGCCAAGCGTCCAGATCGGTGAGCGTCTGGCCGATCTTCTCGCCGCGACCGTTGAACGCCTGCGCGATGGCACCCAAGGTTTCGTTCAGTTTTTCGGGCTGGATGCTCGACAGCACCTGTACCAGTTGCGAGAAGACGGTGTTGATCTCGACAGTGACCTTCTTGGCGTCGAGGACCTGTCCGGGCTTCAGCGGCTGCGCCGCGGGTTCGACCGGTGGGACCAGTTGCACGTACTTGGCGCCGAAGACCGTCGTCGACGCGATGTTGACGAGCACATTGGACGGAATCAGATGAAGCTGCGACGGATCCATCGCCAGGTGCAGCACCGCGTGCCCGTCCGGCCCTTGGTCGATGGAGTCGACCTTGCCCACCTGCACGCCGCGCATCTTGACCCGGGCGTCGGGGTTCATCACCAGGCCGGCGCGATCGGAGATGATCGTCACCGGCACGGAGGTGGTGAATCCGCCGCGGAATAAGTTGAGCGCCAAGGCGATAACACCCAGCACGGCCAAGATGCTCAGCAACCCGATCAGGGGCCGCAGGACACCGGGTTTCATCGACCTCCTCTCCTATCCCGACAGGTGAAAGTTTCCGTTGGCGCCGTAGATGGCCAGCGACACCAGCAGCGTTACCGATACGACGGTGATCAATGAGGCACGTACCGCGTTGCCGACTGCGACACCCACACCGGATGGTCCGCCCGTGGCGAAGTAGCCGTAGTAGGTGTGCACCAACAGCACAGCCAGGCCCATCAAAATCGCCTGTAGGAAGGACCACAACAGGTCAATTGGATTCAAAAATGTTGAGAAGTAATGGTTATACAGACCTGAAGACTGGCCGAAGATGAATACGGTGGTGAATTTGCTTGCAAGGAACGACAAGATCACCGCGATTGAATACAACGGAGCGACCGCGATCATGCCCGCGACGATCCGGGTGCTCACCAGGTACTCGACGGGACGCATCGCCATCGCTTCGAGTGCGTCGATCTCCTCGTTGATGCGCATCGCACCCAGTTGCGCGGTGACACCGGCGCCGAACGTGGCTGCCAACCCGATTCCGGCGACGACAGGGGCGGCGATGCGCACGTTGATGAACGCAGCCAAGAACCCCGTCAGCGCCTCGATACCGATGTTGCCCAGCGAGCTGTAGCCCTGCACGGCGAGCGTGCCGCCGGCGGCCAGCGTCAAAAAGCCGACGATTACGACGGTGCCGCCGATCATCGCCAGTGTGCCCGCGCCCATGCTGATCTCGGCAATCAGGCGGATGACCTCGCGCCGGTAATGAATGGCGGCG
>DATBFF010000007.1:0-3964 GCA_036558625.1 Mycobacterium sp. | reverse complement strand
GCCGTCGCCGAGAGCTCCACCAGCCGTGATCGCAGTCTGAGCGCGCAGCTCTCGATAGAACTGCCGCCCGGACCAGACTGGTTCCCACAACACGATCGGGCCGAGGTCCTGCTCTGACGCGGCAGCGGCTGCGGCCAGCGCGGCACCGAGTCGCAGTCCCACGATCGCCGGACGGGCGGCCCCGCGACGGCGCAACTCCTCCAGCCCGGCAACGACGCTGCCGATCCAGCGTTCGAATTGGTCGGCTTCGATACCTGTGCCCGCTGACCCACCAGTGCCTTCATAGTCGAAGCGAAGGACCGTGTTGCCGCTGGCCGCCAGCCGGTCACCCAGGCGGCGCAGCGTCCGATACGCACACGTGACTTCGTAACCGAACGGCGGGCAGATCAGCACACCTCGCCCAGTCGGGCGATCCGGATGATGGACGAAGCCCGCCAGCGCATGCTCGCCACCGAACCACATTGCTTCCGCAACCCTCACCTTTGGTCCCCCCCGTACCACGTGCTGGCTCATGATGACTCTAACCTCAGCCGGAGGCCGGTGCCCGATTGCTGCCCGATTGCTGCGCGCGCGGTTGACGCGGCCACACCGGGGATCCGCGACGCGACCCTCGACATGAACTCGGGGCCGCCCGGGACACCGGACAGCACGATCCGGATACCCCTGGGCCCAGCCTGGAGTGACGAAGATCACGCCGAATTGTAGGACTCAATTTTGCTGGGTACGGTGCGCAACGCGCAGCTTTAGGGGGAAAGCCGTGGCAGCCAATCGAATCGTGGGCCTTGATGGATTACGCGCTCTCTCAATAGCGCTCGTGCTCGCGGACCATGCGGCGGGGAATCGCTTTCAGGGGGGAGGCGTAGGCGTCGCCGTCTTCTTTGTGCTCTCGGGCTACCTAATCACGTCGCTCCTTGCAGCAGAATATGCGCAGAACAACCGGATCCAGTTGCGGCTATTTTACGGACGCCGCGCTTTGAGGCTGTGGCCCGCGCTGCTCGCGATGCTCGTAGTGACGGTTGCGCTGGGAGCATCGAAAATGCACGCCCTGGTCGCCGGACTCTACTTCACTGATATCACCGATGTTTTCAACCGCGGAGCATCACCATACGGCCACACTTGGTCTCTTGGCGTCGAAGAGCAATTCTACCTCTTCTGGCCTCTTGCCCTCGCGTACCTAGTCGGGCGTACTCGCAGGACGTTGGCAATCGCGCTCTCCGCCGGCATCGCGTTCAGCATCCTCGGCTGCGCAGTTTGGACGTGGCAGTCGATCGAGACCACAGGGGCTATCGGGGTTGGAGTTTACAATCCGATCTGGCAGGGACACGGGTTGTTGATCGGGTGTCTCCTTGCGCTGCTCGGGCGCGAGATACGCATCCCGCGCGCCCAAGCGACTGCGATGGTCGCCGGGGCGGGGATCGTGCTGGTGGCCCTTATCGGGTCATGGACCGCCGACAAGCACGTCGCTGTTGCGTGGAACGTCACGACGGAACTCCTAGCGGCAATACTGATCGTAGCTTTGCGCGACGTCACGTCAGGCGTTTACACATGGCCGCCGGCCGTCTGGATGGGCCAGCGCAGCTACGCAATTTACCTGTGGCATCTGCCGCTCATGATATTGCTCGCCGAAAGGGGCGTCCCGCATTTTGCTGCTGTGGGAATCGTACTGGCGTTTGCCGCGGCAGAGGTTTCGGCCCGGCTGGTCGAAAAGCCATTTCTGAAGCTCAAGGGCCGGCTGTACCCTGAATCGCGTCGACGGGTGACGACGGCTGACGATGTGGCGCCCGCAGTCGGTTTCTCCGTGACCGAAAGGCTCCGCCCCGAGTCGTGAGAGCCCGATAGCGCGCCCGGCGACCGGTGGTCGTCGCGCACTACTGCGTGAACAGTTCTGTGCTTAGTCCGGCAACAGGCGGCCGGAGGCCCCGAGCTCGACGGGCCTACGGCTCGGGCACAGCAGCGCTCTGAGAGCGACGGCGTACTCAGCGCGATCGCCTTTCAGCATCCGAAACACATCTCTGGCGGCACTCAACAGCAGGAACACCAGCGACGCGATCGTTCCGTGACGGCGCCGATAGAGGCGAACGCGGTTGACCTCGTGCATGGCGAACGTCTTGCCGCTGCGTCCCGAGCCACCACCGTAATGGATGACGAGCGCCTGTGGCTCATAGACGGTCAAGTAGCCCAAGTCGCGCGCTCTCAAGCAGAAATCGGTCTCCTCCGAATAGAGGAAGAACGACTCGTCCCACCCACCGACCGCGTCGAAGCACTCACGGGAAACGAGCAACGCAGCACCCACCGCCCAATCGACGATCCGTGTTTCGGCGTATTCTTCGGGACGGTTCACGTTCTCGCTGAATATGGCCCTGCGGGTACGGCTCAGCCCGAGCGAGCGGAGCAATGTTGGTTCGCGCCGTAGCGAGTGCTCAAGCCGGCCATCCGGATATTCCGTCCGTGGGGCCACTATCCCAATATCGTGCTCACAGAGCCGCGCCAACAACGCCGGTACCGCCCCGGGGGTCATTCGAACGTCCGGGTTCAGGATGAGAATCGCACCCGCATCCGTCGCCTCTGCGACACCTCGGTTGATCCCGGCCGCGTAGCCGAGGTTCGTCGACTCCACCAATTTGCAGCCACCACGCTCGTTGATGGCGCTCTGCGTGCCGTCGGATGACCCGTTGTCGACAACGACGATCTCTGCCTCCACGTCACCGAGCGCCGCGGGCAGCGAGTCCAACAGGGTTTCTATCATCGCGACGCTGTTGTACGTCACGATAACGACGACCAACTCGGATGACATCTCGCAATTGTAGATGCGCGCTCACAGGCCAAGTCCTTTACCGCCAAGTCAGGTTACCGGCACCCTTGACAGCAGTTTGACAGCCGTTCACTGGTAATGTGTCGATCGCTGCAATCCTCCCAGTTGCGTCGCGCTCGCCACGGCTGCCCGCTGCGGAGGCGCACGAGAATTTGAGGCAGCACGGGGGCGCTGTAGGGGGGATTGATCTTGTTGAAGTATGCGCTGCGTCCTCTTGCGCGGAAACGATTCCCGTTGTTCGCATCGCTGGCGGCGTTGGCCGGCGTGGCCCTCATCCTTGCGTTAGTGATACCGAATCTTGTCAGCTCCAAGGCGTCCTCGACTCGGCGGCCATATGTCACGATATATCCGGCTAAGACTGTGCCGGCCACACCGGCTGGAACTGACCCACGCGCTGTCGAGCTCGGTGTTCGTTTCGAAGTGAGCACGCCTGGGTCCGTCGTCGCCTTGCGCTATTACAAGAGCACCAAGAACGACGGAACCCACATCGGCAGCCTGTGGAGCGGTTCCGGCACTGTCCTGGCTCGCGCCACATTCCACAATGAGTCGCCCGCGGGTTGGCAGACCGTGTACCTCAAGAAGCCGGTTGCATTGGTGCCGCACGACTTCTACGTCGCCTCGTACCACACGTCGACCGGGTACTACGCATACCAACAATCGGCATTCGCTCAACACAGGTCGCTCGGCAACACCACGGTCACAGCGAGCGAGGGCGTCTTCGCCTACGGCGCCGGCGCTTTCCCGACCAGTACCTGGCAGGACGCTGCCTACTACGTCGACGTCCTGTTCGAGCCGAGCAGTGATCACCGCGGCGCCCCAGTCGGACGCCCGTCCTCGGAGCCGCCGAGCAGCGTTTCGCATCAGCGCAGCACATCAGCGTCGCGTTCGGCGTCTGCTCCTCGAAGTTCGCCGCCGGCCAGCAGGCATAGCAACGCATCGTCCACCCCCTCGGTACCCGGGTCGAGATCCCATGCGCCGCGAACCAGCTTCCCCGGGCCCTCGAACACCGGGGTACCTGTCGGTACCAAACTCGCGGTGCATTCCGGAGACATGGAAATTGATCAGGACGGCTATGTCCTGGAGAACACGGAAGTGGACGGCTGCATCATCGTCGACGCCAACAACGTGACCATCAGGAACGTCCTGGTGAAA
>DATBFF010000006.1:0-3995 GCA_036558625.1 Mycobacterium sp. | reverse complement strand
TGTCCATGGCACTCCAGATGGTGCTCTACAACCTGGTGGGCATGGCCTTCGGCTTCGCACTCGGTGTCGTGCTGCGCAACTCCGCGGCCGCGATCGTGGGCTACTTCGTCGCTTCACTAGTCATGCCCGGCATTCTCGCGCTCCTGGCTCAGGTGCGTTCGTGGTTTGAGGACCTGCAGCCGTGGATCGACTGGCACTACACGCAGGCGGCGCTCCTCGATGGCGCCACGAACACTGTCAAGGAGTGGGCGATGCTCGGCTTGACCACGATGATCTGGATCGTCCTTCCCCTCGTCGTCGGGCTGCTGTCCTTGCGCCGCTCCGAGATCAAGTAGTCACACACGCGGGCGGCGGTATCCGGAACTCATCTCTGCGTTCCGGATGCCGCCGTCTCGCGGTGGACAGCGCCGCGGTCATGAGCGTGCCGCAAGAGGAACGTCCAGCGGGCGGCTACCACGCTCGACAACGACCGCCGGCGCGGAGGCGCGGCTGTTGTCCCACAAGACCCGCCCGATGAACTTCGTCCCGCTCAGGTACGACATGCGGGACAGGAAGCAACCGACAAACTCGACAGGCATCGAACCGCCGCGGCCGCGTGCTTCAACGAAGCGTGGCCAGCGGGCCACGAGAGCCGACACGCGACCTGACCGCGAAACTACGCATTGCACCGCAAATTCATGTCACAGATGATCTTCCGATCATCGGCATTATGTGGGTGATCGCTGTCAAGGGTGGGTTACTTGTTTGGTCGGTAGCGGCGCGCTGCGGCCGCGGGTGAGGTGTTGAGCAGGATGGCGATCTCCTTCCAGGTGAGGCCTTGGTCGCGGGCGTCGGCGACGACTTGCGGGAGTAGCTGTTCGGCGTGGTGGATGAGGCTGGCCAGTGCGTGGAGCTGGACGGCGCTGTCGCCGAGCCAGTAGGGCGTGCGGAGCCGGGCGAGGGCTTCGATGGCCTGGGCCACGATGGCGGAGCTGTCGTCATCCACGCGGGGCGCGGGGTGCTCGCCGGGCTCGACGATGTGCAGCCGTTGCGCTTTCATGAGGCGTCCCGGGCGCGGTCGAGCAGGTTGGCGAAGATCTGCTGACGCTCGTTCTGGTGCTTGGCGGCGGCGTCGTCGTGTTGGCGCTGCAGCATTGGTAGGAAGTCGATGCTGGTCTGGAAGTAGGTGCAGCGTTCGCAGGTCGCTTCGTAGCTGCACTCGAGCTGTGGTGGGCGGGTGCAGTAGCCGTTGCCGAGTAGCCGGAATGTGTCGCGGCGCAGTTTGCTCATCCCGGCGCCGAGCAGGTCGGCGGGCAACGGTTCGGGTCGGCCGTAGAGCGCTTCGACCTTGTCGGTGACGGCGAAGTATTCGTCGGCGACGGTGCGGTTGGCGATCTTCGCATAGCGCAGGGTCATGTCGAGGCTGTGGTGGCCGAGTAGCGCGGCGATTGCCTCCAGGCTCATGCCGCGGTTGATCGCTTGGGTGGCGAGGGTGTGTCTCATCTGGTGCGGGTGCACGGCCGTCAGACCGGCGGTGCGGGCGGCGCGGTTCAGCGCCCGGGTGACGCTGTGCCGGTTCATCGGTCGGCCGTTCTCCTTGGGTAGGAGCAGCTGATGATCGGTCGGGACGTGTCGTTGCCGGTAGTCGCCGATGAGGTCGATCAGGTGCGGGTGCAGCGGGATGTAACGGTCATCGCGGAGCTTGCCGAGCGGGACGTGCAGCCAGTGCCCGGCGCCGATCTGCACGATCGCGTCGGCGGGCAGGGCGACGAACTCGCTGACCCGTAACCCGGTGCGGAGCAGCACTTCGCACACGACGCGCACGCTCATCTTCCGATCGGCCTGCGCCGCGCGCAGCAGCCGCGATGCGGCGTCGTCGTCGAGGGCCTTGGGTAGGCAGCGTTGCTGGGGCGGCAGGTCGCCGAGCAGCAGCGGGACACGGTCCGGCGCTTCGGGCCAGCCCCATTCCTCGATGCGGATGAAGAACATCCGCAGCTGCCCGAGGCGGTGCGCCCTGGTGTTCGGCTTCAGCGTGTCGGTGCGCTGGCCGGGACGGCGCGCCAACCACGGCTTGTAGTCCTCGATGTGGATCCGGCTCACCGCGGCGACCGTGATGACGTCGGGGTAGTGCTTGTCGAGGAAGGTGGCGAAGCTGCGCAGCGCCAGGTCTGCGCCACTGACGCTGCCCGGCCTGAGCGTGCAGCCGATCTGGCTGAGAAAGCGGCGCATCGTGTCGACCATGACCGGGCGACCCGCCTGGAGTTGGCCCCAGCTCATCAGCGGCGCGGGCGCGTTCATCGTGCACCGCCGATCGTCATGGCCGGGTGCTCGGCGAACACCTGGGCGTCGATCGCCTCGGCGGCACGCCGGTATTGGCTGGCCAGCCAGTCATCGGCCAGGTGCAGATAGATCCGTGTCGACTCGATCGAGGCGTGCCCGGCCTGGGTCTGCACCGCCTCCAACGCCATCCCGGCTTCCCGAAGCCGGGTCAGGCACGTGTGTCGCAGCTGATGGCAAGTGCCGTGCGCAAGTCCGGCGCGATTGCGGGCGCCAGCGAGGATCTCATCGACACCATCAGCAGACAACGCGTTGCCGCGCCGCGGTCCTTTGAGCACGACGAACAGCTGATCAGTTCGCGCCTCCGCGGGACGCTCGCTGTCCAAGTACGCGGCGACGGCGGTGAAGAACTGCGCCGACACCGGCACGACCCGCTGATGGCCGCCCTTCCCGGCGCCGACGAACACGCGCCGTTCCGCAACGCGAAGGTCGCCGAGATGCAGCCCCAGAACTTCGCAGCGACGCAGGCCACCGAGCACCATTGCCAGCACCATCGCCCGGTCGCGGTGCGTGCGCAACGCACCGACGAGGGCATCAACCTCGGCCGGAGTGAGGATCTTCGGCAACGTCCGCCGCGTCCGGATCAACGGAACACCCTGACGCGGCCGGGACTTCTCCCGCCGCGTCGGCAACCCGCGCGGAACCGGATTCGCGGGCACGTCACCGCGGGCATGCAGGTAGGCGAACAACCCCGAGATTGTCGACAGACGGCGACGCACCGAACGGTCCGACACGCCCCGCCCATCACCGACCGGCTGGAGCCGGCCCGCGCCACCGTGCCGCTGCGCGGTGATGAAGCCGAGCACCTCACTCGTCGTCACCTCCGCAGGCGGCTTGCCGACGACGGAGAAGAACACCTTCAAGTCATACGCGGTCGCCAGCACCGTGTTCGGCCGGCAACGACCCGCCACGAAGTCCAGATACCGATCGAGATCCGGTCGCCCAAGCCGCGGGACAGGCTGCCCCGTCGGGGAAATCGACCGGGTTACCCAAAGATCAACACACGCCACTGCGAGCCTCCATCTGAGTCGTTCCGACGGAGCCACTCTGGCCCGCCGAAATGACAGTCAGATCACCCGCATATCAAGCATTTTGGTGCGTTCGAGTCAGCGTCGGCAGCTGCATGATTATGCGGTCGACGCGACCGTTTGATTGCCCCGCCTTGACACCCGATAGCCGTTATCTCAAGCCTGATTCCAGATCTCTACGACCTCGCTCATGTCGACGTGTCGCATCGCCGAGGATGCGTTACCTGTCAGCTGTGTCGCCGCCGCGAGCACGCGAACCTCCTGTCGTCGCTGCGCAATTTCCGACGCACCGCCCCTCACGGCGCGGCATTGTCGAGTGGATGTGCCGCTCGACGCGGTCAGAATCGGTGCCGCGCGAGTCGGAAGTCGCCCCTTCCGTCCTCACCGGCGCTGGCGCGGACTGCTGGCACCATTTCGCTTGTTACGAGCCCGTGTTCGCTGGTCAGTTCGTCGATGATGAGGAACGATGCGGCGATGCGTTCCGGCGTGTCGATCACGATCGTCACAGCTGGAACCCGGCGGCCACGCTGGAACAGCTTGTCCCCGTGCGGCTTGTGAGCTCCGTGGAAGCCCCAGACTCCGCGGACGGTCGTGGACCCGCTCGCGCCGGTCTGGCGCAATTGGCGAGTGATCTCACGATGGATCGGACGG
>DATBFF010000005.1:0-5539 GCA_036558625.1 Mycobacterium sp. | reverse complement strand
TGGGCGACGTCGATGCTGCACCCGCGCCTCGTGCGGGCGATCGCCGTGGTCAGCTCACCGCACCCGGCAGCGCTGCGCGCGTCGGCACTCACCCGCCGCGATCAGGGTCGGGCGCTGCTGCCGTCGCTGCTGCGGTACCAGATCCCGATCTGGCCGGAGCGCTGGCTGACGCGGCACGACGCCGACGCACTCGAGGTCCTGGTCCGTTCCCGCGCGGGTGCGAAATGGCTTGACACCGAGGATTTCTCGGTGAGTTTGCGCCACATGCGCCGAGCCGTACAGATACCCGGCGCCGCGCACTGCGCGCTGGAGTATCAGCGTTGGGCGGTGCGCAGTCAGCTCCGCAGCGAGGGCCACCGCTTCATGAAATCGATGAACCGGCTGCTGTCGGTGCCGGTGCTGCACCTGCGCGGTGACGCCGACCCGTACGTGCTCGCGGACCCGGTGCGCCGAACCGAGCGGTATGCACCGCATGGCAGATTTGTATCTATCTCAGGCGCAGGGCATTTCGGGCACGAGGAATCGCCCGGTGTCGTCAACGAGCAGCTGACGCGCTTCCTCGCACACGTCTACGGTCCATCGGTCACGTGATGCACGGACCGGTGGCCACCGGCGTGCTGTTGCCCACCTTGGCCATCTGACGAGCCACCTCGTTGGCGGTCAACACGAAGCCCGTATCGGGATCATCGACGGCGGCGCCGAACACCACGCCGAGCACGTAACCGTTCATGTCGATCAACGGTCCGCCCGAATCCCCCTGCTTCACAGTGCCTCTGATCGTGTACACCTCACGGGTCACTGTCGTGGTGCGGTAGATGTCCGGCCCGTTGAGCTCGATGACTTCGCGGATACGAGCCGGGGTGGCGGTGAACGAACCGCCGCCGGGATAGCCGAGCACCAGCGCGTCGGCACCCTTCGCAGCCTGGGCGTCGACGAATGTCAGCGGCGGCGCCGTCAGGTCCGGCACGTCGAGTATCGAGATGTCGGCGTTCGGGTCGTACGACACGACGTGCGCGTCATGGGTGTTGCCGCTCACCTCGACTGAGATCGTGTCGGCACCCGCGACGACATGCGCGTTGGACATCACCCGGTTCGGGGCCACCACGAAACCGGTGCCCTCCAAGACTTTTTGGCAGCTGTTGGCCAGCCCGCGTACCTTGACCACGCTGCCCTGGGTGGACGCGACCACGGGGTTGTCGGACAGGGCCGCATCCGGTGCGCCGACCGGCACCACCGGCGTGCGCCCGAACGGCTGCCACGCGTCGGCGATCCCGGATGTGCTCAACAGCTTGGCCAGATCGTTCGGCACCTTCTTCAGCCAACTCGGCGCGACGTCGTCGACGACGGTGCGTATCTTCGAGTTTGCGAACGCTGAAGCCAAAGATTGCTGACTGGACTGCTGCAGCGGTGATGCCAACAGCCATGCCGCCACCAGCACCGCGACGATCATCACCGCTATCCCCGCGACGGAGTCGAGCACCCGCAAGGCGTTGTTGCGGATCGCGCCGCGGACCCCACGGCCCACGACCACACCGGCCACCTCACCCACGACAACCAGACCGAGGATCAAAAACAGCGTGACAAACAGCTTCGTCCGAGGACCGTCGATGTGTTCGACGATGTGTGGCGCCAGCAGCACACCGGCGACGGCGCCTAGGACGACGCCGACAAACGACATGATCGAACCCAGAAAGCCGGAGCGCCAGCCGGATACAGCGGCGATCAACGCCGCTGCAACCACCGCCCAGTCGAACCAGTTGAAAGTCATCGCCGCGCCTCGAGGTACTCGTCGCCGATGTCGCCGCGGCGCTCCAGCAATGCCATCACGTCATCGAGCTCGCGGACGTCGTCGGTGTTCCATGGCTCCGCCCAGCCCGCGCAGTCGAGCAGTGCCGAAATCACTTGCCCGGTAAAGCCCCACACGACCATCTCGTTGAGCAGGAACGCCGGGCCGGCAAAGCGGCGGGCCAATGTGCTCCGGTACACCATCAGGCGGTTGTCGGGATTCACGAACGCGCGCAACGGAACCCGCGCAACCACGGCGGTCTCGGCCTCGTCCATCACCGAAACCGGGCCGGGGTCAGGCGAATACGCGAGCACCGGGACGACGTGAAACCCCGACGGCGGGATGAACGTCTTCTCGAGTGTCGCCAGTGGTCGCAACCGCGTGGTGTCGATCCCCGTTTCCTCGGCAGCCTCGCGCAGTGCGGTGTCGACGGGGCCGGTGTCGCCCGGATCGGTGGCACCACCCGGGAAGGCTGCCTGACCGGCGTGATGACGCAAGCTGGAGGCCCGGACCGTGAGAAGCAGATCTGCCTCGTCGGGTACACCGTCTGCCGGGGCGCCCTCCGGCCCGGAGAACAGTGCGAGTACCGCAGCGTCGCGCGGCGCTCCGGTGAGCTTCGCCGCGACGTTCGCCGCCGTCACCATCGCGAGCACTTCCGCAGGCAGCCGGCGGCGGTACGCGGAGGGTACGCAATCGACGTTTTCGACCAGCCGTTTGAGCCAGTCCGGCGCCGCGTGCGGGGTCAGCACACCCGTCTGACCCGCTGGACTCATCGGTGCGGTCTCCTCTTCGCGCGAGCGCTCATCGGTGCGGTCTCCTCTTCGCGCGAGCGCTCATCGGTGCGACGCTCCCATCGTCTGCTCCACCGCCGTGCCGATCTCGTCGGCGCTGACGAACGGCCGCGGCAGGATGCGCGCAACGCTACCGTCCGCCCGCAGTAACACGGAGGTGGGCACGACATTCGGCACGTGCAGCGCCGCAGCGATTCGCCGCGCACCGTCCTGCCACGTCGGCAGCTTGACCCGCCAATCCGCCAGCCGTGACAGCGCCGCCGCTGCGTCCTCGTCCTGATGCACGGTGATCACGGTCAAACGGTCGCCAACGCGGCGCTGATACTCGGCCATTGCGGGCAACTCGTCGGCGCACGGCGCGCACCAGTACGCCCACAAATTCAGCAGTACCGTCCGACCCGCGACCTCGCGGGCGGGGTCTATGGAGGCGCCGTCGGCCAGACACTGCACGGTGACGCCCCGCAGCGCCTGTGGCCCGGCCCCAGACCCGCTCGGCGGGCAAGGGGGAAGGCCGGCGCGGTGACGCAGCGCGTCGAGGTCGGCGCTGCTGGGTGTCGGCACGCTGTTCGATCGCGTCTTCGACCCCGGCTCGCGTAGCTCGAGGGCGAGCGCGGCCACGATCACCGCAGCCACCGCCAATACCGCGATAGTCCAGCGCGCAGAGGTGCTCATGAACGAGCGTCAGAGCCCGGCCAGCGCCAACAGGTGCTCGGTCTCCGGCCCTTTCACCAGCGCCGCGGCGATCGGGGGTTCGGTGGGACCGAGGCCGAACGACGGGCAGTCCTTGGCGAGCACGCACACGCCGCAGGCCGGGCGCCTGGCATGGCAGACCCGCCGGCCGTGGAAGATCACCCGGTGCGACAGCAGCGTCCACTCGCTGCGTTCGATCAGGTCACCGACCGCCTTCTCAACTTTGACCGGATCGGTTTCGTCGGTCCACCCCCACCGCCGCACCAGCCGCCCGAAGTGGGTGTCGACGGTGATGCCGGGAACATCGAACGCGTTGCCGAGGATAACGTTGGCGGTCTTTCGGCCCACCCCGGGCAGCGTCACCAGCTCGTCCATGCTCGGCGGCACTTTGCCGTCGAAGCGCTCCTCGAGCGCCTGCCCCAGCTTGATCAACGAGGTGGTCTTGTTGCGGTAGAAGCCCGTCGGCCGGATCAGCTCCTCGAGTTCGGCGCGGTCGGCGCCCGCATAATCCCGCGCGCTGCGGTAGCGCTTGAACAGCGCAGGCGTCGTCAGGTTCACCCGCTTGTCGGTGCTTTGCGCCGACAAGATCGTCGCCACCGTGAGCTCGAGCGGGTTGGTGAAATCCAGCTCGCAGTAAACATGGGGAAAGGCTTGAGCCAGCGCACGATTCATTCGCCGGGCCCGCCGCACCAGGCCGAGTCGAGTCTCATTGGCGAACCGGCGGTCGACAGGTTCTGTGCGCTTGCTCGCAGTCACCCTGCAAGGGTACTGACCGGTGGAAATTCGTAATCAGGCTGAGACATTCGGCGTGTTTACTTCATGGCTGTGTCATGGCTCTTCGTCGCGTTCATCCCGGGTTTGCTGATGCTGGCGACCCTGGGCCTGCAGCGCCTGGAGAGCCGGCTGGGCAGCGGCTGTGTGCGCGCCGTCGATGTCGCCGAGTTCTTGGCGCAGGCCCGCCCCAGCGAGATGACGACGCTCGCCCGCGACGGCATCGGTGAAGCGCTGGACTGCTATCAGCGGCGCCGACTGGGCCTGGCGGAGACTCCACAACCCGTGCACGCGGGAGCCAATCCGCAATTTCGACAGACTTGACATGCGGATTCTGTGTAGCGTCGAAGGGTCGTAGACAAAGCCGACCGCTAGAGGCGACGATGACGCGCCAGTGGTCGGTTTGCGCGTGAATAATCACCCGACAGCTTAAGAGGGGCAACGTGGACGAGATCCTGGCCAGGGCCGGAATCTTCCAGGGTGTGGAACCCGGCGCGGTGGCCGCGCTGACCAAGCAATTACAGCCGGTCGACTTCCCGCGCGGGCATACCGTCTTCGCCGAGGGCGAACCCGGCGATCGCCTTTACATCATCATCTCCGGCAAGGTGAAGATCGGCCGGCGCTCCCCCGACGGCCGGGAGAATCTGCTGACGATCATGGGCCCTTCGGACATGTTCGGTGAGCTCTCGATCTTCGACCCGGGCCCGCGCACGTCGAGCGCCACCACTATCACTGAAGTGCGGGCGGTGTCGATGGACCGCGACGCGTTGCGCGCGTGGATCGCCGACCGGCCGGAAATCGCCGAGCAGTTGCTGCGAGTGCTGGCCCGGCGGCTGCGCCGCACCAACAACAACCTCGCCGACCTGATCTTCACCGACGTGCCGGGCCGGGTGGCCAAGCAGCTGCTTCAACTGGCGCAGCGGTTCGGCACGCAGGAGGGCGGCGCGCTGCGCGTCACTCACGACCTGACGCAGGAGGAGATCGCCCAGCTGGTCGGGGCGTCGCGGGAGACCGTCAACAAGGCGCTGGCCGACTTCGCCCATCGTGGCTGGATTCGGCTCGAGGGCAAGAGCGTGCTGATCTCCGACAGCGAGCGCTTGGCTCGGCGGGCCCGCTAGCCCCGCAAATAGTCGAGTTGGGCTTGGACGCTCCATTCGGCGGCGTCCCACAGCTTCTCGTCGACGTCCGTGTAGACGTGCTCGACGATCTGGCGGGCGGTCGCGTCGTCGCCGAGTTCGGCCATCGCGTCGCGCACCTGGTTCAGCCGCTCCTCGCGATGCCGTAGGTATTCCTCTGCGACCGCGGCCAGGTCGGTCAGGTCCGGGCCGTGGCCCGGCAGCACTGTAAGGCCACCCAATCCTCGCAGCTGCTGCAGCGACTCCAGGTACTCGCGCAGGCTGCCGCTCTCGGTGTCGATGACCGTAGTGCCGCGGCCCAGCACGGTGTCCGCGGTCAGCACGGCATCGTCGAGCACGAACGACACCGAGTCGGCGGTGTGGCC
>DATBFF010000004.1:0-39546 GCA_036558625.1 Mycobacterium sp. | reverse complement strand
GGCTGGTTCGAGCTCGAACACGACCAACTCGGCTTCGAATTCGGCACCTACACCGACCGGTTCAACCGGCTCGAGGAGGCACTGCAGATCATCGTCCCGATGATCAAGGGTGAACGGCCGACGTTCTCGGGCAAGTGGTATCACACCACCGAGGCGATGGCCGAGCCCCGGCTTCGTGAGACCGTCCCGCTGCTGATCGGCGGGCGCGGCGAGAAGAAGACGTTCCGGCTGGCCGCCCGGCATTTCGACCACCTCAACATCATCGGCGGCTTCGACGAGCTGCCGCACAAGCTCGACGTGCTCAAGCAGCGCTGCGAGGAGGTGGGCCGTGACCCGTCGACGCTGGAGACCAGCATGCTGGTGACGGCGCTGGTGGACGAAAACCTTTCTGCCGATGCGGTTCCCGCGAAAATGAGCCAGCGCATGGTGGCCGGAAGCCCCGACTCGATTGCCGACCAGATCAAGTCCAAGGCGCTCGACGCCGGCCTCGACGGCGTGGTCGTCAACGTGGCCGCCTATTCGCCCGGCGTCGTGACGAAGCTGGGTGAGGCGCTGAAACCGCTGCTCAGCTGACGCAGACCGGGTGGCGCATCACACAGCCGCATACCTGCGAGCGGATGCGGCGGCCCGACTACCGTAGAGGCCATGAACCGGCATCAGGTCGTCGTCGTCGGATCGGGTTTTGGCGGTCTGACCGCGACGAAGGCGCTCAAGCGCGCCGACGTCGACGTCAAGATGATCGCCAACACCACCCATCACCTATTCCAGCCGCTGCTGTACCAGGTCGCGACGGGGATCATTTCCGAGGGCGAGATCGCGCCGGCGACACGGGTGATCCTGCGTCGGCAACGTAATGCACAGGTGCTGCTGGGCAATGTCACGGGAATCGACCTGGCAAACCAGAAGGTCACGTCGGAGCTGTTGGGCCACAGCTACGTCACCCCGTATGACACGTTGATCTTGGCGGCCGGGGCCGGGCAGTCCTACTTCGGCAACGACCACTTCGCCGAGTTTGCGCCCGGGATGAAAACCATCGACGACGCACTGGAGCTGCGCGCGCGCATCCTGTCGGCATTCGAGCAGGCCGAGCGGTCCAGCGACGCGTCGCGCCGCGAAAAGTTACTGACGTTCACCGTCGTCGGGGCGGGTCCGACGGGTGTCGAAATGGCCGGGCAGATTGCCGAACTCGCCGACCACACCCTGCAAGGTGCCTTCCGCAGCATCGACTCCACCAAGGCCCGGGTGATACTGCTCGACGCCGCGCCGGCGGTGCTGCCGCCGATGGGTGAAAAGCTCGGCAAGAAGGCGGCCGCTCGTCTGGAGAAGATGGGCGTCGAGATCCAGCTCGGCGCGATGGTGACCAACGTCGACCGAAATGGCTTGACGGTCAAGGACTCTGACGGCGCCACCCGCCGGATCGAGTCTGCCTGCAAGGTGTGGTCGGCAGGTGTTTCGGCGAGCCCACTGGGCAGGCAGCTGGCCGCTCAGACATCCGTGGAACTCGACCGCGCCGGACGCGTGAAAGTGTTGCCGGACTTGACGATCCCCGGCTACTCCAACGTATTCGTGATCGGCGACATGGCCTATGTCGACGGCGTACCGGGGATGGCGCAGGGTGCGATTCAAGGTGCCAAATACGCCGCGAAGGCGATCAAGGCCGAGCTCAAAGGTGCCGACCCCACCAAGCGCGAGCCGTTCCAGTACTTCGACAAGGGCTCGATGGCCACGGTGTCGCGCTATTCCGCGGTGGCGAAGATCGGCCGGTTGGAGTTCGGTGGGGTTGTCGCCTGGCTGGCATGGCTGGTGCTGCACCTGGTGTATCTCGTCGGCTTCAAGACAAAGATCACCACGCTGCTGTCGTGGACCGTCACGTTCATCGGCCGCAACCGCGGTCAGTTGACCGTCACCGAGCAGCAGGCGTTCGCCCGTACGCGCATCGAAGCGCTCGAGGAGATCGCCTCCACGGTGCAAAGCGAAGCGGCAGCGAGCTAGTTGTCGGAGTCGTCTGCTCTTCGCGCAAGTGGCTCATCGCCCAGGTTCTGCAGGCGCACTTGGCCCCGCGCGACCACGCGGTCGTCCTGGTCGGTGATCGTGGTGACCCAGAGCTGCTGACGCCGGCCGCGATGAATCGGCGTCGCGACGGCGGTCACGGTTCCACTGCGGATCGCGCGCAGGAAGTCGGTGTTGTTGTTGACCCCGACGACAGTGCCGCCACCGTTGGCCAGCAGCCACACGCCGGCGCATACGCTCGACAGTCCTTCGATGAGCGAGCAGTAGACGCCGCCGTGCACGATGCCCCACGGCTGCAGGAGCTTCTCGGATATCTCGAGCCGGGCCCGGCCGCCGTCGGGCGTGACCTCCAGGTACGTCAACCCGAGTTCGCTGTCGAAGCCCGCGCCGAGCTCGGGTGGTAGCGCATGAGACACACGAGAGTTCTACACGGCGATGAGCCGGCCGTGCCAAACCGGCCCCCGCACCGGCAGGCCGAAGCCGACGAACGCGTCGAGCACGGCCTGCCCGCGCCGCATGCCGGCCGCCTCGCACGAGCCCGCCAGCGACGGGACGTGCGCGGCGGTCGTGACGACGGCCGCGCCGACGCTCCTCCACATCGCGGACACACCTACGACGCCGCGACTGACCACGTGAAGGCGCTCGAAGAGCGGTTGCAGCGCGCGGTGAGCGCGGTGGGCGGTCCAGGTCGCCAGCGCGGCCTCGTTGGGCAACCGCACCACGACGCCGTCGTCGGCAGGGTCGCTCGGCAGCACCCGCAGGGTGGGGTCGACGACGCCGGCCCAGTCGATCGCGCCCTCGGAGTCGCTGTGCACCCACAGGTTCTCCAGGCCCGGGTCCCACGCCCTGCCCTCCAGGACCACCAGCGCAACCACCCGCCCGACCACGGTGTACGCCAGCGTCGCGGCCAGCTGCGACGCTGCCGTGCGGCCGTCCACGTCACGTGCTGCGCTGCGGAACATCCCGCCCAGTCGGTCGGTGTCCAGCGCTGCGGCCAGTGGCCACCACCGCCGCCTGCCGACGTCGGCCATTGCTGCGACCCCGTACACCCGAGGGCTACCCGGGCTCAGCTCGCGCAAGCGGTGGCAAGAATCGTGCAACGGCAGCGGATCGGAAATGGTCATCGCGGCAATCAGCGGATCGTCGGCCAGTATCGTCACGGCAGCTCCTAAAATTAGGGTACCCTAACCATATCGGATGCCAGCGCAGCGTGCCAGAGTGGGACCGGATGCATACGACGGACAGTAGTAATTGGGGAGTAGGCTCTAGCTTGTTCGCGCGGGAGACGAAAGACGCAGCGGACGCGAGGAGCACAACAAGCTATGGCGAAAATGACGCGACTGGGTGACCTCGAACGCGCGGTCATGGACCACCTGTGGGCGTCGTCCGAACCCCAGACCGTTCGCCAAGTGCACGAAGCGCTTTCGGCCCAGCGCGACCTGGCCTACACCACGATCATGACCGTGCTGCAGCGGCTCGCGAAGAAGAACCTCGTCGTACAGCACCGGGATGATCGCGCGCATCGCTACGCACCCACCCACGGCCGCGACGAGCTCGTCGCGGGGCTGATGGTCGACGCGCTGGACCAGGCGGCCGATTCGGGCAGCCGCGAAGCGGCGCTGATGCACTTCGTGGAACGAGTCGGCGCGGACGAAGCCGCGGCATTGCGGCGCGCGCTGGCCGACCTGGAGACGAAACATCACATACCCGCTGGCCGTCCGGACACCGGCTGAGAGAGACTTACCGCGTGTCCGCGCTGGCCTTCGCCCTCCTCGCACTGCTCCTGGTCGGACCAGTACCGGAGATGCTGGCCCGGGCCTCGTGGCCGATGCGTGCACCGCGCGCGGCAATAGTGCTCTGGCAGTCCGTCGCGGTAGCCGCGGTCCTCTCTGCGTTCAGCGCGGGTATCGCCATCGCGAGCCGGCTGTTGGTGCCCGGGCCCGACGGCCGCCCGACCGCGACCATCACCAGTGAGATCGCCCTTCTCGGCTGGCCGCTCTGGCTCGTTTACATCTCGGTTCTGGCGCTGACGCTACTGGTCGGCGCGCGGCTGGTGGCCGCGGTGCTACAGGTCGCGATCGCCACGCGGCGGCGCCGGGCGCACCATCGCATGGTCGTCGACCTGGTGGGTGTGTCCCGCGACGGCACCGGCCACCTGCGCATCCTGGATGTCCCCGCCCCGATGGCGTACTGCCTGCCCGGCGTCCGCAGCCGCGTCGTCGTGAGCAAGGGCGCATTGAACACGTTGAGCGACAAGGAGATCACCGCAATCCTTCGCCACGAGCGCGCACATCTGCGGGCCCGCCACGACCTGGTACTGGAAATGTTCACCGCAGTGCACGCGGCGTTTCCCCGCTGGGTCCGCAGCGCCCGCGCGCTCGACGCGGTACGCGTGCTGGTCGAGATGCTTGCCGACGACGCCGCCGTGCGTGCCGCCGGACCCGCTCCCCTGGCGCGGGCGCTGGTGGCATGCGCCGCGGGCCCGACTCCGTCGGGCGCACTCGCGGCCGGGGGGCCGAGCACGGTGGCGCGGGTGCACCGGTTGGGCGGGCGCGGCAACAGCCTGTTGGTCGCCGCCGGTGCTTACCTGGCCGCCGCTGCGGTGCTGATCGTTCCGACCGTGGCGCTGGCGATTCCCTGGCTGACGGAGCTGCAACGGCTCTTCACGATCTAGCCGAACCACCTGTCCGACAACCGAACCCGAAAGGCAATCGATGACGCCTCCGAACGCAGGCACCACAGGCAGTGCGCAGATCGGCGTCACCGGGCTGGCCGTGATGGGCAGCAATATCGCGCGCAACTTCGCACGCCACGGTTACACAGTCGCGCTGCACAACCGGTCCCTTGCCAAGACCGACGCGCTGCTAAAGCACTACGGATCCGAGGGCAACTTCGTGCGCACCGAGTCGATGGCGGAATTCGTTGCCGCACTGGAGAAGCCGCGCCGGGTATTGATCATGGTCAAGGCAGGCGACCCGACGGACGCTGTCATCAACGAACTCGCCGATGCGATGGAGGACGGCGACATCATCATCGACGGCGGCAACGCGCTCTACACCGACACCATCCGGCGCGAGAAGTCCATGCGCGAGCGTGGGCTGCATTTCGTCGGGGCGGGGATCTCCGGCGGCGAAGAGGGGGCGTTGAACGGGCCGTCGATCATGCCCGGCGGCCCTGCTGAGTCTTATAAGTCACTGGGCCCGTTGCTGGAGGAGATCTCCGCGCACGTCGACGGCGTCCCGTGCTGCACGCACATCGGTCCGGACGGGTCTGGTCACTTCGTGAAGATGGTGCACAACGGCATTGAGTATTCCGACATGCAGCTGATCGGCGAGGCCTACCAGCTGCTGCGCGACGGGCTCGGCTACTCGGCGCTCCAGATCGCCGACGAGTTCGCCGAATGGAACAAGGGTGACCTGGACTCATATCTGATCGAGATCACCGCCGAGGTGTTACGCCAGACCGACGCCAAGACGGGTGAGGCGCTGGTCGACGTGATCCGCGACGAGGCAGAGCAGAAGGGTACCGGCCGCTGGACGGTCAAGTCGGCGCTGGACCTCGGAGTGCCGGTGACGGGAATCGCCGAGGCGGTGTTCGCCCGCGCACTCTCGGGCTCGGTGGCCCAGCGGGAGGCCGCCACCGGCCTGGCTTCCGGTGAGCTGGGCGAAAAGCCCAGTGACGCAGACAAATTCACTGCAGACGTGCGTCAGGCACTCTATGCGTCCAAGATCGTCGCTTATTCGCAGGGCTTCAACCAGATCCAGGCCGGCAGCGCCGAGTACAACTGGAACGTCACACCCGGAGACCTGGCCACCATCTGGCGCGGCGGCTGCATCATCCGGGCCAAATTCCTCAACCGGATCAAGGACGCGTTCGACGAGAACCCGGAACTGGCCAGTCTGCTGGACGCCGGATATTTCCGCGACGCGGTGGAATCGGCTATCGACAGCTGGCGGCGGGTGGTGTGCACCGCGACCCAGCTGGGCATTCCGATCCCCGGGTTTGCCTCCGCGCTGTCGTACTACGACGGGTTGCGTACCGCGCGGCTGCCGGCCGCGCTGACCCAGGCGCAGCGGGACTTCTTCGGCGCGCACACCTACGAGCGCATCGACGACCAGCGCGGCCACAAGTTCCACACGCTGTGGAGCGGCGACCGCAGCGAAATCGAAGCCTAAGCTTGAGGCGATGCGCTTTGTGGAGGGTCACCCCCCGCGGTATGACCTGACGTATAACGACGTCTTCATCGTGCCGAGCCGTTCGGACGTGGCGTCGCGGTTCGACGTCGACCTGTCGACGGTCGACGGGTCGGGTACCACCATTCCGGTGGTCGTCGCGAACATGACCGCGGTGGCGGGGCGCCGGATGGCCGAGACGGTCGCGCGCCGCGGCGGCATCGTCGCACTGCCGCAAGACCTTCCAATCACCGCGGTGCACAACACTGTCGAATTCGTGAAGAGCCGCGACCTGGTCGTCGACACCCCGGTGACGCTGGAGCCCGACGACTCCGTCTCCGACGCATGCGCGTTGATCCACAAACGGGCCCACGGCGTCGCGGTGGTGGTCTTCGAGGGCCGGCCGATCGGGCTCGTCACCGACGCGGTGTGCGCCGGGGTCGATCGGTTCACGCGCGTGCGTGACGTACTGTCCACCGATTTCGTCACCGCCCCCGCCGGCACGGATCCGCGTCAGGTCTTCGACATGCTCGAGCACGCGCCGATCGATGTCGCGGTGCTCACCGAGCCCGACGGCACCCTGGCCGGGGTGCTCACCCGCAGGGGCGCGCTGCGCGCGGGCCTCTACACCCCCGCCGTCGACGACCTCGGCCGCCTGCGGGTCGCGGCCGCCGTCGGCATCAACGGCGACGTCGGCGCCAAGGCCACCGCGCTCGTCGAGGCGGGGGTCGATCTCGTTGTCATCGACACCGCCCACGGCCACCAGGCACGGATGATCGACGCGCTCAAGGCGGTGACATCGGCAGATCTCGGCGTGCCGGTGGCGGCCGGCAACGTCGTGTCGGCCGAGGGCACTCGCGACCTGTTGAGCGCGGGCGCGTCGATCGTCAAAGTGGGCGTCGGCCCCGGGGCGATGTGCACGACGCGGATGATGACCGGCGTCGGTCGGCCCCAGTTCTCCGCGGTCCTCGAATGTGCCTCTGCCGCAGCGCAACTCGGAGGTTTCGTGTGGGCCGACGGCGGGGTTCGTCACCCCCGCGACGTCGCGCTGGCGTTGGCCGCCGGGGCGTCGAACGTGATGATCGGGTCGTGGTTCGCGGGTACCTACGAGTCGCCCGGGGACCTGCTGCACGACCGCGACGACCAGCCCTACAAGGAGAGCTACGGGATGGCGTCCAAGCGGGCGGTCGCCGCGCGCACGGCGGCCGACAGCGGCTATGAGCAGGCCCGCAAGGCACTGTTCGAGGAGGGCATCTCGACGTCGAAGATGGGCCTGGATCCCGACCGCGGCGGCGTGGAAGACCTGCTGGACCACATCACGTCGGGGGTGCGCAGCACCTGCACCTATGTCGGCGCGTCGACGCTGGCCGAACTACACGAGATGGCCGTGGTCGGTGTGCAGTCGGCGGCCGGTTTCGCCGAGGGCCACCCGCTGCCGACGGGCTGGTGACTCAGGCGACCCAGTACGCCTGCGCCTTGATCGACTTGCGCGGGATCCGGTAGTCCTCCCGGAACAGCTTGGCGACCGCGCGGGTGGTCAGGTTGTCGCAGGCCACCCAGCCGAAGTGATCCGGAGCGTCGAATGCGGCCGCGGCCACCCCTTGCACGAGCGCCTCGCCGGAGTTCTTCCGGTCGATCCACACGACATCGGCCCCGCGGTGCACCGGCAAATCCTTGTCGCTGTCACGGGTGGCCTCGAGAAAGACCCGTGCCGGTGCGTCAGCGATCGCGTCCAGCAGCGAGTTGATCGCGGGCAGCGACGCGGTGTCGCCGACGATCACATATCCGGCCGGCGACGGGACCGGCAGCGTGAAGTTGCTGCCGAGCACGGTCGCCTCAATCGTGTCGCCCGGCACGGCGGTCTCGGCCCAGCGCGACGCGAGCCCGTCGTGCAGCGCGAACTCGATGTCGACGGTGTCGGCGCGGGGATCAGGGTTGACCAGCGTGTAGCCGCGCTGGTGCACGCGGTCGCCGTCGGGGAACCACATCCGGATCCACATCGTGGGGTGCAGCGCACGGGCGTTGAGCAGGCCGCCGGCGGTGAAGCTGAGTCGCAGATAGTGATCGCCGATCTGCTCGCGTGCGGTGACGGTCAATTGGTAGTCGCCCACTCGCAGCAGCTTCAGCACGGCGCCCTTGCATCGCGCGCGAAAAGCCGGGCCCTGAACACCGGGCCCGCGTCGGGATACGATTGGTGCCTCTTCGCGCGGCGCACCTGCGCCCGCCCCGATGGACGAAAGAGGTCACGTGCCGCAGGGTCCGCCTGACGCCGAGCCCTCCTCTAGACCGCCGGGTGTCCGGCGCGGCAGTACCACGCGATGAGCGTCGCCCTGATCGCGCTCGGCCTGCTGGGTTTCGTCGTCCTGACCCTCGGCACCGCCGTGTTCGTCTGCGCAGAGTTCTCCCTCACCGCGCTGGAGCGCAGCACTGTTGACGCCAACGCACGCGCCGGCGGGCGCCGCGACCGGATGGTGCAGCGCGCGCACCGCACGTTGTCGTTTCAGCTGTCCGGCGCGCAGATCGGCATCTCGATCACCACGCTGATCACCGGCTATCTCGCCGAGCCCCTGGTCGCGCGGCTGCTGCGGCCGCTGCTGGCCGCGATCTCGGTGCCGACGCGCTGGGTCGACGGCACCGCGCTGGCGCTGGCACTGCTGATCGCGACCTCGGTGTCGATGGTGTTCGGCGAGCTCGTCGCGCAGTACCTCGCGGTGGCCAAGCCGCTGCCTGTCGCGCGTGCGGTAGCAGGGCCGCAGCTGGTGTTCTCGATGCTCTTCACTCCCCTGATCCATCTCACCAACGGCACCGCGAACTGGATGTTGCGGCGGCTGGGCATTGAACCCACCGAAGAGCTGCGCTCGGCGCGCTCCCCGCAGGAACTGGGCTCGCTGGTGCGCAACTCGGCGCGGCGCGGCTCGCTGGACCCGGTGACGGCGACTCTCGTCGACCGGTCGCTGCAGTTCGGCGCGCGTACGGCCGAGGAGTTGATGACGCCACGCTCCAAAATCGAGTCGCTCGAGGCCGGCGACACCGTCGCCGAGCTGGCGGCCAAGGCGATGCAGACCGGCTATTCGCGGTTCCCGGTCACGGAGGGCGACCTCGACGAGACGATTGGCCTGGTGCACGTCAAGCAGATCTTCGAGGTCCCGCACAGCGAGCACGACCGCACCCGGTTGGCCGACGTGGCCCGCCCGGTCGCAGTCGTGCCGTCCACGCTCGACGGCGACTCGCTGATGGCGCAGATCCGCGCGAACGGCCTGCAGACCGCTCTGGTCGCCGACGAGTACGGCGGAATCGCAGGAATGGTGACGGTCGAGGACCTCATCGAGGAGATCGTCGGCGACATTCGCGACGAACACGATGCACCGACCCCCGATGTGGTGCAGACCGGCGACGGCTGGCGCGTCTCGGGTCTGCTGCGCATCGACGAAGTGGCCGCCGCCACCGGGTTCCGCGGGCACGAGGGCGAGTACGAAACGATCGGCGGGCTGGTGATGCACGAACTCGGGCACATCCCCAAGGCCGGAGAGTCGGTGGAGCTCAACGCATTTCAGCCCGATTCGGCCCCCGACGACGCGGTCAGATGGCGCGCGACCGTCGCAAAGATGGCCGGTCGGCGAATCGACGTGCTCGACTTGGTCGAGCTCGGGCGGCGTGACGGCGAGCGGGAAGTCAGCTGATGGCAGATGTGCTGGGGGTGCTGCTGACGATCCTGCTGCTGCTGGCGAACGCGTTCTTCGTCGGAGCCGAGTTCGCGCTGATCTCGGCGCGCCGCGACCGCCTCGAGGCGCTCGCCGAACAGGGCAAGCGCAGCGCCGTGACCGTCATCCGCGCGGGGCAGAACCTGTCGGTGATGCTGGCCGGTGCTCAGCTGGGCATCACGGTCTGCTCGATCGTGCTGGGCCGCATCGGTGAGCCCGCGGTCGCGCATCTGCTGGAGAAGCCGTTCGACCTTCTGCAGGTGCCCGACGCCCTGCTGCACACGGTGTCGTTCGTGGTGGCGATCACCATCGTCGTCGTCCTGCATGTGCTGCTCGGTGAGATGGTGCCGAAGAACATCGCGATCGCCGGGCCTGAGGCGGCCGCCATGCTGCTGGTGCCGCCCTATCTGGTGTGGGTGCGGGCCACCCGGCCGGTCATCGCGTTTTACGACTGGTGCGCGCACACGACGTTGCGCGCGCTGCGGGTGAAGGTCAGGACCGAGCTGGAGAACACGGTGTCGGTCGTGGAGCTCTCCGACATGATCGCGGAGTCGCGGTCGGAAGGTCTGCTCGACCCCGAGGAGCACATGCGCCTGTCGCGGGCGCTGCAGATCCGCAACCGGGTAGTCGCCGACGTTGCGGTGCCGCTGAGCGAGGTGCGTGTCGTGTCCGTCAGCCCAGGCGGCGACGGCCCGTCCGTTGGCGCGATCCAGCAGGCGCTTGTCGAAACCGGCTACTCGCGCTTTCCCGTCGTCGGGCCTGGCAATCGATTCGTCGGGTACGTGCACATCAAGGACGTGCTGCCACTCGTCGGCGACCCCGACGCGATCGTCGAGGGCGCGACGGTGCGGCCGCTGCCCAGAGTGCCCGACGCGATGCCGCTGCCCGACGCGCTGTCGCGGCTGCGACGCAACAACGCGCACCTCGCACTGGCCACCGGGACAGACGGCGGGATCGTCGCGATCGTCGCGCTGGAGGATCTGGTCGAAGACTTGGTGGGCACCGTGCGGGACGGCATGCACCGTGCCTGAGGCGGGAGCATTGGAGTGGACACGGCGCCGCGATCGCTACCGCGACCGCGTAGCAGCGCTCGTCGGCCCCTACCGCGAGCGGCGCGCCGCCGGCTCTGCCGATCCCGTGGTCGACTTTCTGTTCACCTACTACACGCTGCGCCCGGGCCAGCTGTGGCGCTGGCATCCCGGCTTCGGCGTCGTTCTCACCGGACCGTCGGCCGACGAATATGCGCGGTTGAGCGGGTACCGCCGAGCCGGCGGCGGCGTGACGGTCGATCGCGAGCTGCCCGTGCGCCGGCGCGACACGGTCGCGTTCGTGGCTTCCCTGCTCGACGCGACCGCGGGCCGCCCGGCGCACCTCGGCTGTTTCGGTCTGCACGAATGGGCGATGGTGTACCGGAGCAAAGAGCTGCGGCACAGCGCTCCACTCCGACTCGGACGCGCAGGCACCGACCAGGTCGTCGAATCGCTGCCGTTGCGGTGCACGCACTTCGACGCGTTCAGGTTCTTCACCGGTCCGGCCCGCCCGCGCAACAGCGTGCAGCTGACCCGGCAACAGCAGCCGGCCTTCGAGCAGCCCGGCTGCCTGCATGCTGCAATGGACCTTTACAAGTGGGGCGTCAAGCTGCTGCCGCTGCTCGACTCCGACGTGGTGATGGACGCGTTCGAGCTCGCCCATGCGGCACGGGTGCTCGACATGCGGGCCAGCCCGTATGACCTACGGGCATACGGCTATGAGCCGGTGCGCATCGAGACCGCGGGCGGGCGCGCCGAGTATGTGCGGGAGCAGACCGCGCTGGCCGATCGCGCGGCCGAAGTCCGAGAGGCCCTGCTGGACAGGTGCCGGGCGCTGCTCAGCGCGGCGGCTTAGTGCGCGGCCATCCGCCTGCCGGCCGTAAAACGCGACGTTACGGCTGGGTAAGCTGAACCGACACAACCGACGGGAGGACGCATGACGGAGCGGGTGGCAACTGGCAACCTGCGGGTGGCCAAGGTGCTGTACGACTTCATCAACAATGAGGCGTTGCCCGGCACCGAAATCGATCCAGACACTTTCTGGTCGGGCGTCGACAAGGTGGTCACCGACCTCGGCCCCCGCAACGCCGCCCTTTTGGCCCGGCGCGACGAGTTGCAGGCACAGATCGACAAATGGCATCGCCAGCGGGTGATCGAGCCGGTCGACCAAGAGGCCTACACGCAGTTCCTCTCCGACATCGGCTATCTGCTGCCCGAACCCGAGGACTTCACGGTCACGACCGCCAACGTCGACCCCGAGATCACCTCGACCGCCGGCCCGCAGCTCGTCGTGCCGATCCTCAATGCCCGCTTCGCGCTCAACGCCGCCAACGCCCGCTGGGGCTCGCTGTATGACGCGCTCTACGGCACCGACGTCATCCCGGAAACCGACGGCGCCGAACAAGGCGACAGTTACAACCGGGTGCGCGGCGACAAGGTGATCGCCTACGCCCGCAAGTTTCTCGACGAGGTCGTCCCGCTGGCCGACGGGTCCTGGGCCGACGCCACCGGCTTCCGGATCGAGGACGGCCGACTTGTAGTCATCATCGACGACCGGGACAGTGCGCTTGCCGATCCCGAGCAGTTCGCCGGCTACACCGGCGAGTTGGGGTCGCCCCAGTGGTCGGTACTGCTGGCCAACCACGGTCTGCATATCGACATCCTGATCGACCCCGACTCCCCAATCGGCAAGACCGACAAGGCCGGCGTCAAGGACGTGTACCTGGAGTCCGCGGTCACCACGATCATGGACTTCGAGGACGCGGTGAGCGCAGTCGACGCCGACGACAAGGTGCGCGGTTACCGAAACTGGCTGGGGCTCAACAGGGGTGACCTGTCCGCCGAGGTAACCAAGGACGGCAAGACGTTCACCCGGGTGCTGCACGAGGACCGCAGCTACACCGCGCCGGACGGCAGCGAGTTCACGCTGCCGGGCCGCAGCCTGCTGTTCGTGCGCAATGTCGGGCACCTGATGACCAACGACGCGATCACCGACGCGGACGGGAACGAAGTTTTCGAGGGAATCCAGGACGCGTTGTTCACCAGCCTGATCGCGATCCACGGCATGCGCGAAAGCGACGAGAGCGGTCCGATGGTCAACAGCCGCGCCGGGTCCGTCTATATCGTCAAGCCGAAGATGCACGGTCCCGACGAGGTGGCATTCACGGCCGAGTTGTTCAGCCGCGTCGAAGACGTGCTGGGACTGCCGCAGTCGACGATCAAGGTCGGGATCATGGACGAGGAGCGGCGCACCAGCGTCAACTTGAAGGCCTGCATCAAGGCCGCAGCCGACCGGGTGGCGTTCATCAACACCGGCTTCCTGGACCGCACCGGCGACGAGATCCACACGTCTATGGAAGCCGGGCCGATGGTGCGCAAGGGCGCGATGAAGACTCAGCCCTGGATACTGGCCTACGAAGACAACAACGTCGACGTCGGCCTGGAGACCGGACTGCCCACCCACGCCCAGATCGGCAAGGGCATGTGGACGATGACCGAACTGATGGCCGACATGGTCGAGCAGAAGATCGGCCAACCCAAGGCCGGCGCCACCACCGCGTGGGTGCCGTCACCGACCGCGGCCACCCTGCACGCGATGCATTACCACCAGGTCGACGTGGGCGAAGTGCAGTCAGAACTTGCCGCCGGCGGCCGGCGCACCACGCTCGAGCAGCTGCTCACGATCCCGCTGGCCGACGGGCTGGCATGGGAGCAGGACGACATCCGCGAGGAGATCGACAACAACTGCCAGTCGATTTTGGGCTATGTGGTGCGCTGGATCGACCAGGGTGTCGGCTCGTCGAAGGTTCCCGACATCCACGATGTCGCGTTGATGGAAGACCGTGCGACACTGCGTATTTCGAGCCAACTGCTGGCGAACTGGCTCAAGCATGGCGTGATCACACCCGAAGACGTGCGCGCTAGCCTGGAACAGATGGCAGTGAAGGTGGACAACCAGAACGAGGGCGACGACGCGTATGAGCCGATGGCGCCGAACTTCGACGACAGCATCGCGTTCCTCGCCGCCGAAGAGCTGATCATGTCCGGCACCGAGCAGCCCAACGGATATACCGAGCCGATCCTGCACCGGCGTCGTCGGGAAGCCAAGGCGCGGCACTGATGAGCGCTTGCGCGAAGAAGAGACAACACTGATGAGCGCTTGCGCGAAGAAGAGACAACACTGATGAGCGCTTGCGCGAAGAAGAGACAACACTGATGAGCGCTTGCGCGAAGAAGAGATAGCACGGTGGGTAGGCACAGCATTCCGGGCCCCGACGACACCCCGCGCGAGCCCTTTCAGGCGATTCCGCCTGAGCCCTCCGACGTCCAGGATCCCGCGCCCTCCGACGGAGGAGACTACGAACCGGCGGACGACGAGTCCTCGACCGGACGCTTCGCCGCCGGGTCGTGGCAAGGCGGCCACCGCAGCACCGAGGGCAAGCGCCGGGGCATCAGCGTCGGGGTGATCGTCGCCCTGGTGGCCGTCGTCGCGGTCGTCGGCGGATTCATCCTGTGGCGCTTCTTCGGCAACGTGCTGTCGAACCGCTCCAGCCAGGCGGCAGCCACTTGCTCAGGTACCCCGGTGCCGGTCGCGGTCGTCGCCGACCCGTCGATCGCCGACAAGATCGGCGAATTCGCCGACCGCTACAACAAATCGGCGGGTCCGATCGGCGACCACTGCGTCAAGCTGGGCGTCAAGGCAGCCGGGTCCGACAACGTCATTGCCGGGTTCGTCGGCAAATGGCCCGCCGATCTCGGCCAGAAGCCCGCGCTGTGGATCCCCGCGAGTTCGATCTCAACCGCCCGGCTACAGGCCGCGGCCGGACCGAAGATCGTCAGCGACAGCCGCTCGCTGGTCAGCTCCCCCGTGCTGCTGGCCATCAAGCCCCAGCTCAAATCCGCGCTCGCAGAACGTAATTGGGGCGCCCTGCCGATCTTGCAGACCAATCCCGTGTCGCTGGAGGGAATGAACATGCCGGGCTGGGGGTCGCTGCGGCTCGCACTGCCCACCGCCGGCAACGCCGATGCGACCTATCTGGCGGGTGAAGCGGTCGCGGCTGCCTCGGCGCCACCGAACGGCGGGGCAGAGGCAGGCATCGGTGCGGTCAATTCGTTGCTCGGCGGTCAACCGTCGCTGCCGAATCCCAGCCTGTCGACGGCGATGGACGCATTGCTGGCCGGCGGTGACCCGGCGGCCGCTCCGGTGCATGCGGTTGTCACCACCGAGCAGCAGCTCTACCAGCGGTCGACCAAGGTGCGCGACGCGAAGAACGTCCTCAGTTCGTGGTTGCCGTCCGGCCCCACCGCACGGGCGGACTACCCGATGGCATCGCTCGCCGGCAACTGGTTGTCGGAGGAGCAGGTGACCGCCGCCAGCGAGTTCAAGAAGTTCTTGCAAAAGGACGACCAATTGGCTGAGCTGGCGAAGGCCGGGTTCCGCGCGGGCAAGGCACCCCTGCCGCACAGTGACGTGATCGCCTTCTCGACGCTGGCCGACCCGCTGACGATCGACAACGACTCGACACGGGTCACGGTCGCAGACGCAGTCACCGCCCCCATCGGAGGATCGGCGGTCACGATCATGCTCGACCAGTCGATGCCGCAGGACGAGGGCGGCAAGAGCCGCCTCGCGAATGTCATTGCGGCGCTGAAGAACAAGCTTGGCGCGCTGCCACCCAGCGCGGCGGTCGGGCTGTGGACGTTCGACGGCGTGCAAGGTCGCTCAGAGGTCTCGACGGGGCCGTTGTCGGACGACCTCAACGGCCAGCCACGGTCTGCCGTCCTGACCGCTGCGCTCGACAGGCAGTACTCATCGAACGGCGGCGCGGTGTCCTTCACGACGTTGAACATGATCTATGACAACGCTCTGGCCAACTTCCGGCAGGGCGCCAAGAACTCCGTCCTGGTGATCACCGCGGGTCCGCACACCGACCAGAGCTTGGACGCGTCGGGGCTGCAGGACTACGTGAAGAAAGCGTTCGACCCGGCAAAGCCGGTGGCAATCAACGTCATCGACTTCGGGACCGACTCGGACAGCGGGACCTGGCAGGCGGTCGCCCAGGCGACGGGCGGCAGTTACTCGGGCCTGCCGACGTCGGTAACCCCCGACCTGGCTGCTGCGGTGGCGAAGTTCCTCGGTTGATCACTCGCTGAGTAGACGAATAGCCCCCGCGGTGAAGGCGTCCGGATCCTCGAGTTGCGGATAGTGGCCGAGCAGCGGCAGCTCCACCACCGGTGCCGACGGCCGCAGCTCGCGCAGCCCGTCGAGCACATTGGTCGTCGCCACCGGATCTTTCAGCGCCCAGAGGAGCCCGAGCGGCTTGGGCCAGTCGCGGACCGCGCCGTGCCAGCGCTGGGCGTAACGCTCCCGCTCGTCGAGGTAGGAGATCAACAGGTGAGCAATACGGTGACCGTCGTTGTGCGACAACAGCGCCCACTGCGCCTGCGCCTCCTGTGCCGACAGCGGATGATCCGTGCTGAACAAGGCGCCGAAGCCGCGGGTGAAGCCGCGTCGGCTGATCAACCGCGAGAACGGCGGGCCGAGCCGACTGCGCAGGATCTTCTGGCTGCGTCTCAGGCTGGCCCGCTTCAGGATCACGCTGCCGTTGGTCAGCACCGCTCGCTGCACTTCAAAAGGCAATCGGCCGTGGATATCTCGGGCCAAGAGTTCGGTGGTCACCGACGTTCCCATGTCGTGGGCCAGCACGACGACCGGACCGCGCGTGGTCTCGCCGACGACGGTCTGCACCAGATCGGCCTGCTCGAGCAGGCTGTAGCGGTGCGGCCGCGGCTTGTCAGACAGACCGAACCCGAGGAAGTCCATCGTCAGCCACGCGCGGCCGGCCAAATGGTCAACCACCCCGCGAAAGTCGTACGAGCTCGATGGGTAGCCGTGCAGCAACAGCAGCGTCGGCCCCTCGCCGTCCCCGGAGCGCACGAAAACATTGCCCGCGTTCGTCGCAATGAAGCGGCCGCCGTCGCGCCACTCGGTCACACTCGCGGGAAGCACGCGACGAAGGCTACCAACGCTGCAATGATGAGGCTATGCGCATCGACTTCGTCCCCGATCCGCACCTTTACCCGTTCACGTCACAGTGGTTCGATACGACGGCGGGCCGCATCCACTACGTCGACGAGGGCGCTGGGCCCCCGATCCTTTTCTTTCACGGCAACCCGACCTGGAGCTTCCTGTACCGCGACATCATCGCCGCGCTGCGCGACCGGTTCCGGTGCATCGCGATGGACTATCTGGGTTTCGGGCTCTCGGAGCGCCCACCTGGGTTCGGCTACACGATCGACGAGCATGCCCGCGCGGTGGGCGAACTGGTGGACCACCTGAGCGTTGACGGGTACCTGAGCATGGGCCAGGACTGGGGAGGACCGATCAGCATGGCCGTCGCCACCGAGCGGGCCGACCGAGTCCGTGGGGTGATCCTCGGTAACACCTGGTTCTGGCCGGCGGACGATCTGATCACGAAAACCTTCAGCAGGGTCATGGGCAGTACACCGATGCAGTACGCGATCCTGCGGCGAAACTTCTTCGTCGAGCGGCTGATTCCGGCGGGCACCGCGCAGAAACCGAGCCCAGTTGTGATGGACCATTACCGCCGCGTCCAACCAACGCCGGAGGCGCGCAGAGGCGTGGCGCGAATGCCCAAGGAGATCCTGGCGGCTCGGCCCTTGCTCGAGCGGCTGGCCTCCGACGTGCCGGCAATGCTGGGAGCCAAGCCCGCGCTGTTGGTGTGGGGCATGAAGGACATGGCGTTTCGGCCCGGTCCGACCATCCCGCGCATGCGGTCGACCTTTTCCGATCACGTGCTTGTCGAGCTGCCCGACGCGAGCCACTTCATCCAGGAAGACGCGCCCGATCGGATTACGCAGGCGATCGTCGAGCGATTCGGCTGACAACGCTCCGCAGCGCTGTCAGCACTCGTAGGCTTCTGACGTGCAGTTGTCATGGCCGCTCATCGGCCGTTCGAAGGAAATGCGAACGGTCGAGGCCGCCATCTTGGCTCCTGATGTCTGCGGGATCGTCATCGGGGGCGCGCAGGGCGTGGGGAAAAGCCGGATCGCCCGCGAGGCAATAACGGCCGCCGCGTCACATGGATGCGAAGTCCGCTGGGTGGTCGGCACATCCTCTGCGCGAGCAATCCCGTTGGGTGCTTTCACTGCGTGGACGCAGTTGGATGCCACCGACACCGTTGGCTTGCTTAGAGCGGTGATCGAGTCGGTGACTGCCGCATCTGCTGGCGCCACCGTGGTGGTGGTTGTCGACGACGTGCATTTACTCGATGATCTGTCCATTTTCGTTGTGCACCAGATCGTGCAGCGGGCGGCGGCGAGAGTGATCTTCGTAATTCGCGACGACGAACCGGTTCCCCCCGCGGTACAAGAAATCTGGAAGCTCGGCCGATTCGACCGCGTCGACGTGCCGCCGCTGTCGCTGGACCAAACCACTGCGCTGCTGTCGGCGGCTCTGGATGGATCGGTGGATCCTGCTGCCGCTCAGCGGCTCTGGAAGCTGAGCCGCGGCAATGCTTTGTATCTGCGTAACATCGTCGAGCAAGAAGTTGCGGGCGCCAGAATCGTGCAGCAGGACGGCTATTGGCGGTGGATCGGTGATCCAGTCATGCCGCCCGGGCTTGTCGACCTGGTCGAGTCCCGGATCGGTGCTCTGCCAACACCAGTCGGCGATGTGCTCGATGCGCTGACCGTCGGCGAGCCGATTGAATTGGCGGCCCTGACGCGGATCACCGACGCGGCCGCGGTCGAGGAAGCCGACGCCCGTGGCCTGATCGAGTTTGCGCCTACTGGTGGCAGCGTGGAGGTGCGGGTGGCCCATCCCCTCTACGCAGAGGTGCGCCGCCATCGCGGACCGGTCACCCGGCTACGACGACTGCGCGGGCTGGTCGCCACTGAACTCGCCGCAGCAGATGACTGCGACGAAATCCGGGTCGTGGTACGCCGCGCGACGTTATCTCTGGAATCCGACCTCCCACTCGACGCCGACCTGCTCGTTCGGGCAGCCCACGGCGCAGTCTGGTTGGCTGATCTGCCGCTGGCCGATCGACTTGCGGAAGCAGCAATACGTGCGGGAGCCGGCCCGGAACCGAGCTTTGTTCGCGCGCACGCGCTTTCGTGGCTCGGTCGGGGTGAGGAAGCAGACGCCGTGCTCGCAGAGATTCGTGCCGGCGACTTGACGGATCGCGAACGCGCCCGACTGGCTTTTCTGAAGGCCAGCAACTTGCTCTGGGCACTCGGAGATCCCGTGCGCGCAAAAGAAGTCATCGACCAGGCGCCGCCCACACGCTCGCCACAGGCTCGCAGCTATATCGACGCCTTTCTCACGGTTTACTCGTTCGCGATGGACCAGCCGGATGCGGCGATCCGGGCATCGAAAGACCTGGCGTCAGACGACCTACCGGCCGTTGTCGGCGCCGAGATCGCGTGGGCACGCACCACGATCTACGCGGATGCCGGGCACACAACGGAAGCGGTGGTTGCCGCTGAGGCGGGATACAGCGCTGCAACAAGATCTTTCGACGCTCCGCATATGAGATTCAACATTGCCGACGGGCATATCAGCGCACTGCTGCTCTCCGGCCGGATCAACGATGGGTTCGATGTCGCGGAGCGGGTACGGCAGCAAGCAGCCGATCTCCCGGGGGCCGCGCAGTTACTCGGCGGGGCGATCGCGGGCCGTGCAGCTCTGGGCGCCGGTCGGCTCGACACCGCATGTGCACTGCTGGAACACGCGACAGCCGGTTTGTCCGCCACGGGTCTTGCCCTCGGCTGGGGGTATCGGTATCGCATCCCCTATGCGACTGCGCTTGCATTGCGTGGATTGACTGACGAGGGCGCTGCCGCACTTGCCGCACTCGACAACGTTCAGCGTACTTTTCGGTCGCTGGACTACGAGCGAAGTCTGGCCCAGGCGTGGGTGTCCGCCGGCCAGGGCGCGGTCAGTGAGGCGATCGCCATCTCGTTGTCGGCAGCCGAAAGGGCCCGGGCCAAAGGGCGATTCGCGGCGGAAGTGTTATGTCTGCAAAACGCCACCCAGTTGGGTGATCGCACCTGTGCGCCCCGGCTGGCCGAGCTCGAATCGATCGTCGAGGGACCCCGCGCTGGCTTGGCTGCTCGGTTCGCCACAGCATTGCAGAACGGTGATGCCGTTGACCTAACTTCGGTGTCAGAGGAATTCGAGCGCATGGGCGAACTCGTTGCCGCCATCGACGCGTCAGCGCACGCCGCCCTCGCGTATCGCCACCACGATCGGCGCGGGTCAGCTTTGGGTTGCTCGACACGCGCAGCTGCCCTTGCCGAGCAATGCGGTGCCACCACCCCTGCGCTGCGTCAAGCGGCCGAGCCGTTGCCGCTGACCGATCGGGAGCGCGAGATCGTGATGCTGATCGGCGAGGGATTGTCCAACCAGACAATTGCTGAACGGCTGACACTTTCGGTCCGTACGGTGGAAAGCCACATCTACCGGGCGATGGGCAAGACCGGCACCGCCACGCGCGAGGAACTCGCCGGCCTGCTGCCGCGGCCCAGGGCAGCTAAGTAGTACCGGCTCGAGACCCGCCGATATTGCAGTAGCGCACCACTGCGCTTAGCGCACCGCCGACAAGCGACGATTTCAGTGGCGGAATGATTGGGGCGTCGTGGCATCTTTCCGCTTGGGCAGAGACGGAGAAACGACGATGTGCACAGCAGAATTCGCCGGCCATGGAGCCTGATGACGATGATCGCTTCACGCGAACGCTTGCGACGGACCAGACGTCGTTCGACCACCTGCCGGGCCCCAATGTGATACCCGGCAAGGTTGGTTCTCCAGAAGGAACGGTCTTCGTCTTCCCTGGCGAGGGATCGCAGTGGACTGGCATGGCGGTTGAACTGTTGGACACCGCACCGGCGTTCGCTGATCAGATGCGGCGCTGTGATGCCGCGTTAACCGATTTTGTCGACTGGTCATTGCTCGACGTTGTGCGCGGCGGCGTCGGCGGCCCTTCGACCCTCGACCGGGTCGATGTGGTGCAGCCTGTGCTGTTTGCGGTGATGGTGTCGCTGGCCGCGCAATGGCGAGCGTTGGGAATTCGCCCCGACGCCGTCCTCGGCCACTCGGAGGGCGAAATCGCCGCCGCCTACGTCGCAGGTGCTCTCTCGTTGCGTGACGCAGCGAAGGTCGTCGCGCTGTGCAGCAAGGCGATCAACGCGATCGCGGGAACTGGTGGCATGGTGTCGATCCCGCGACCGCTTCAGCAGGTTTGCGCGTTGATCGAACCGTGGGGTCAATCCATTGCTGTTGCCGCGCATAACGGTCCGTACTCAACCGTTGTCACCGGGGATGTTGCGGCGTTGGACGAGCTCTTGGCCGAATGTGAGCAAGATGACGTGCCGGCTACGCGAATTCCCGTCGACTACGCCTCGCATTCTGTCCACGTGGAGGCGTTGCGCGAGACACTGCGCGAGTCACTGGCCGGGCTGCAGCCGCGAACCGGCGATATCGTATTCATCTCCGCCGTCACCGGTGCCGAGTTGGACACGTCGTGCCTCGACTGTGAGTATTGGTTCGCCAATTTGCGGCAACCGGTCTTGTTTGAACAGGCCGTCCGATGGTTGCACGAACACGGTTACCGCACGTTCATTGAATCCAGTCCGCATCCGGTTCTGACTGCGGGCGTTGAGGACTCGCTCGAGGATTATGATGCCGACCACGCCGTGGTCGGCACGCTTCGACGTAATGACGGAGGCATCCGACGGTTTCTGCTCTCAGCCGCCGAGGCACATGTCCGCGGCAAATCGCCGAATTGGGTGGGCATGTTCGACGACACCGCTACATGCTTGCTCTGGTGAGGCTTCCTACATCATTTCGGCCCAGGCGATGTGTCCTTCGAAGCCAAGCGAATGCACCATTGCGCGGTAGCGCCCCACTAAGTCTCGGTAGGCGATCGCGTCGCCGCGGACCAGTGATAGCAACGCGCGCAGCCCCAGCAGCGTGATTTCGCTGACCGCCGACTGTTGATCGGGCCGCAAGTTCGCCAAGCGTTCTATTTCGCGCTCGGCTTCGGCAAGGTCGCTTTCGGTGCCACGGGCCAGCAGCGTTTGCACCAGAATGCCCGTCCCCCCGACACCAAACCCCAGCCGTCCTGCCTGGTAAAGCTCGTCGACGACTTCGCGCATCGTCGCAATGGAAGCATCGAGGGCGCCGCGCTTGGCTGTTTCTCGGGCCGCCCATAACTGGGCCGCCGGGGCCAGGTAGGGAGCATGCTCTCGCGTGCGGGCCTGCACCATCAGTTCCAGCCCGCGGTCGTGGTCGGCCGCGGTGTCGCGACTCAGCAACGCGACGGCCAACGCATGCCCGGCCAAGCTCAGCGCGTAATCGTTGCCGGCCCGTTCGGCGGCGTGCACGGCCTGCTCGATCGTGCGCACCGCGGAGTCGTCTGCCCGAAGGATCCCATAGCCGATCCCCAGACCGTAGCTCCAGATGACGACAGCGGCGAGGGTCGTCGGGTCGGACTTTTGAGCCATTTCTACGGCGTCGTGGTGGTCTTGACGCCATCCGGGACGACCCAGCCACCACCGGGCAACGCCGCGGCATGCCAACGCGGCCGCCAGCGGTGATCCGATGCCGAAGCCGGCGCCTTTGGTGGGATCGCCCTCGGCCAGGTCGACGACGGTTTGCGACCAGCGCAAGACCTCCCCGAATTCGCCGGCGTCCGCCCAGTTGATGAATGCGACCATCGCCAATCCCGTGGTCAAGGCGGGGTCCGCGATCGACTCCAGCAGCGCCATCTGTTCGGACGCCAGCTGTGCGCCCTCGCGCGAACGCCCAGCATTGACGAGCTCGGTGGCCAGCCCGGTCATGCCGATGGCAAGCGAGACTTTGTCGCCGGCAGCGCTGCACAACTCCCGCAGCTCCGCGAAGCGGCCCCGACTTTCCTGGATTTCTCGGCCCTGCCAGTCGGTGGCGCACAGCATGGTGCGGGGGGCGATACGCATCGACAGTTGGTTGGGATCGCCGGAAAGCGCGTCGGCGATGCGCCGTGCCCGTTCCCAGCTGAGTCGTGCGGCACTGGTATCGCGGTTGGCTGACCACGTGGCGGCGCGCATGTGCCAGCCGTAGGCGGCATGCAGTTCACCGGCGGCCTCTAAATGTTCGGCAATGATGGCTGCGCTTTCCTCCACCGAGGCCGTCGCACGCTCCTGGATCGCGACAGCTAGGCGCCGATGCCATTCGGCGCGATCGGATTTCAGTTGCGATTCGTAGGCCACCGCGCAGATCAGCGGGTGGCGGAAGGTGTACTCGGCGCTTGCGGTGAACCGCACCTGATCAATTAGTTCCGCGCTGAGCAGCTCGTCCAACACCGGATCGACCCCCAGCGCTGCGAGTAGCTCCGCCCCGAAGCGGGCGCCGATCACCGACGCCGCGTTCAATGTCCGTTTCGCCGGGGTGCTCACTCGGTCGATGCGCGCCTCGATGGCCGCTTGCACAGTGGCCGGCACGCTGAGCTCGGCGACATTCGCGCGACAGATGTAGCCGCCGCGCTCGCCGGTCAGCACCTCGCGCTGCGCCATCTCGCGCACCATCTCCTCGGCGAAAAACGGATTCCCTACCGCCCGCTTGGCGATGATCGCCGCCAGGTCGCCGACAGAGGGATCCGAACCAAGCAACTCACCGAGTAGCGCCGCAGTGTCCGAATCGCTCAGTGGGGCAAGGGCTATCGTCTGGGCGCCGTGCACCCGCGACAGTGCTCCCTCGTACTCGGGACGGGCGGTCACCAGCACCATCGACAGGGTTTGCGGAATGACAGTGAGCAAGTCGGCGATCATCGACTCGCTGACCGCATCGATCCAGTGCGCATCTTCGATGATCAACAGCGCCGGTTCGGTACGCGCCAGCGACGCGGTGTTGATCAGTGCGCTCAACCGGCGCCGCCGCGCATCCGGGTCGATCTGGGGCAGCGGCACACCGGGGTCGGCGATGCCCAGCAGATCATCCAGCAACAGCAGATCCTGAGGGTCTGCCTCGGCCATGCGTTCGCGCACCCGGGCCCGGGCGGCAGGCGCGTCAAGATCATCGATCCCATTCACCGCGCGCAGCAGCCGCCTCACCGTATGGAACGGGACGTCGCTGGCATGGGACTCGCAGAAGGCCCAAAACACCTCGACGCCGCGACGGGCCGCGACCGCCGCCGCCTCACGGGATACCCGGCTCTTGCCGATGCCCGGCGGTCCCACCACAGTCACCACACCACCGCGGCCACCAATCGCACGTTCCCCGATGGCGTCGAGGGCCGCCATCTCCCAACGCCGACCGACCAGATTCACTTCGGTGGGACCGACCAGCCCATGGCGTGGCCTGATCCCCAGTAGCCGGCATGCGCGCACGGGCTGGTCCGCCCCTTTGATGCGCACCCACTGGGGGTCCGCCTGCACGGTGAGGTGCTCGACCAGTCGCGCGGTCGACTCCGACAGCATCACCCCACCTGGGGGCGCCACCGATTCCATCCGCTGTGCAAAACCGACAGGCTCGCCGGTTGCGGTGTATCCCATTGTCCCCGAACCGAACTCACCGGCGATCACCCGGCCTGAATTCAGCCCTACTCGGAGTTGTAAGCCTACGCCGTCGCGTTCTTCGACTTCTGCGGCGAGCCGGTTCGCTTCCTCTTGAACCGCCAAGGCCGCGAGACAGGCGCGAAAAGCGTGATCCTCCAAGGCCACTGGGGCGCCAAACACCGCCATGATGCCATCGCCGGTGTACTCCACGGTCCCGCCGCCGTACCGCTGAACGACCCCTGCCGACTGCTCTACGAGACCGGTCATGACATCGCGTAACCGTTCCACATCCAGGGTGGCGGCGAGGTCCATGGAGCGGACCACATCAGCGAACAACACCGTCACCTGCTTGTACTCCGCGGGGTCGGTCGATCTCATTAGCGCCGCTCCGCATGCAGCGCAGAAACGGGCGCCCCCGTGTGGGACCGTGCCACACGAGCTGCACGGCGCCGGTGCTGCCGCCACCGCATCCTCCGCCGATCCCGCGGTTCGGGCTGACTCGCTGATCCGGTAAGGGTATGGCTTACCGGGCTACGCAGGGCGAATTTCCGCAAGTTGTGGGGCCGCCGGGCGGTGCTCAGGACCCGCAGCCAGCCGTGAAGAACGCGCCGGCCTGCTGCCACGGTGCCAGGCAGCTAAGTGGTACCGGTTCGAGACCTAGCGATATTGCAGTAGCGCACTACTGCGTTCGCCGTACCGGGTGGGCGCGACGATTCCCTCCTAGGGTCTCGTGGAAGGAACGACGATGGTTACTTCAAGCACAATTCGCCATCGCTGTACCCCTGCCGTCACCGTCGCCAGCATGGGCATCCTCGCATTGAGCCTCGTGGCGGCGCCGCAGCACGTCGACAGTATGAGAACTGACGGTGTGAGGACCGGCGTTCATCCAGTGGAACTCACGGGCTTCGCACTGGCGCCGAAGCTAACTTCGGCCGCGCTCCTGGATACGTTGATGGCAGGCGGCGGCCCAGACATCACGACAGCGGCTGCGACGACTTCGCTCTCGCCGGGGCCGGCGCTGCAACCGAGCGGTACACCTGGTCAAGCGGTGAACGCCCTTGTGCTACTGAGCCAACAACAGGCCCCGCAAATCAATCTCGATTGGATTCCATTGTTGGTAAATACGTTGTTTCAGTGGACACCGGATTTTTTAAAGCCATTCGTCGGGGGCGTTCTAGTCTTTGTCGTGGGGCCCGCCCTCGGTGTGGCCGTCGAAATCGTTTCATTGATCTATGACCCGATCGTAAAGACAATCAATCGCGTCCTCGATGCTTTTGGTCTTCCGCTGCTGCCGGTGTTCCATCCGGATCCTCCCGCAAGTACTCAGGCGAACAGGGCTGCAGTCCCCACGCTGGCAACCAATAGCACGGCAAGCAGTCCCGTTGCACCCCAGGCGACGACAGGCACACCTTCGGGTGAGCCGCTGTCGTCCGGAACGCCCGCCCAGGGCGTTCGGAAGCCATCGGCTGCAACGACTCTCAGGGGCCGGAAGGCAGCGTCGCCTGAAACAGCTGTCCAGACGCCTCAGGATTCGCCGCCGGCGGCATCGTCCGAAGCCGATGTACGACTGTCGACGAACCTGGGCACCACAGTCGGCCAGACGTTGTTGACAGCAACGGCGAAGTTTCGCCCGACTGAAGGCCGATCGCCAGCGGATGTCGGCCAGCGGCCACACGGTTTGCCCCGCCCCGGCGATTCTGCCTTTGCGTCCCGGCCGCGGGCGCGCAGTGACACCGCTCCCGCCGGCGCTGCTTCCTCGCGAGCATTGAAGTCAGCGATTAACTCGCAGAGCAGCAAGTCATCAGGCGGCAACTCTGACGGTTCTAAGTAGCGACCAGCATCGCCTCGGCCCAGGCGATATGTCCTTCGAAGCCAAGGGATTCCGACTTTTTCCAATAGCGACTTATCAAGTCCCGGTACGCAGCATCGTCGCCGCGGGCTCGGGCCAGCAGCGTGCGCCAGCGCAGCAAAGTGATCTCCAGAATCGCAGACTCTTCTTCTGCCGCCTGGGTCGCCAACCAGTCGAGCGAGTCTTGAGCTTCGGCCAGGTCACTCTCGGTTCCGCGCTCCAGCAACGTCTGGACCAGAATGCTGGTGGCGTAAACGCCATACCCAGGCCGTCCTGCCTGGCGTAGTTCGGCCACGGCTTCACGCATCCTCGCTATGGCAGCGTCGCGGTCACCGAGTCTGGCCTTCTCGGTCTCGGCCAACACCTCGGTGGCCGGAACCAGCGACGGAATGCGCTCACGCAATAAGTCGCAGGTCTGCGTCATCAGCTCTACCCCGCGGTGACGGTCGGCCGCGGCGTCTCGATAAAGCAGCGCGACACCGAGCGTGTACTCGGCGAACACCAGTGCGGTATCGCTGCTGGCTCTTTGCGCGGTCTGCACCGCCTTCTCAATCGCGCTGAGCGCGGAGTCATCGGCCCGAACCACTCCGTAGACGATGCCGACACCGTAGGTCCAGGCGAAAACGAGCGCGAGGGTGGCCAGATCGGTATGTCTGGCCATCGCGACGGCGTCGTGGAGGTCTTGGCGCCAGCCGGGGCGGCCCAGCCACCACCGAGCGACGCTGCGAAATGCCAGCGCGATCGCCAGCGGTGATCCGATCCCGAAGCCGGAGCCCTTGGCGGGATCGCCCCCGGCAAGGTCGACGACGTTCTGCGACCACCGCAAGACCTCGCCCATGTCGCCCGTATCAAACCAAGTGGTTAACGGTACGAATGCCAACCCTATTGTCAAGCTAGGTTCGCCGATCGACTCGAGCAGCGCCATCTGTTCGGATGCCAGCCGCGATCCCTCATGCGGACGCCCGGCGAATAGCAGCTCAGTTGCCAACCCGGTCATGCCGATCGCCAGCGAGATTTTGTCCCCGGCAGTGCTACACAACTCCCGCAGTTCCGCGAAGCGTCCCCGACTTTCCCGGAATGCTCGGGCTTGAAAGTCGGTGGCACACAGCATGGTCCGGGGTGCTATGCGCATCTGCAGGTAGCCGGGGTCGTCGGCAGGTAGTGCATCGGCGATCCGGCGTGCCCTTTCCCAACTGACCCGGGCCGCATCGACATCACGGTTGGCTGACCACCCGCCGGCGCGCATCTGCCAGCCATACGCGGCGAGCAGGTCGCCGGCAGACTCCAGATGTTCGGCGATCAGCGCCGCGTCTTCCTCCACAGAACCCGCTGCGTGCTCTTGGATCGCGGTGGCCAGGCGCCGGTGCCACTCGGCGCGGTCGGATTTCAGCTGCGATTCGTAGGCCACCGCGGCGATCAGCGGGTGGCGGAAGGCGTACTCGGCGGTGGGGGTGAACCGCACCTGGTCGATCAGCTCGGCAATCAGCAGCTCGTCCAACACCGGATCGACCCTCAGCGCGGCGAGCAGCTCCACCCCGAAGCGGGCTCCGATCACCGACGCTGCGGTCAGAGTCCGCTTGGCCGCGGTGGTCAGCCGGTCGATGCGCGCCTCGATGGCTGCCTGGACGGTGGCCGGAACGCTCACCTCCGACACGTCGGCCCGGCAGACGTAACCACCGCGCTCGCCGGCCAGCACTCCCCGTTGCGCCAACTCGCGCACCATCTCCTCGGCGAAGAACGGGTTCCCGCCGGCCCGCTCGGCGATGATCGCCGCCAGCTCGGCAACCGACGGGTCTGAACCCAGCAGCTCGTCCAGCAGCGCTGCTGTATCCGAATCACCCAGTGGCGCAAGCGCTATCGTCTGCGCAGCGTGTACCCGTGTCAGCGCTCCCTCATACTCGGGGCGGGAGGTGACCAGCACCATCGCCGCGATCCGCGGAATGACGGCGAGGAAGTCGGCCAGCATCGACTCGCTCGCCGCATCGATCCAGTGCGCATCCTCGACGATGAAAAGCGCCGGTTCGGTGCGCGCCAGCGATGCGCTGTTGATCAGCGCGGTCAACCGCCGCCGCCGCGCATCCGGGTCGACCTGGGGCAGCCCAACATTGGGGTCGGCGATGCCGAGCAGATCGTCAAGCAGCAACAGATCCTGCGGGTCGGCGTCCGGAATCTGCTGACGCACCTTCGCGCGGGCGGCCTCCCCGTCGAGGTCGGCCACGCCCATGCCTGCCTGCAGCAGGCGCGTGACTGCAAGGAACGGGACGTCACGAGCGTGCGACTCGCAAAAGGCCCAAAACACGTCGACGCCGCGACCGGCCGCCGCAGCCGCGGCCTCCCGTGCCACTCGACTCTTGCCGATGCCTGGCGGGCCCACCACGTTCACGATGCCTCCGTGCCCACCGACCGCGCGGTCCATTACGGCATCGAGCGCCGCCATCTCCCAGCGGCGAGCGACCAGGCTTGCCTCGGCGCGCCTGGCCAGTCCATTCCGCGGCCCGATCTCGAGCAGCCGGTGTGCGGGCAAAGGCTCGTCGGCGCCCTTGATACTCACCCACTCCGGTTCACCGAGCACGACGGCGTGCTCGACCAGCCGCGCTGTCGACGATGACAGCATGACGCCGCCCGGGGGTGCCACCGACTCCATCCGCTGGGCAAACCCGACTTGCTCACCCATCGCCGTGTAACCCAAGCCCCCGGAACCAATGTCACCGGCGATCACCCGACCCGAATTCAGTCCGACCCGCAGCCGCAATGTCACACCGTCGCGGCGTTGCACCTCGTCCGCTAACCGCCGCGCCTCCTGCTGGATGGCGAGCGCGGCCAGGCAGGCTCGAAAAGCATGGTCCTCCAACGCAACTGGCGCGCCGAAGACAGCCATCACCCCGTCGCCGGTGTACTCCACCGTCCCGCCGCCGTAGCGCCGCACCACCGCCGCCGAGCGCTCCACGAGTTCGGTCATCATTTCGCGCAACCGCTCGAGGTCCAGCGCCGCGGCGATGTCCATCGACCGCACCACGTCGGCGAACAACACCGTTACCTGCTTGTACTCCGCAGCGTCAACCGATGCCACCAGCGGCGCACCGCACGCAGTACAGAACCGGGCACCCTCATACGGCGCCGCGCCACACGACTTGCATGCAGCCGGTGCTGCCGCGACCATGGGCCAAGGGTAGGGCTTGACGGCTTGCGCAGAGGGAGTTTCCGCGAGCTATCGGAAACTAGGCGAACGCCTCCACAGGTGGGCACGAGCAGACCAGGTTGCGGTCGCCGTACGCGCCGTCGATCCGGCGCACCGGCGGCCACACCTTCGGCCGGAACCCGCGGCCGAGGGGGTAGGCGGCCTGTTCACGGGTGTACGGGTGCTCCCACTTGTCCGCCAGCAGGCACGACGCCGTGTGCGGGGCGCCGCGCAGCGGGTTGTCGTCGACAGGCCATTCTCCGGACGCGACCCGGTCGATCTCGCCGCGGATCGCGATCATCGCCTCGCAGAAGGCATCGACCTCGGCCAGGCTTTCACTCTCCGTCGGCTCGACCATCAGCGTGCCTGCCACCGGAAAGCTCATCGTGGGGGCGTGGAAACCGAAGTCTGCCAAGCGCTTTGCGACATCGTCGACGGTCACGCCCGTAGTCTTGGTGATTCCGCGCAAATCCAAGATGCACTCGTGGGCGACCATGCCGTTCTCCCCGGTGTACAGCACCGGGTAGTACTCGTCGAGGCGGCGCGCGATGTAGTTGGCCGACGCGATCGCGGCCAGCGACGCCGCGCGCAACCCAGAGGCACCCATCATCCGGATGTATGCCCAGGTGATCGGCAGTATCGAGGCCGAACCGTACGGGGCCGACGACACCGGCGGGTTGTCGGTCAGCTCGTCGGCCAGCGGATGTCCCGGCAGGTACGGCCGCAGATGGTCGCGCACCGCGACCGGTCCGACGCCCGGTCCCCCGCCGCCGTGTGGAATGCAGAACGTCTTGTGCAGATTCAGATGACTGACGTCGCCGCCGAAGGTGCCCGGACGGGCGAGACCGACCAGCGCGTTGAGATTGGCGCCGTCGACGTATACCTGACCGCCCGCGTCGTGTACGGCCGCGCAGATGTCGGCTATGTCGTGTTCGTAGACGCCGTGTGTCGACGGGTACGTGATCATCAGTGCCGCAAGGTGCTTCGCATGCTCTGTGGTCTTTGCCCGCAAGTCGTCGAGGTCGACGTCGCCGTTGCGGCGACAGGCAACCATCACGACGCGCATACCGGCGAGCGCGGCCGAAGCGGCGTTGGTGCCGTGCGCGCTGGACGGGATCAAGCACACGTTGCGGTGCGGCTCACCGCGGTCGGCGTGGTAGGCCTGGATGGCGAGCAGCCCGGCGTACTCGCCCTGCGATCCGGCGTTGGGTTGCAGCGACACCGCGTCATAGCCGGTCATCTCGGCGAGCCAGGTCTGCAGGTCGGCGATCAGCTTCCGCAGGCCGGTGGTGTCCGCCGCCGGGGCGAACGGGTGCTGACGCGCGAACTCGGGCCACGTGATGGGCTCCATTTCCGCGGCGGCGTTCAGCTTCATCGTGCAGGAGCCGAGCGGGATCATGCTGCGGTCCAGCGCGATGTCCTTGTCGGCCAGCATGCGCAGGTAACGCATCATCTCGGTTTCGGTGCGATACCGGATGAATGCCGGATGGGTAAGGAATTCGCTTGTGCGCGTGGCAATCTCGGGAACGAAGAATTCGTCGTCGGCTGGATGGGCACCGAACGCGTCGAGCACATGGCTGATGTCCGCCTCGGTTGTGACCTCGTCGCAGGACACCGAAACATGGTCCTCGTCGACCAGCCATACGTTGATGCCGCGTGACTTCGCGGCGTCGCGGATGTCGCCGGCACGGCCTGGGACACGAACCAGCACGGTGTCGAAGAATGCGCGGTGCGCCACTTCCACACCGGTTGCGGCGAGCCCGGCAGCCAGCGCGCGGGCGTGGCGGTGCACGCGGCGCGCGATCGCGGTCAGCCCCTCGGCGCCGTGGTAGCTGGCGTACATCGCGGCAAGCACCGCCAGCAACACCTGCGCGGTGCAGATGTTGCTGGTCGCCTTGTCCCGGCGGATGTGCTGTTCGCGTGTCTGCAGCGACAGCCGGTACGCCGGCCCCCCGTCGGCGTCCAGCGACACCCCCACGAGTCGGCCGGGCAACTGGCGGGCGTGGGCACTGCGCACGGCGAGGTATCCGGCATGGGGCCCGCCGAAACCCATTGGCACGCCGAAGCGTTGCGCACTGCCGAAGGCGACGTCCGCGCCGAACTCGCCCGGCGGAGTGACCAACGTGCACGCCAGCAGGTCGGCGCCGATGGCAACCAGCGCGCCGCGCTGGTGCGCCGACGCCACCAATGACGACCAGTCGGTCACCGCGCCGCTGGCACCAGGAAGCTGCGCGAGCACGCCGAAGAATTCGCCGTCAGGCAAACCGTCGCGCAGGTCCGCGGTGACGATCTCAATGCCGAGCGGTTCGCCACGGGTCGCAAGGATCGCAGCGGTCTGCCGGTACAGGTCCTCATCGACGACGAGCCGGTTCGATGAGCCGCGGGCGGCGCGGTGCATCAACGTCATCGCTTCCGCGGCGGCGGTGCCCTCGTCGAGCATCGATGCGTTGGCGATTTCCAGTCCGGTCAGATCGGTGACCATGGTCTGGAAATTGAGCAGCGCTTCGAGTCTGCCCTGACTGATCTCCGGTTGATACGGCGTGTACGCGGTGTACCAGGCGGGGTCCTCAATAATATTGCGCCGCAACACCGCTGGGGTCAGCGTATCGAAATAGCCCTGACCGATCATCGAGATTGCGACGGTGTTCGCCTCAGCGAGGCGACGCAGCTCCACGAGCGCCTCGTTCTCGCTGGCCGCGGGTGGCAGGCAGTCGAGGCCGGGAGCTGTGTCTGCGTCGAGGCCGTCGAAGATCTTGTTCGGGACGGCCTTTGCGGCCAGCTCGTCGAGCGAGGAGACACCGATGACGTCGAGCATCGTTGCGATGTCGTCGGCGTCTGGGCCGATGTGTCGCTCGGCGAACGTCGATCGGTCGGACATGTCGGCTCCTGACAGGCATAGAGGACGGGCGGTCCTCCCCCTCTGTCTTGGCGCCTGAGAGATTCGGCCTACGCCTTTCCCCATCGGCGGGTGAGCCCAACTCACCGCTTTCCAGAGGCATCGTGTCCCAGCGCGGTCCGGGTGCCTGAGAGGTTGGCGGAGAGGTGTTGCTCCTTCGGCGCTCGTGACTGGCGGCCACGAAACTCTCCCGCTACCGGGCGATGCGCGGCCAGTTTACCCGCCCACCGCGAAACCGGAGATTCGTACGGAAAATGCGGGTGCCGACGTGCGAAACCGGAGTTTCGCGGGCGGTTGGCCGGCTCAGCCGATCTTGCGGTCGCGGTTCTTGCGCCGAGTAGCCAGCTCGTCCTCGGGTGTGGCGATCGACTCGCCGCCGTCGGCCCGCTCTCCGGGGAAGTCTGCGATTGCGCCGGTCAGCTCCCGCATGGCGCCGCTGACTGCGATCCCGAACACGCCCTGCCCGCCTTGCAGGAGGTCGACGACCTCCTCGGCCGACGTGCATTCGTACACCGTGGTGCCGTCGGAAAAAAGCGTGATGTTGGCCAGATCCTGTACGCCGCGCTGCCGCAGATGATCGACAGCGACGCGGATGTTCTGCAACGAGATTCCGGTATCCAGCAGCCGCTTGACGATTTTGAGAACGAGGATGTCCTTGAACGAATACAGGCGCTGCGAACCGGAGCCCGCGGCGCTGCGGATCGACGGCACGACCAGCGCCGTGCGCGCCCAGTAATCCAGCTGGCGGTACGTGATCCCGGCGATCTGGCAGGCGCTCGGCCCGCGGTAGCCCACCAACTCGTCGGGAATCGAGTCGTCGGGGAAAAGCCCCGGCTGCACCGGTTCGCTCGGCGTTTCGGCAGTGTCGCTTCCGTTCAGGTCCAGTTGCTCCTGATGCGGATCATCGTCCACTGTGCTACCTCCCGCCTGTCGCATGTACTGCCGACCGGCCATCGTGCGCGTAACCGCTCGAGTTGCTCGAGCATACGCTGTCGGGCGGGCTGCTGTGCCTGCCGTCGTGATCAAAATTATGGCTGTTGCAAGCACCGGTCAATGTGACCGACGCCCGCGTGTCGGCGGCCTTGACGCATCCGTAATGTCAGGTGGCCTTGAAATCATCCGGTGAAACACTGTCGAGAAATTCCTTGAACTTCTCGACCTCCTCCTCACGCACCGCTCCTGCGGCCTCGTCGTCGTTCTCGTCGGGAATGAGCAGGCCCGCCTCGGCGAGCACGGCCTCCTCGACGTAGATCGGCACACCCACGCGCAAGGCGATGGCGACCGAATCCGACGGCCGCGCCGAGACCGTGATGTTGCGATCGAAGATCAGGTCGGCGTAGAACGTGCCTTCCTGCAGGTCGACGATCCGCACCTCTTTGAGTGAATGCCCAAGTGCGGCAATGACATCTCGGATCAAGTCGTGGGTCAATGGCCGGGCCGGCTCGACGCCCTGCTGCTCGAGCGCAATCGCGGCGGCCTCGGATTGGCCGATCCAGATGGGCAGGTAGCGATCGCCGTTGGTCTCCCGCAGCAGCAACACCGGCTGGTTCTGGGGCTGCTCAACTCGTATTCCGACGACGCGAACCTCACCCATGTCCGCAGTCTAATCCTCAGCGGTCGAGTACGTCGCGCACCGCCGACTTGACCAGCGCTGTGTGCAACGTGATCGCGAGCGCGGCTACCTCGCGAGCGAGGTCGTCCGCACGGTCCCGGGCACCGGTCTTGCCGCCCTTGCCCACGGGTCCTGCGATCTGCGCGATGAGGTCGGACTGCCGGTCGGCGGCAGACCGGAACGCCCGCAGATGGCGCGGCTCGACACCGAACTCTGCCAGCGCTTTCGCGCACTGCAGGATCACCACGTCGTCTTCGTCGAACAGACCGGCCCGGCCGGCGATGACGACGCCGGCCCTGGTCAGCGCCGACAACAAGGCGTCGTCGATGCCGGCGCGCTCGAGTAGGTCTTCGCGGCTCAGTCGGACATGCGTTGCGCGGACACCGTCAGACGTTGACGCCTGTCCGTCCACCGTCATCAATCGTGGTGCGGCGAAAGCGAACCCGGCAAGTTGAGGCAGTTCACCGTCGGGGTGTTCGTCCAAGCGGGCCTTAATCACCTTCAGCGGCAGGTAGTGATCACGTTGTGCAGTCAGGACGTAACGCAGTCGCGCGCAGTCGTACGCAGTGAACCTGCGGTACCCCGACGGACTGCGTTGCGGCGTCACCAACCCCTCGGCCTCGAGGAATCGGATCTTGGAGATCGTGACGTCCGGGAACTCGGGCCGCAGCGCCTCCAGCACCGCACCAATCGACATGCCGACCAATGCTGGTGTACCGGGGGCCGTCACTGTGCTGTCTGCCCTTCTTCTGAGGCTCTTCGCCCAAGAGGCTCATCGCTGCGCGAGCGGCTCATCGCCCTATGCGCTCTCGCCGTCGTCACCCTTCGGTCCGGTCAGAAACACCAGCCGGAACTTGCCGATCTGTACCTCGTCGCCGTTCGCCAGCACCGCGGAGTCCACCGGCTCTCGGTTGACGTACGTCCCGTTGAGGCTGCCGACGTCGACCACTTGGAAGTCACCGCTTTCCAGCCGGAACTCTGCGTGACGACGGCTGACGGTCACGTCGTCGAGGAAGATGTCACTGTCGGGATGCCGGCCCGCCGACGTGACGGCCTGGTCGAGCAGGAATCGCGAACCCGCGTTGGGTCCGCGTTTGACGACGAGCAGGGCCGACCCCTGGGGCAGGCCCTCGACGCCCGACACCGCGGTATCGGTGCCTGCCTGCGCCGGTGCGTCCAGTTCGTTGAGGAAGTCCGCGCGAAAAACGGAGGTTGTTTCCACGGTGACTTCGTCAGACGCCTGGTCGGCACCAGAATTTTGGTCCTTGTCGGTCACCCGCTACTCCTTCGGTTTTTGACCTGCGCCCGCTGCCTCTGACCGTACCCTGCGGCGCGAGGCAAAGTCCGTCGCGCAACCCTAGCAATTTCATCACTCGGTGACCGTGTTGCGGTAACCGTCGGCATCCAGCAGCGCTGCGACACCTTCGTCCAGCGCGCCGGCATCGGCCGTGAGCTCCACCAGCCATCCGCTTCCGTACGGCTCCGAATTGACCAGCTGCGGGTTTGTCTCCAAATCACCGTTGACGGCAACAACTTTCGCAGACACCGGAGCATTGAGGTCGGACACCGATTTCGTCGACTCCACCTCACCGAACGGCTGCCCAGCGGTCACGTCGGCGCCCACCTCGGGCAGCTGGACGAACACCACGTCACCCAACGAGGACTGCGCGAAGTCGGTGATCCCGACCCGCACGGTCGCCGAGCCCGTGCGGCGCACCCACTCGTGCTCGGTGGTGTAGTGCAGGTCGGACGGGATTTCGCTCACGGGACTCCTTGCGGCGCTCTAGTTATTTGACGGGCTGAGCGTATTGGCGGGCTTTCGGTTGCCGCAAGGCGGAGACATCGACGCGATCCGACTGGACCACCGCCATCGTTCCCCCGACGCGTTCGACGCTGTCCACGGCTCCTCCGGGGATGTTGACCGCTGCGGCGAGCGTCGGCGGATCCCCAATGGCCACAACCGAATACGGCGGCTTCAGGATTCGGCCGTCTATCGACAGCGCGCCGGGGCTACCGATCACCCAGGTGTCCACTCCGACTCTCACCGCCACGTCGCCGGCTCGGACCTCAATCGTTTCCGCGCCCGCCGCCCGCAACTCGTTGATGACGTCGATCATGATTTCCGGCGAGATGCCGCCGCCGGGATCGTTGATCGTCAGGGTCACGCCCGGACCGGTCGCGGCGACCGTGCCGGCCAAAATCGACAGTGCCGTCAGGCGGGTCTGGGCGTCGGCCACCGCGGCCTGGTCGTTGGTTCCGGATGTCTTCAATGCCGCGAGCGTGCGCTGCAGGTCCGAGATTTCCTTGTTGAGCGTGGCTTCCCGCTGCTGCAGCGAGTCCAGCAGCACCACCAGATCGGCCGGGCGGGCGGTGTCCAGCGCATCGCCGGATTCGGTGCGCCGCACCTGCGTGGCGATGGCCACGCCGAGAATTACACAGAGCACCACACCGAGTACGCCGAACACGGTGGGCCGCCGCAGCACCCAGCGCGACTTCGCCGACATCTCGTGGCGGCCATGGTGCTCGGGAACTGCGTCGTACTCGTTCATTTCGCCCATACCTACGCCCCAAACAGCTTGCGCCGCAATGCTGCCGCGTTGCCGAAGATGCGGATACCGAGCACCACGATGATGGCGGTGGACAACTGGGTGCCGACACCGAGCTGGTCGCCGAGGTAGACGATCAAGGCCGCGACCAGGACATTGAAGACGAACGAGATCACGAAGACCTTGGGGTCGAAGATCCGGTCCAGATACGCACGCAAACCGCCGAACACCGCGTCGAGGGCCGCGACGACGGCGATAGGCAGATACGGCTGCACCACCTCGGGCACGCTGGGATGAAACCACAGGCCCAGCACGATGCCCACGATGAGGGCCGCTATCCCGATCACTGCTGACTAGCCTCCAATCTGCTTGGCGTACTTGACTTCTCGCACACTGCCCGCCGGGACGGTGAGTGCATCGCTGGTGGTGACGGTGGCCCTCACCCCATAGGAGGCTTGCAGCAGCCGGATCCGTTGATAGCCGGCGCTGATCTCGAACGTGTCGGCCATCGCATGCGGCGGGCCGATGGCCGTGATCACGTACGGGCTGCCGACCGGCTGGTTGTCCACCAGAATCGAACCGCCCGCCTGCCGGATGGTCACGTTGAGCCCGATCCGCACACCTGACACCGCGAGAGCCTCGGCGCCGCCCGCCCACAGCGAGTTCACCACCAGCTGCAGATCGCGGTCCAGCACCGCCTGCTGGCTCCCCGGGATGCGGCTCTTGGACACGTCGGTCAGGTCGGGCGACACCCCGGGATCGGTCAGGGTCACGGTGATGCCCGGACCCGTCACCTTGGTGACGGCTCCGGTCAGGCCCAGCTGGTCGAGCTGGTTCAGTAACTGCCGGCCCCGCGCGTCCCCGCTGAGCTGCGCGCGCCGCAGGTCGTCGACCTCCGCGATCAGCGAGCCGCGCCGCGTCGCCAGCCCGTCGGCACCCGCCTCTAACGCCCGCACGCTCGTTACCAGGGCTTTCTGCGTTTCCTTGACGCCAGGTGCCGTCGCCCGCGCTTGCGCGACCGCCGCCGCGAAAACCACAGCGATCAGCAGGGCTGCGAGGGCCTGCCACGCCCATGTGGCTGTGCGCCGCCTGGGGCGAGAATCGGCGGCCGCCGCGGCGTAGCCGGGGTCGAGATGCTCGGAGAGCAACGACCGCAGCAGCGATGGGACCGGATTGAACTGCGGTTGCCCCGCCTGGTGCGCGGCCAGCCCGGCGTGCGGGTCGTAGCCGCCCAGCGCACGGTCAGTCATTGTTTATCCCCCGTTGCTGCGCGCTGCCTCGGGGGAACGGGAACCTTGGGCATCTGGCGCAGCACCATCACGAACTGCACCACATACAGCACAAAACTCCACAGGTACAGGGCGAGCCCCCAGATCGCGAAGCCCCAGCCGATCGCGAGCACCACGCGGCTCCACAGCGCGTCGAACTGGCCGAGCAGGATCAGGGGGAACCCCGACATCAACCCGAATGTCGCACCCTTGCCGATGTAGGTGACGGGTAGCCCGGTCAGCCCCCGGCTGCGCAGCGCGGGCAGCGTCAACGCCAGCAGCGCGTCACGACCGATCAGCACGATGACGAACCACCACGGCACAAAATGCCTCAGCGCCAACGCAATTGGGACGGTCACCATGTAGACCCGGTCGACGGTAGGGTCCAGCAGCTCACCCAGGCGCGACGACTGGTTCATCATCCGCGCGATCTTCCCGTCGGCCCAGTCCGAGGCTCCGGAGAACATCAGGATCGCGATTGCCCAGGCGTCGGCGTGCTCGACGAGCAGCAGCCACAAAAACACCGGTACCAGCGCAAGCCGCACGATGCTGAGCACGTTGGGCACCGTGAGCACCCGGGCCTGCGGGGCCTCCGACATGCGCCGAACCTTAGCGGAAAATCCCTGGCAGACTCAGCGCCGACAGGGTGTCGTCGGCGAGCGGGTTGTCGTGCACCATGTAGGTCCACGTCGACGTCGGCCGCGCCAGCTTGGACAGGTCGAGGCCAGGTTCTTCCTCGAGGACGTTGGCGGTCTCGAAGGTCTGCTGGGCGGCTTCGATCGCGTCCGCCGCCAGCGACGCGAACGCGTCCACGGCCATCCGGTGGAACTCGTCGAGCGGGTTCTGCCGGCCCAGCGCGCGCAAGTGGATACTCTCCCGGATGTCGGCCAGGAACGCGAGGTGGTCGGCCCACCCGCGGTCGAGGTGATACAGCATGATCATCCGGCAGATCCGCTCCAAGTCGTCCTCGGACAGCTCCTTGGCCAACTCTTCGTAGCGGTCCGGTGAGCGTTCCTCGAGCTCCACACGCGCGGTCGGTGTTCGCAGCAAGGTGTCGCGGCGCTCGACGATGATCGCGCGCTGTTGGGCTATCAACTGGTTGTACCGCCACGTGTTGGCGTGCACATCGAGCAGCTTGCCCTCGGCGACCCGCTGAGCATGGCTCAACAGGCCCGCCGCCTTGGGGCTGACGATGCGCGCGTTCTCGTCGGTGTCGAGCGGCAATTTGCCCGGGTCGAGATTGCTGATGACGACGTCGTCCTCCCAGCTCGAGAAGAACACCGACGATCCCGGATCACCCTGGCGCCCGGCGCGGCCCCGCAGCTGGTTGTCCAGTCGCTCGGTGTGGTGCCGGCCTGTGCCGATGACGTGCAGCCCACCCAACTCGGCGACCTCATTGTGGTCGGCTTCGTCGGAGCCGCCGAGCCGAATGTCGGTGCCGCGCCCGGCCATCTGGGTCGACACAGTGACCGCACCGAGCTTGCCGGCCTCCGCGATGATCGCTGCTTCCTCGGCGTCGTTCTTCGCGTTGAGCACGACTGCCGGGACGCCGACGCGGACCAAACGCTCATGCAGCTCTTCGGATTCCGCGACGTCGCGGGTTCCGATCAACACCGGCTGACGGGTCTGGTGGATCTCGGTGATGTGGTCGACGATCGCGTCGTTCTTGGCCCCGATGGTGATGTACACCCGGTCGGACTCGTCCTCGCGGATGTTCGGTGTGTTCGGC
>DATBFF010000003.1:0-13029 GCA_036558625.1 Mycobacterium sp. | reverse complement strand
GGTGTTCACGGTTGGGTTCAGCGGCGTCGTCACCGTCGCCGCGAAGTCTCTCGCCGACCGGCCGCGACCGCCTGGGGCGTTGGCTGCGGCAGATGGAAGCGCGTTCCCTTCCGGCCACGCGTTGGCCGTGATGGCGGCAGTGCTTGCGCTGCTTGCGATCTCGGCCGGACTATTCGGTCCGCGGGGCCGCGCGCTGTCGATCGTGGTCGGCGTCGTCGTGGTGGTCGCTGTGGGCGTTGGCCGGGTGGTGCTGAACGTGCACCATCCTTCCGACGTCGTGGCCGGATGGGCGCTGGGCTACGTGTGGTTCCTGTTCTGTCTGCTGGTGATCCGGCCGCTGCCGCTGGCCGCGGCGGCGGCCCCCGACGCCGAGCCTATCGGCCGGGCGGCAGACGAAACACCGCGAGCGCGCGGTAGCGAACGCTGAATGTCGCAGTCTCGTGCTCCGAGCCGACCTCGCCGTCGGTGGCGATTGTCGTCGGGCCGTCCAGAGACCTGAAACTGAACTCGGGCACCTGGCGCTCGTGATACAACGGGCTGCGCTCCAGGCGGCCCAACATCAGCGACGTGAGGATGCGCAGAGTGCTGAACCGCTTGGCCGTCTCGAGGATCCGCACGTCAATCAGGCCGTCGTCGAGGTGCGTGCGGCGCGAGGGCGCGAAGCCCGACGGCAGATATGTCGAGTTACCGATGAACAACAAAGATGTTTGAATTGTCTTGTTGTCGTAGGCGATTCGCACCGGCTCATCGCGGCGCAGGGTGTGCAGCATCGCGTACACGCTTGCCAACGGCTTGCTGATTTTGTGTTCCAGGCGTTCGCGGGTCTGCACGAAATCGGGGTACGCGCCGATGCTGGCGGTGTTGATGACGATGTTGTCGTCGTTGAAGCAGACCAGGTCAACTCTGAACGCGGAGCCGTCCTTGATGGCCTGGATGGTCTTGGCCGCGGTGTCGCAGCCGATGTCCTTGGCGAAGTGGTTGAAGGTACCGCCCGGGAAGACGGCCAGCGGAAGATTGTTGTCGACGGCGATGCCGGCGGCGCATGACACGGACCCGTCGCCGCCGGCGATCGCGAGCACCTCGGCACGCTCGGCCGCGTCGCGCAACGCATTCTTCAAGTCGTCGTCCGGTCCCAGTTCGACGATCTCGGCGGCCGGCAAGTGCTCGCGGAGCTGCTCGGCCATCTGGGCGCCGGCGCCGTCGCCGGACGCGGGATTGACCACCATCACCACACCGGCGCCGTCGGGCCGCAGTGGCGCCTCGACCTGCAGCGGGTCCGTCGCGGGCAGGTTACGCGCCACGACCGGCGGCACAACCCGTGCACCGAGCACCGCGACGGTGGCGCCGATGCCGAACCCGATGAACACGTCGCCTGGGTAATGAGCGCCGGTCGCGACGCGGGACAGGCCGACGAGACCGGCGAGCAGCGCGAGCCCGAGGCCGAGGGGTGCGTTTTCCAGGCCGACGCCGACGGCGAACGCAGCCGCGCTGGCCGAGTGACCCGACGGGAGAGAGTTCGACGTCGGGTGCCGACGGGCTTGCCGGGCAAGGGGCACCAGCAGATAACTCGGGCGGGGTCTGCGCCTGAAGCGTTTGGCCACCTGGTTGGTGATTAGGCTCGTGACTGCCAGGCTCAGCAGACCGCGCACGGCGCCGCGCTTCGCCGACGGCCGGCCCGACGCATACAGGCCCGCGGCGATGGCGATCCACAGCTTGGAATGGTCTGCGGCCCGGGTCAGTGCCGGCATGGTGGCGTCGAGCAGTTGGCTGTCTGAGTTCGCGACCGCTTCGAAAACGGCCTCGTCGAGCGTGCCGAGGCCCGCCGTGATCTGTCGCAGCCCCCGCTGCCTACGCGCCGACCGCAGTTTCATCAGCTCAACGTAACCCGGGGTACGGCCGACCAAACCTCACTCGGCGAGGCGAGCGCGCACCGTGTCGATCCGGGCACGCAGTTCCTCTTCGGTGATGACTCCGCGGTCCAGCAACGTGTGCGTGGTGACGACGACGGAGCGCGCGTGCACCGGGAAGTCGTGATAGACGGTCTCGCCGAGCGCGTCTTCGGCGTGCCGCCGCTCCAGATTGTCCAAAGTCCCACGCCACGAAAGGCATTCGCAGGTGGCCTGCATTCGCGATTCCCACGGGTCGGGCGTCCGGTCGACGTCGATGTCCACCCGGCGAGCGTCGGGGTCGAGCGTGTCGAGCAGCACGCGGTACGGGCCCATCGGTTCAGGCCTGCGACGGCGGTGCGGTGGCCGTCCAGTCGGCCGTCGGGAGCGCGACGCCGATCATCGTGTCGCGGGTGACGATGGCGGCGAGCTGCTCCTCGCTCCACCCGTCGGTGCCCTCCGGGCGCCTCGGCATGACCATGAACCGTGACTTCTGATTCGAATCATGCACGCGCACTTCGACGTCCGGCCCGAAGTGCAACCCGAACTCGGCGAGCACCTCACGAGGCCAGCGCACCAGGCGGCGGCGGTAATGGGGCGTGCGGTACCAGTCCGGCGACATGCCCAGCACCGGGCGCGGATAACAGGAGCACAGTGTGCAGACGATGACATTGTGCACCGTCGGCGTGTTCTCCAGCACGTAGAAGTAGGTGTAGTCACTCGGCGTGCCGGTACCGGTCGGGTCGAGCCAGTCGATGCCGACTTCCTTGCAGGCTTCGGTGCCGTCGGCGAGCAAGCGCTCTTTGAAGTCGGGGTCTACCCACGCCTTGGCCACCAGCCTCGAACCTCCCGACGGCCCAATTGATTCCGCCCATTCGGAGAAGCGCCGATGGTCGTCTTCGGAGAACAGACCCTTCTCGATGGCCAGTTCGCGGACCGCCATCTCCAGAACCTCGAATTCGCTGACCTGCGAGGAGGATTGGATTGGCGCGTGTTCATCGTGGTCGTGGTCGTGGGTCTGGGTCACTGTGGATTCTCCCCCCGTTTGCCCGTCGCTTCGCTCGCCCCGGAAGCCGGTTCGAGCCAGCGCTGCGCCACTTCGGTTTCCAACGTATCGATGTCGAACCCGGTGTAGTTGGGCCACAAGTCCTTCTGCATGAACCGCACGACGTAGAACGGCTCCTCGCGCCCGCCCCGCTCAGGAGTGTCGCGGCCCCACGCTTCGTCTTCGGGAATCACCCAGTTCGGCCGGAACTCCACCACGGTGCCGGTCCTGCCGCGCGTGAAAGCCTGTGTGCGGGTGTGGAACATGGACGTGGCATCGCGGACCGTCACGCGGTCGCCGATCTGGAATTGTCGCTTCATGCCGACTTCTCCAGCCGCGCACGGACCTCGTCGAGCTTCGCCGACAACTCGTCAGGAGTGATCAGTCCCTTGTTGATCAGCACCTTGGCGGCCACAGTCGCCCAGCGCGCGTAGTAGGGCAGCCCGAAGTACAGCGTTGCGCCCAAGTCGTTTTCGGCCCGTCGTCGTTCCTCTGAGTTCCACGCGCCCCGCCATCCGAGGCATTCGCAGGTGACGTAGGTGTTCAACTCCCACTCTTCTTCGACTTTCTCCGAGTAGGGCTGAGGAAGATCGGGTTGGCCACCGACGTCGTGAAGGACATGGCGCAACGCCGCGAACAGTTGATTGGAGATCTCATACGGGGAGTCCAGCGGCTTCCGTAGCACGGGAGCCAGATTGCCGACGCGATACTCGACTTTGTCGAAGCTATCCGGTGAGCTCATCTGGCCTCCGCCTGCTCGAACTTGTGATCCCGTCCGCCGCCGAGGTTACCTCGTGACACGGCATTTTTCGGCGAGCGCACTTAGCTGGCGGAACCAATTCGTGTCTGAACCTTTACTTGACCTCCGGTACACCGCCCCCTGACCATGAGGCGTGCGCCGTCTTCTGGCAATCGTCGCCGTGTCCGTCATCGCGATGGTCGCCGCGCCGGCGGGCTCTGCGGAGAACGCGCCGTGGTTCGCACGGGCCGTCGGCAATGCCACTCAGGTCATTTCGGTTGTCGGAGAGGGCGGCTCCAACGCCAAAATGGACGTCTGGCAGCGCACCTCGGCGGGATGGCAGTCGATCGGAGTCGGTATCCCCGCGCACGTCGGCTCGGCGGGCATGGCGCCGCAATCCAAGGACGGCTACCCGGCGACGCCGATGGGGATCTTCACGCTGGACTACGTGTTCGGCACCGCGCCGTCACCAGGAGGTGGGCTGTCCTATGTGCAGGTCGGCCCTGACGACTGGTGGGACGGCGACCCGAGCAGCCCGACGTACAACACCCATCAGCACTGCAACAAGCAGCAGTGCCACTTCGACACCTCCGACAGTGAGAACCTCGACATCCCGCAATACGTCCACTCTGTGGTGATGGGCGTGAATACCAAAGCCCGCACGCCCGGAAACGGATCCGGGTTTTTCATGCATGCCACTGACGGCGGGCCGACAGCTGGATGCGTGTCGCTGGACGACGGCAAGCTGGTGCAGATCATCCGGTGGCTGCGGCCAGGCGCGTTGATCGCGATCGCGCAATAGCCTCAAATATGAAGGGCCGCACCCGGTTTCAGCTTGAAGTTCAGGCCCTCCAGCGACATCGTGGCCTCGTAGGTGCGGTCGTAACCCGTCGCGCTGATCTTCCACCCGTCGGCCGTCCGCCGGTAGGTGTCGCGATAGAACGCGGCGCCGATCAGCATGAAGTTGAACTCCGCGGCGATCACCCGGTCCTGTAGGTACCACATGCCGTGCGCGTCGTCGCCGGCCACGGTGATCTCGGGGTGGGTGACGCGGTGCTCGGTGATCACCGCCGGCCCGATCGACGAGCGCATGTAGTCGACCAGCTCGGTGCGGTTGGTGAAATGCAGGCGGTCGCCGTAGTCGCCGGTGACATCTTCGGTGAGCGTGTCGGCGAACGTGTCCCAGTCCTTGGTGTCCAGTGCCCGCAGGTAGCGGTACTTGACGCGTGCGATGGCTTCTTTGTCGGCGGCGGCGTCGGTCATCTCAGCATTGCAGCACACCGGCGTGGCGGATGACGAACAACTGAGCGCACACTGGAGAGCACACGCAACCCCACGCCAGGAGGATCGACATGGCAAGCAGCGGACCGTTCGGGTTCGACCCCGACGAATTCGATCGGGTGGTTCGCGACGCCGGCGAGGGTCTGCGCGACGCGTTCGAACGGATCAACCGGTTCGTCAGCACGCCCGGCGAGCGGGCAGGGTGGTCCGTGCTGTTCGACGAGTTCGCGCGCGGCACACGTCCTCGGAGGGAACCTGAGACGACCGGCGACACCGGCGACGGGGTGTGGGCGATCTACACAGTGCTCGACGACGGCGGTGCGCACGTCGAAGAGGTGTATGCCACCGAGCTCGACGCGCTGCGGGCAAACAAGCACAACACCGATCCGCAGCGGCAAGTCCGGTTCCTGCCCTACGGCATCGCCGTCAGCGTCCTGGACGCGGATTCGGACTCCGACTGCGACTCCGACGAGTAACGCCGCCCGGCAATTCCGGCGTAAGGGCGCGCGGGCGCCAGCAAAACTGTAGTTTCAAGCGGGTCTGCCCAACAACGCGCTCTACCGGGGGTTCCCACCGTGGCCAAGCACCGCAAGAACAAGCCAGCACAGCGGACGTCGTATCGGCGAATCATCGGGACCGGAATGGGCGGTGCGGCGGCAGTTGGCGTCGGGGTGCTGATCGCCGCTCCTCCGGGTGCGCCGGCACCTGCCGTGCAGCTGGCGTCATTCGACTCGATGCTGGCCCCCCTGGCGCCGGCCAACCCGTGGTGGGTGCCTGACAACAAACTGGTCGGAGCGGCCATCTCGGCACCTACGTCCACGCCCAAGGTGTCCGCCGCTGCCGTCGTACGGAAATCGTGTGGGTTGATCTGCAACGGCGCCGACGGCACCGCCGCCCACCCGGACGGCCAAGACGGCGGCCGTCTGTGGGGCAACGGCGGCAACGGTGTCAACGGCGGCAACGGCGGTGACGGCGGGCTGTACGGCGGCAACGGCGGCAACGGCGGCACCGGTGTGTTCACTTTCAACAGCGGTAAGGGTGGTAACGGCGGCAACGTCGGCTTCTTCGCGGGTGACACCTTCGCCGGCGGCAACGGCGGCAAAGGCGCTGCGGGCGATTCCACCCACCCCGGCGGTAATGGCGGCAACGGCGGCAACGGCTCGTTCATTTTCGGCAACGGCGGCGACGGCGGCGACGGCGGTGCGGGCTACAACGGCGTCGACGGCAGCAACGGAACATGGGATGGCAGCCGCGCCACGTCGGCTCCCAACCAGGGGCCGTCGAGCGGTGCCGGCGACGTCACCGGACCCAGCGGGGCTAACGGCGACGATGCCGCGCTGGCCGGTCAGGCCGGCGGCCGCGGCGGCAATGGCTCTGACACGACGAGTACAGGCGGCACTGCGACCGGCGGTGACGGCGGCGGCGGCGGCAAGGGCGGCAATGGTGCTCCCGGCGGCGACGGCGGAAACGCCGGCTCCGCAAACAGTCCGACGACCGTTGACGGCGGTACCGGCGGCGACGGCGGCACGGGGGGCAGCGGAGCCAGCGGAGGCAATGGCGGTAGCGGTGGCAACGCCACTGGCGCTACCGGTACTGCCGGGGACGGCGGCACGGGCGGCACGGGCGGCACGGGCGCCGACGGTACGAGCGGCACCAATGGAGGCAACGGCGGTAAGGGCGGTAAGGGCGGTATTTTCGCCGGGCAGGGCGGATTCGGCGGCAATGGTGGGGCCGGCGGCCGGGGCGGCAACGGTGCTTCGGGCGGTAACGGCGGTAGCGGCGGCACTGCCGGCATCGGCGCCGGTGGTGCGGCTACCGGTGACCCCGGCGTGGGCGGCGCCGGCGGCGACGGCGGTAAGGGTGGCAACGCGGGCACGGGCGGCTCAGGCGGGGCCGCTGGGTCCGGGTACATCCCCGGGCTTGGTGGTTCTAAAGGCGCGGCCGGCGTTCCCGGCAAGGGTGGCGCCGGCGGCGTAGGGGGCACCAGTGGCGGCGGCGTCGCGGGCGGTCCCAGCGGTGGCGGCAGCGCGGGCTCGGGAACCACCGGCGGTACAGGTGGTAAAGGCGGCGCCGGCGGCGGTACCGGTCCCTGATGCCGAAGAACGCATTCAGGTAGATACCACGCCGCGGGGCAGGGTGAGCTGTAGGTCGGTGTAAGTGGCGATGCCCGGCGAGGCGGCGACGACAGCCGGGATCGCGTGGATTGCCGGCATCGCCGTGATGACGTGGCCGAGCACCATGAAGTCAGCCATGGTCTTGGCCTGCTCGACGAAGTCGGGCGGTGGCAGAAAGCCGACTTGCATCGTCACTGTCGGCAGGCCCTCGATCGTGATTCGCCAGGGATCGCCTTCGATCTTCCAGTCGGGGTCGAGCGACTGGCCTTTACGCCACCGGACGTTGAGGTCGACGACGGTCTTTCCGCCGACCCGGCCTTGCCAGCTGGCGAAAACGCCGGCAACGCAGCCGGCCTTGATGGTCCAGGAGCCGAGGTCGACATCCTCCGTCGTCTGTGCGTACTCAGCCTCACACACGATCTCGTCGAGCTCGACGCCAAGCGCGTCGGCGACCAGCCGCACCGCCTCGGCGAACACCGCGGTGCCCTGCGCCGCCATCGGCTGCAGACCGGGGTCGTCGATACGCGTCCCGAAGCCCACCGGGATCTCGGTCGCGGGCGAGTCGTAGAACGTGGTGTCGGATGCTTCGGCGATGCTGATCTTGTCCACCCGGGCGCACCCGTTGGCCGCAACGATGGCCAGCAGCTCGGCGAAGCCAGGGCTGACACCGGAGCCGAACATCGTCGAGCCGCCCCGCCTGCACGCCTCCTCCAGCCGCTCGCGACCGGCGCCCTGAGTGTGGCCGGTGATGAACGACGCCGTGGAGACAACGTTGACGCCCGCGGACAGGATGTGCACGAGCTCGTCCACGTCGATCCACATCGGGTTGTAGACGACGACGTCCGGCTCCAGCGCGAGCAGCGCGTCGACGTCGTTGGTAGCGGTGATCCCCAGGGGTTCGATGCCGGCGAGCTCGCCGACATCGCGGCCTACCTTGTCTTTCGACCAGGCGTAGCAGCCGACCAGTTCGAGGGTGGGGTTGGTTGCAATGGCCTGCAGGGAAGATTTGCCGACGTTGCCTGTCGTCCACTGGACGACCTGATACGGACGAGTGTTGAGCACTCGCACAGCCTAGAGCAGAACGGTTGGCGCGCAAGGCAAACAGCTGGCCGCCACTGACATCATGCTCGGCTCGTTCACGAGCTTGAAAAGATTGCGGTGGAGCAACGCTTTGGCTGCGCTGATGACAGGTCCACGACCGCGCATCGGCCGCGTGACAGAAGGTGAAAGGCATTGTTACAGAAGAGATTTCGCGAGTGCGGTCATCGCCAAAGCTCGAAGATGCTGCGCGCTGGCCGCCCGCATCGCTGCCAAAACTATCGGCTAGCAAAGAAGGCTCCGCGACAGCCTCATCGCCGAGACTGACGAGAGCGTCAATTACAGCTATTTCAGAAGGCTAACTAACGAGAGATATCAAACTAATCGTATTATATCTGAGTTTGCTAGATACGATCGGTATGCTGCTGTCGTAATAGTTGCAGTTTCACATATGGGGCTGTCACCAGCATCATCGCTTTGCTAACTGGCCGCTAAGGGGCTTCTATTACGCGCGCGATAATTTTGCTGATTTCGACAACTTTCTCACGGCGGCGACGTATGTTCAGCTCGTCCAGTCCAACTCTCGTAGAGGAGTTGTAAATGCTAATTAGCGGGTTCTGCACCCAACTCTTCAACCAAGTCGTCACGGTGCTGTCGGCGTTGAGTATCGGGTTGTCCGGCGGCGGAGGGGTACCCGTACCCGCCGACGCGGCTACGGGGGCGGCGGGCGAAGCGACCCAAGTAGCCGCGGCGCCGGCCCTTCGCCAGCCGCACTATCTGCAGAGAGTGCTCCAAACGCAGTTTGACGCTTTCGTCGAGATCGGCGGCGCTGTCGCCGCCGCCGCGGATGCACCGATGTATGCAGTTCTCGCGATCCCGGCGGACGTTACGCGCGGTGTCAACCGCGCCGGTGTCCTCGGACTACCCGCGGGCGTCGCCAACTCCGGTGTGCGCTTTGTCAGGGCAATCAGCCGCAGCTCGACCGGTCTTATCGACGCCGTCAGCGACGCCCTGATAAGCGAGCTGGGCTTGCTCGGTGGCGGTGACGTAAGGGAGAAGCTGAGAGCCGAACTGGCCCAAAGTGCAGGCGTGGCATTGGATCCCGCACTCGCGGCGCGGCGAGTCGGAGCAGTCGAGTTCGTGGTGCGGGTACCGCTCGCCTTCGGAGTCGCGGCGTCGGATCTCATCGTATCCGGGCTGCAGGCCACGACGATGCTCACCGGCGGGGTCGCGGACGCGACCGCAACCGTGATTCGGGCGGTAACAGATCCGAAGAGCGAGCTGACCCTCAAAGAGGCGATCCAGAAGGTGCCCGAAACCCTCGCGACTGGCGGCCAGAACGCGGTTCAACAGCTCAAGACTGGAGTCAGCCGGGCGGCCAACGATTTCCGGGCCACGCTCAATCCGCGTGTCGTCGAGACGAAGGCGGCCGGTGCCAACGCAGCCGTCAGTGCTGACCTTGTTGCGACGACCGATAGGAATCGAGCAGTGGCGAGCACCGACCTGAACGCTGCCGCCGCCAAGAAGGCTGAGGCCGCCAAGAAGGCTGCTGCCGCAGCCAACGGCGGCAACAGGGCCGGCCGGCTCAAGGACGCGCTGGGTGCCAAGAGCACCCGCGCGGATGCCGCCTAGTAGCACAACTGATCGGCCCCCTCCTCGGCAGTAGGAGGGGGCCGATACTCAGGCTAATCGCGTCGAGGGGCCGTGATTAGCCAGCGAAGTCGGGGCAGAGGTTGGTGGTCGAGGCGCTGACGAACAGTGTCCCTTGGTTGAAGTTGTACTTTTGCTCCACCGCGCTCATTTCGTCGAGCACGGACGCGCCGCCTTTGAGGTCGCTGCAGGTCGCATAGCCTGCGGCGAGCACCTGGTCGGGGGTTTTGTTCGGCAACCACACATTGTTGGTGTGAAGCTCGTCGAAGAAGCTTGCCGGCGTGGCGGCGGCGTCCGGCGCGAACGCCACGGCGGCTGCCGCGATCGCCAGTCCTGCCGTTCCTAGAATCCGCAGGTTGGTCGTCATGGGAATCCTTCCGATGTGGTGACATCCGTGGTCTGCACGGTATTAGCCGCGCGGCCATGACGAATCAGGTGTTTTCCTATTGTTTTGACGATCAGAATGCGTCGGGATCGTTCTGCACCGAGGGCGGAACCGGATGCTGATAGAGGTTCGCCGCGTTCTCCCATGTGACCTTTCGGACCACCGACGCAGGTAACCCGCCGATCTGCTCGTGAATCGTTCGTTGGGTGTGCGGCCACGTCGAGTCGCAGTGCGGGTAATCGGCCTCGAGCAGGATGTTGCCCGCGCCGATCCGCTCGTGCTGGATGAACGACGACTGGTCTTCCACGGCGCAGAACCAGAAGTTGCGCGTGAACACCTCCGCCGGCGTCAGGCTTTCTCCGAGCGCCTTCCATGTTCCGTACATGTCGTGGTAGCTGCGCATGTGGTCGAGACGGTCCAGAAGCCCCGCCACCCAGCCGATCCCGCCCTCGGACAGGCAGATCTTCAACGTCGGGTACCGGCTGCACACGCCGGAGTACAGCCAGTCCACCGCTGCCGTGATCGCGTAGGCGAAGAACAGCACTCCAGCCACGTCGGGCGGCGCGTCGTCGGTGGTCGACGGTGACGTGCCCGACGACCCGATGTGCAGGTTCACCACGGTGCCGGTCTCGGCGCAGGCGGCCACAAGCGGATCCCAATAGCCGGAATGGATCGTCGGCAAGCCCAGCATCGCGGGGTTCTCACTGAACGTCACCGCATGGAATCCGCGTTCGGCGTTCTCATAGATCATCTTCGCGCCGAGGGCGGGATCGAGCAGCCACGGCAACTGACACGGGATGATCCGATCCGGGTGCGCACCGGCCCACACCTCGATGTGCCAGTCGTTCCAGGCCCGCACCGCCGCCATCGCGAGGTCGCGGTCGGTGGTCACCTGCTGCAACCGTTGGCCGGCGAAACCCGGCAGAAACGACGGAAAGTTCAGCGACGCGTACACGCCGTTGAGGTCCATGTCCTTGACGCGTTCGTGGATATCCCATGCGCCGCGGCGCATTTCGTCGAAACGGGTCGGCTCGAACCCGTATTCCGACACCGGTCGTCCGACGACCGCGTTGAAACCCACGTTCGGCAGCGCCTGACCGTCGTACAGCCAGGTCTGTCCGCCGTCATCGGTGTCGACCACCCTCGGCACGCGATCGGCGAACTTGCGCGCAACGCGTCCTTCGAAGGTGTCGGGCGGCTCGACGATGTGATCGTCGACGGAGATGACGGTGTAGCGGCGCTCGGCGCGCTCGGGTTCGGGCAGGAATGTGACGGTGCGCTCGGCGCCGGTCTTGGCGGTGGTGAAGCTCAGGTTCGCCGAGAGTTCGTCGATGGACTTCATGGCGCGAAACCTCCTACGCGAGAACGCTGCGGTCGGCCTTGATCGTCATGCGCACCGCTCCGGCCCAATACACGTCGGCCGCACGCTCGATCAGTGACGCTTGCATGCCCGCCATGTCGCCGCGGTTCATCTTCGACGGCGTGCGGCCGGTGACGATGACGTCGTAAGCCAGCCGGCACACGCGCTCGATCGACACCGCGCGATAGACCGCTTCGGCGAGGTTGCGGCCGGTGGCGATGACACCGTGGTTCGCCAGGATCACCAAGTTGGCTGATCCAATCTGCTCAGCCAATTCACTTGCGCGCCAAGGAGAATCGATCTCGCCGTCGTAGTTCTCGACGAGGTGCATGTCGTCCAGGAACAGCGAGCCCGTCTGGTGAACCAGGTCGGGAAGGGTGCCCAGCGCGGCGATCAGGCTGACGTAGTAGGGGTGGTTGTGGATCACCACCCTGGCATCGGGCCGTCGCCGGTGCAGTTCGGTGTGGATATGGATGGCGGGGGTCACGTCCCAGCGCCCGTCGATCACCCGGGCGTCCTCGTCGACCACGCAGATGTCGGATGCGGTCAGCTCCTGCCACCACAGTCCCCACGGGTTGACGAGCATGTCGCACTGGCCGTCGCGCTGCCAGGTGATGTGTCCGGCCATGTTCTCGGCGAAGCCCACATCGGCGAGATGGCGGAACGCCACCGCCAGCAGCTGTTCGTCGGTGAGGTCGAGTCCGATGGGCGGTACTTTCGACGGCGCCCACACGTCTAGGCCACCGCGGCGCGCTTCTGTGCTCATGCCTCGAGTCTCGACCCGATGTCGTCGCGAAGTCGACCTTTGGCGATCTTGCCGCCCGATGATCGCGGCAGTTCGTCGAGAATTTCGAGCCGTTCGGGCATCAGCTCCTTCGAGACGCCAAGCGCGCGGAGGTGGTCGACGAGTGCGGGCAAGTCGAGGCTGTCGCTGCTGCAAAGTTCGACGAACACGCACACCCGCTCGCCGAACAGCGGGTCGGGCATCGCCACGGCCGCCGCCACCGCGACAGCGGGATGGGTGGCCACGGCTTCCTCCACGGCCACCGCGCTGATGTTCTTCCCGCCGCGCAGGATGAAGTCCGACGTGCGGCCCGTCAAGGTGAGATAGCCGTCGGCGTCGAGTTCGCAGATGTCGCCCATCCGCATCCACCCGTCAGGGGTGAACAACTTGTCGTGGTCGGTGCCGTCGAGGTAGCCGAGGCTGGTGGCCGGCCCCCGGCAAGCCGGTTGCCCGCGACCCGATTCGGTGACGTCGCGATCCCCGTCGAAAAGGCGCACCTGCATTTCCGGCACGATCCGGCCGGCGGTGCGCAGGCGTCGGTCGAGCGGGTCCGCGAGAGTGGTCGCGCTCAAGATGCCGGTTTCGTTGGAGCCGTAGAACTGCAGAATGGTGGCTCCGGTCAGCTCCTCGAACCGTGCCGCCGGCGTGTACGGCAGGGGCTCGCCGCCGGTGAAGACGACGCGCAAGCTGGTGAGGTCGTAGTCCCGCGACGCGGAGTTGGCGAGCAGCATCACCAACTGGGTGCTG
>DATBFF010000002.1:0-13688 GCA_036558625.1 Mycobacterium sp. | reverse complement strand
CGGCCTGACCAACATCGACAACCTCACCTTCGCCTGCGGCCCGCACAACCGCCTCGTCAAACACGGCGGCTGGATCACCCGCAAAAACCAGCGCGGCCAAACCGAATGGATCCCACCCCCGACACTCGACCGCGGACAACCCCGCACCAACACCTACTGGCACCCCGAAAAAATGCTGCCCAAAGACGACGACGACGAAGAGCCCGAGTAGCGGTTACTCCGGCGCGGCTTGCAGCACGACCATCGCGCGGGCTTCCACATGGACCGTGCCCGCGGCGGCGATCGGCTTCGGCTCTTCACCGTCAGCGGCCGGAGAAACCGCCGTGGCGATCACCGGTAGCCACGACGGCCCGAATTCGCTTTGCGGCAGGGTGAAGTCGAGCGCCTCGTCGTGTGCGTTGAAGCAGAGTACGAACGAGTCGTCGGTGACGCGCTGCCCGCGCGAGTCGAGACTGGGGATACCCAGCCCGTTGAAGTAGACCGCGATCGATCTGCCGAAGCCCGCTTCCCAGTCGTCGTCACTCATCTCCGAGCCGTCCGGGCGGAACCACGAGATGTCGGGTTGACCTTCGGCGCCGCGACGGCGAACCGGGTGGCCGGTGAAAAACCGCCGCCGCCGGAAAACTGGGTGAGTGGCACGCAGCGCCGCGACGTTCTGCGTGAACTCGATCAACGCCGAATCCGCTTCGGCCCAATTGATCCAAGTGTTCTCGTTGTCCTGGCAGAAGCCGTTGTTGTTGCCGCCTTGGGTGCGGCCCAGTTCATCGCCATGGCTGATCATCGGTACACCCTGGGACAGCAGCAGCGTCGCCAAGAAGTTGCGCTGTTGTCGCGCCCGCAGCTCGTTGATCGCCGGATCGTCGGTCGGTCCCTCGGCTCCGCAGTTCCACGACCGATTGTGGCTCTCGCCGTCGTTGTTGTCCTCACCGTTGGCTTCGTTGTGTTTCTCGTTGTAGGACACCAGGTCTCGCAGCGTGAAGCCATCATGGGCGGTGACGAAGTTGATCGACGCGACCGGTCGCCTGCTCGTGTGCTCGTACAGATCCGCCGACCCCGTCAGCCGGGAGGCAAACTCGTCGAGCGTCGCAGGCTCGCCTCGCCAGTAGTCGCGCACAGTGTCGCGGAACTTGCCGTTCCACTCCGTCCATTGCGGTGGGAAGTTGCCGACCTGGTACCCGCCGGGCCCGACGTCCCACGGTTCTGCGATCAGCTTCACCTGGCTCACCACCGGATCTTGCTGCACCAACTCGAAAAACGTTGCCAGCCGGTCGACGTCATAGAACTCCCGCGCCAACGTCGAAGCGAGGTCGAACCTGAACCCGTCCACATGCATCTCCGTCACCCAATACCGCAGCGAATCCATGATGAGCTGCAGCGAATGAGGATGGCGAACGTTGAGGCTGTTGCCGGTGCCGGTGTAGTCCATGTAGTAGCGCTGGTCATCGTCGACCAGTTGGTAGTAGGCCGCGTTGTCGATGCCGCGCATCGACAGTGTCGGGCCGAGGTGGTTGCCTTCGGCGGTGTGGTTGTACACCACGTCCAGCAGCACCTCGATGCCCGCCTCGTGCAGCGCGCGCACCATCGTCTTGAACTCCTGCACTTGTCCGCCCGGTGTGCCGGCGGAGCTGTACTTGAAGTCAGGCGCAAAGAAGCCGATTGTGTTGTAACCCCAGTAATTTGACAGCCCTTTGTCGATGAGCGTCGAGTCGTTGGCGAAGTGATGCACCGGCATCAGCTCGATCGCCGTGACGCCCAGGGCCTGCAGATGTTCGATGATCACCGGGTGCGTGATCGCCGCGTAGGTGCCGCGGACCCGTTCGGGGATGTCGGGGTGCGTCTGGGTGAGCCCCTTCACGTGGGCCTCGTAGATGACCGTGTCGGCGTACTCCCGGCTCGGCGGCCGGTCGACGCCCCAGTCGAAGAACGGGTTGATCACCACCGACTTCGGCATGTGCGGCGCCGAGTCCTCGTCGTTGCGACTGTCGGGGTCACCGAAGTTGTAACCGAAAAGCGCCTGGTTCCATTCGAAGTTTCCGTCTATGGCCTTCGAGTACGGGTCGACCAGCAGCTTGTTCGGGTTACACCGGTGTCCTGCGTCGGGATCGTATGGGCCGTGGACGCGGTAGCCGTACCGCTGCCCGGGCTCGACCTCCGGCAGGAAGCCATGCCAGATGTACCCGTCCACTTCGATCAACGGCACTCGTGTCTCGACGCCGTCCGCGTCGAAAAGGCACAACTCGACGCGCTCCGCCACCTCGCTGAATATCGCGAAGTTGGTGCCGGAGCCGTCGTAGCTCGCGCCAAGGGGGTACGCCTTGCCGGGCCATTGTTCGGGCGGACGTGTATCCGGTGAAGCCTGCGTCATAATGAGCCTTCCCCTCGAACGTTCACATCCGGCATTCGGCTACGCGCAAAGCTATACAACCCGTAGGCGGCAAATCCCAGCGCCGCCACAATCAGCAGCACCTTGCCGAACGGAGGCGCACCAAACGTCTTGACCGCCCCGTCGATTCCGCTGGACTTCGCCGGATCGGTGGTGAACGTCGCAACGATCACCAGGATCCCGGCGCCTGCCAGCATGAGTCCCTTCCCCACGTATCCCGCGATGCCGAGCGGTGTCAGCACTGGGCCGCCGGACACTGTCAGGTCCGTCGGGCAATCGGGCTTGCGCGGATCGTCCGGGTCCGCAGTCATACGGCGTCCAGCCCCGCTAGGCCGGATTCTCGTGCGTGACAGCGTGATAGCCGCGCGCCCCCGCACGGTTCACCACAGCCCTGACGATTCCCATCACCAGTCCCTGCAATGCGGCGGCAGCGAACACCTCCCGGCTTGACTGTTCCAGATCCGCCGGATCGGGCGCCTCATCCGAGTCGCTTATCCGCTTCCAGATCTGACTGAACACCGCGCCGGCCAGCAGTCCACCGACGACGCTCGTCGTCAACGACAAGACCCGATAAGTCAGCTTCGATGTCGCGTTCAATTCGCACCTCCGCGAAGAAGACCTATACCCGCATCTGACCGTCGACACTCTTCCCGCACGGGTTTGATCCAGCGTGAAGCGGGCATGCGCAAGCAATGCGCGCAGTGACATGGCAGGGCAAGCGGAAGGTTTCTGTCGACAATGTGCCGGATCCGCTCATCAAAGAGCCCACCGACGCGATCATCCGGGTGACGACGACGAACATCTGCGGATCCGATCTGCACTTGTATGAGGTGCTCGGCGCCTTCATGTCACCGGGCGACATCCTCGGCCACGAGGCGATGGGCATCGTCGAAGACGTCGGCCGCGACGTCGGCGACCTCAAGGTCGGCGACCGCGTCGTGATCCCCTTCAACATCTCCTGCGGACACTGCTTCATGTGCGACCAGGGGCTGCAGAGCCAATGCGAGACCACGCAGAACCGCGACCAGGGCACCGGTGCCGCGCTTTTCGGATATTCCAAGCTGTACGGCGAGGTGGCCGGAGGCCAGGCGGAGTATCTGCGCGTGCCGCAGGCCCAGTACACGCATGTCAAAGTCCCGCCCGACGGGCCCGACGAACGCTACGTCTATCTTTCCGACGTCTTGCCGACGGCGTGGCAGGCGCTCGAGTACGCCGACGTGCCCGACGGCGGCACGCTCGCCGTGCTGGGCCTCGGGCCGATCGGGTCGATGGCGTGCCGGATCGCGCTGCACCGCGGCAACTGCCGGGTGATCGGTGTCGACCTGGTCCCCGAACGGCTGAAGCGCGTCCGCGACTTCGGCGCCGAGGTCGTCGACCTCAACGAGCACGTCGCCGAAGAGGTGGTGAAGGACACGACCGAGGGACGTGGTGCCGACTCGGTGATCGACGCGGTCGGGATGGAGGCGCACGGGTCGCCGATCGCCGCGGGCGCGCAGACTGCGGCGGGGTTCCTGCCGTCGCCGGTAGGCCGGGTCGTGATGAAGAACGCCGGCGTGGACCGGCTGGCAGCGTTGAACTCCGCGATCGCCATGGTGCGCCGGGGCGGCACGATCTCGCTCAGCGGCGTCTACGGCGGGGCCGCTGATCCGATTAATCTGATGACGTTGTTCGACAAGCAGATTCAGCTGCGGATGGGCCAAGCCAATGTCAAGCGCTGGGTGCCGGACATCATGGGGTTGCTGACGTCCGAGGATCCGCTCGGTGTCGAATCATTTGCCACCCATCGACTCCCGCTGAACGACGCGCCAGGTGCCTACGAGACGTTCCAGAAGAAGCAGGACGGCATGATCAAGGTCGTGCTCACGCCGTGACCGTCACCGTCCGGTGAACTTGGCCGGGCGCCGCTCGACGAACGACTGCACGCCCTCGGCAGCGTCGGCGGAGCCGAAAAGCCGCTGTACATCCGGACGTAACTGCGCGATCGCCGCGGCGTCACCCTCGTCGCGCGCCCGCTGCGCCGACGCCAGTGTCGCGCGAACCCCGAGCGGTGCCGCGCTGTCGGCGATCGCGTGGGCGATCTCGCGGGCCCGGGCTAACGCGGCGGACCCGTCGACGGCGATCTCCTGTACCAGGCCGATCCGATGCGCCTCTTCGGAGTCGAATTCGTCCCCGGTCAGGATCCAGCGCATCGCATTGCCCCAGCCGACCTCCCGCGGAAACCGAAGTGTCGCACCGCCGAACGGATAAATGCCGCGCAGCACCTCGATCTGTGCGAACCGGGTGTCAGCCGCCGCTACACGGACGTCGGCTGCGAGCAGCAGTTCGATACCGAGGGTCAGGCAGCGTCCATGCACGGCAGCCACTAGCGGGGTGGACCAGCTTGCGTCCAAGCGCCAGGGATCGCGGCCGTCTTCGGGCATCGGATCGGCACCCGCCGCGATTGCCGGGGCCACGTCCACCAGATCCAGCCCGGCGGTGAAGTGCTCCCCGTGCGCGAACAGCACCCCGGCACGAAGGTCGTCGTCGGATTCGAGCAGCGCGTACGCCCGGGCCAGCTCGGCGAGCATTTCGGTGTTGAACGCGTTGCGCTTCTCGGGCCGGTTCAGGCCGATCAGCAGCACATGACCGTCGCGTTCGAGGGAAACGGTGGCCACGGAGCCTCCTTCGGGGACATATTCGGATTATGCTGTAGAGCATAGTTCAGATGATCAGGAGGCCTTCTGGGAGCCAGATGTCACGGATTGGTCACGGTGATTTGACTCCGATTATGCCGACGAGCATATTGATTGGTGTACTAAGAAAAGGTGGAGCCCATGACGATCATCGAGTTGAACATCGCCGGACTGCATCTGACGCGTTCTACGCCCAGCCGCAGGGCGGTCAAGCGGTCGTGGCATCGCAATTGCCAGACGTGGCGCCAAAATCGCAACGCCCCGTGGACCCAGCTGCGTGGCCGGCAGGCGACGGAGCGTCCCGCGGCATGACGGCCCGCGGTTCGGCGACCGCGACGGTTCCGGGAGGCAAGCGCGGCGCAACGAAACGCCGGATGCTCGCCAGCGCGGCCGAAGTGCTGCGTGAGCGGGGAGCGGCAGGCGTGACGATCGACGAAGTGCTCTCCCGTAGTAAGGCCCCGCGCGGTTCGGTCTACCACCACTTCCCAGGCGGCCGGAATCAGATACTCGCCGAGGCACTGGCCTTTGCCGGCACCTCCATGACCTCGGCAATCGACGCCGCCGCGGCGCAGGGACCGATGGCGTTACTGCACGAGTTCGTCGAGTTATGGGAGGACGTGCTGCGTGACAGCGATTTTGCGGCCGGATGCCCGGTTGCTGCCGCGGCGACCAGCACCGGCGAAGAAGATCCGCGGCTGGCCAACGATGCGGCGGTGATTTTCGACCGCTGGCGACAAGCCCTCACCCGCTCCTTTCTCGTCGACGGCTTCCATGATCCCGAGGCGACAGCGTTGGCGACCACGATGCTCGCCGCGATCGAGGGAGCGGTGATTTTGTGCCGGTCGCTGCGAAGCGCTCAACCGTTGCGCGATGTCGCCGAAAACATCGAATTCCTGGTCAACGCAAAGAAATTCGTCAGTCGCTACGGCAAGCCGAACGTCCCGTCCGACTACTGAGCGCCTGCGACGACCAGAGCGATCGACGCGGCCACCGCGGTGTCGACGATCTCGCGGACATCCCTGTCGTCCTCGACCGTCAGCGCTGCGAGTTCACGTAACCCGCCCACGAGGATCAATGCCATCTGACGCGAAGCCGGCGGCACGTTGTCGCGGCCGAACCCGGGGTTGCTGCTGATGCCGACCATCATGTCGATGAACTGCTCGATCCCTTGCCGCTGGACCGATCGCACGACCGCGCCGAGCGCCGGCAGTTCGCGGATCCAGCTCAACATGATCGCGGGCCGGGATTCGATCACGTCGACGTAGGCGTCGATGGCCTGCCGAATCTGCTCCTGCCAGAACGCTTCTGGGTCGACCGCAGCCACGATGTGGCTGACCATCTCCTCGTTAGACGTTCGCAACAGCTCGACGAAGCACTCCTCCTTGCTGCTGAACTCTTGGTAGAACGTGCGTTTTGACGTGCGGGCGTGCCGGACGATGTCGGCGATCGTCGTCTCCCGGTACCCGCGCTGCGCGATCGACTGCGCGAGACCGTCGAGCAGCCGCCGGCGAAAGGGATGCGCGGCCGCGTCCGGATCGATAGGAGCGGCGACGTTGACGACCGTCATCGCTGTCCTTTCCGAGGGCTCTTGCTTACGCCGGTACTACCCGGTACCGTACAGGACATCGGCGCGGTACTGTGCGGTACCAGGAACTCGGGAGGGTGATGTGAGCGAGGCAACGGCTGAGATGGCGCCGGCCGCACGGACGCTGCCCCCGGTGGTGCGGTTGCCAAAGGTGATCGCCGGGGCGGGCTTCTCGGCGTTGCGACCCGTGCTGCTGCGCGAGCTGACGCGCCGCCACGGTCCCACCTTCACCGTCAACCTCCCCGTCTGGGGACACACCGTGCTGGTCGGCGATCCCGCGCTGGTGCGGCAGGTGTTCACGGCGAACACCGACGACCTGGTCAACATCAAGCCCAACCTGAGCCGGATGATGGGCCCGGGTTGCGTCTTCGCGCTCGACCGCGACGAACACCGCAGCCGCCGCAAGCTGCTCACACCGCCTTTCCATGGCAAGAGCATCAAGAACTACGAGCGCATCATCGAAGAGGAGACCCTTCGTGAGGCCACCGGTTGGCCTGTGGGAGTGGAATTTCCGACTCTCGACCCGATGATGCGGATTACCCTCAATGTCATACTGCGGGCGGTGTTCGGAGCCGATGGTGCCGAACTCGACCGTCTTCGCGAGATTCTTCCGCCATGGGTGACGCTCGGATCCAAACTTGTCGGCTTGCCGAAGCCGACCGGAGTGCTCAAGCGGGTGGGTCCATGGGCGAAATTCGCGGCGACGCGCCGCGAGTTCGACGCGATCGTGGGCAGCTTGATCGCACGGGCGGAGGCCGATCCGCACCTCGAGGACCGCGCGGACATCTTTGCGCTGATGTTGCGCAGCCGATACGACGACGGCTCGGCGATGTCGCATCAGGACATCGCCGATGAACTCGTCGCACTGCTGACCGCCGGGCACGAGACGACGGCGTCGACGCTTGCGTGGGCATTCGAGCGGCTGCGCCGTCACCCGGACCTCGTCACGGCGCTGGTTGAAGAAGCCGATTGCGGGGGCGACGAACTCCGCCAAGCGACGATCCTCGAAGTTCAGCGGGCGCGCACAGTGATCGACTTCGCCGGCCGCCACGTCGCCGCGCCGTCGTTCGAACTCGGCGAATACCTTGTTCCCCAAGGCTATTCGATCATGATCAGCATCCGGCAATTGCACTCCAACGCCGACGCCTTTCCCGATCCGCAGCGCTTCGATCCGTACCGGTTCGTTGGCAGCCGGCCACCGACGTTCGCTTGGGTTCCGTTCGGTGGCGGGACACGACGCTGTGTCGGCGCCGCGTTCGCGAACACCGAAATGGATGTGGTGCTGCGAACCGTGCTGCAGCACTTCACGTTTGACTCGACTACCGAACCCGGCGAGAGGGTGCATAGTCGCGGTGTCGCGTTCACCCCGAAGCGCGGAGGGCGCATCGTGCTGTACCGTCGATGACCGCGATGACACTCGTTGACATGATGAACGGCTCGATGGAGCAGACCATCCCGGCCGCATACAAGATGGGCATCAAGGTCGTCGAGGCGCGCCGCGGCCATGCCGTCACCACCGCACCGGTGGAGGGCAACGGCAATCATTTCGGCGTGATCTACGCCGGTGTGTTGTTCACCGTTGCCGAGATTCTCGGCGGGCTCATCCCGGTCGCGACGTTCGACAACTCGAAGTACTTTCCGTTGGTGAAGAACCTCGACATCGCGTTCGTCGGGATGGCCCGCTCGGACGTACGCGCCGAGGCGACCCTCGACGAAGAGGTCATCGCACGGGTCGAGGCCGAGGCCGCGGAGAAGGGCAAGGCGGACTTCACCCTCGAGGCGACCGTGACGTGCAACGGCCAGATTGTGGCCACGACGCGCGGCTTGTACCAGCTACGCGCCCACCGCTCCTGAATTGCGTTCCGGCAGAGTCCATCCCGGCCGGACGAAGTGGCAGGTGTAGCCGCTCGGAAAACGCTGAAGGTAGTCCTGATGTTCAGGCTCCGCCTCCCAGAAGTCGGCGGCGGGAACAACTTCCGTGACCACCTTGCCCGGCCACAAACCTGAGGCTTCGACGTCGGCGATGGTGTCCAGCGCGATCTGCTTCTGCTCCTCGTCGACGTAGAAGATCGCCGAACGGTAACTGGTTCCGAGGTCGTTGCCCTGCCGGTTTTTCGTTGTGGGGTCATGTATTTGGAAGAAGAACTCCACTAGTGCGCGATAGTCCGTCTGCTCGGGGTCATAGATGATCTCGATGGCCTCGGCGTGGCCGGGGTGGTTCCGGTAGGTGGCATTGACGTTCTCACCGCCGGTGTAGCCGACACGGGTCGAGAGCACGCCCGGCTGCTTGCGGATCAAGTCTTGCATCCCCCAGAAACAGCCACCGGCCAGGATCGCTTTCTTTTCCTGCATGGCTCCTGGATACACCTCGAACCGCCCCTCGACAACGCCGGTAGAACGTGTTCTAGTTTTGTCCTGTGACGAGTTTCGGCCGCGACGAGCTGACCGCGGCGTTCGAGCGGTTCGAGGAAGCGGTCGCCCGCGCCGCGGAGACCCGCGACTGGGACCCCTGGGTGGAGCACTACACCGCCGACGTCGAGTACGTCGAGCACGCCGCGGGCACCATGCGAGGCCGCGACGAGGTGCGTGCGTGGATCTGGAAGACGATGACGGCGTTTCCGGGCAGCCACATGACGTCGTTTCCGTCGCTGTGGTCGGTGATCGATGAACCCACCGGCCGGGTCATCATGGAACTGGACAACCCGATGGCCGACCCAGGCGACGGCACGATCATCAGCGCCACAAACATCTCGATCATCACCTATGCCGGCGACGGACTGTGGCGCCGCCAAGAGGACATCTACAACCCCCTGCGGTTCGTCAAGGCGACGATGAAGTGGTGCCGCAAGGCGCAACAGCTCGGCACCCTGCCTGACGAAGCGGCCCACTGGATGGAGCAATTCGGATGACGTCTCTGGTGATCGGCGCCAACGGCTTCCTCGGTTCGCATGTCACCCGCCAGCTGGCCCAGAGCGGCGCGGAAGTACGGGTCATGGTTCGACCGGGAGCTAAGACGTACGGCATCGATGACCTTGCGGTGCAACGGTTTTACGGCGATGTCTTCGACACCGACGTCGTGCGTGAGGCGATGACGGGCTGCGACGTCGTGTACTACTGCGTCGTGGATACCAGGGCCTGGCTGCGCGACCCGTCTCCGCTGTTTTCGACCAACGTCGAAGGCACCCGCAACGTGCTCGACGTCGCCCGAACCATGGACCTCACTCGGTTCGTGTTCACCAGCAGCTATGTGACCATCGGCAGACGCCGCAACCACCGCGCGACCGAAGAGGACACGCTGCGCTGGCGCCGGTCGCTGGGCCCCTATGCGTTGTCGCGGTTACAGGCCGAGCAGTTGGTGCTGCGGTACGCGCGCGAGCATGACGTGCCCGCGGTGGCGATGTGCGTGTCGACGACCTACGGCAGCGGAGACTGGAACATGACCCCGCAGGGTGCGATGGTGGCCGGCGCCGCCTTCGGCAAGATGCCGTTCGTGATGAAGGGCATCCAGCTGGAGGTCGTCGGCGTCGACGATGCGGCACGGGCGATGATCCTGGCCGCCGAACGCGGCCGCAACGGCGAGCGCTACATCGTCTCCGAGAAGATGATGGCCAACCCGGACATCATGGCCGTCGCGGCGGCCGAAGCCGGTGTCGCGCCGCCGCCCCGCGCGGTCTCGCTTCCAGTGCTCTACGCGATGGCGGCGGCGGGGACCGTCAAAGGGCGGCTGCGGGGCAGTCCCGAGCAGCTGACCCTGCGGTCACTGCGCCTCATGCGCGCCGAGCACGACGTCGACGCGGGCAAGGCCGTCCGGGAACTCGGCTGGCAGCCCGAGCCAGTCGAGGACTCGATCCGCGCGGCCGTCCGCTTCTTCGTCGGGCTGCGCGAGGCCAGGCGCAAAGCGAAAGCAGCGCAACCGGATTAGCCTCGGCACAGATGACCGACAAGATTCACGTCGACCTGTCCGGTGCCCCCGAAACAATGCTGGCGACCCTATATGCCAGAGCGCTCGATGCCGACCTCGACCGGCCGATCCTCGGTGACACCTACGCCAAGCAGTTGGTGAGCCAACTCGACTACGACTGGTCGACGACCAGGATCAACGCCCGCAATTCGCCGTCGGTGACAGTTCGCAGCGCGCACTTCGACCACTGGGCACGGCAGTTCCTGGCCGTGCATGACGAGGCGACCGTGCTGCACCTCGGATGCGGCTTGGACAGCCGGGCGTTTCGGGTGCGTCCCGGCCCAGGCGTCGAGTGGTACGACGTCGACTATCCCGACGTGATCGCACTGCGCGAACAGTTCTACCCGCCCGACGCGGCATATCGGCTGATACCGGCGTCGGTAACCGAGCTCAGTTGGCTGTCAGCGGTGTCGACGGATCGTCCGGTGTTGCTGGTTGCCGAAGGGCTCACGATGTATTTGACCGAAGAAGCCGGAGTCGCGCTGTTGCGCAGCGTGGTCGAGCGATTCGGATCGGGCGAGCTGCAGTTCGACGTGTTCAACCGGCTCGGGATTCGCGCGCAAGTCGTCAACACCGTGGTGCGCCGAGCCGGGGCGCGGCTGCACTGGGGTGTCGACGGACCCGACGACATCGTCCGCGCGGTGCCAGGACTGCGGCTGCTGTCGGCAATGTCGGCCTTCGACGCCGAAGGCTTCCGTCGGGTGCCGCGCCGCTACCGCGTCATGGCATGGGTGATGTCACTGCTGCCGGCGTTGAAAAACATGGCGCAGTTCCACCGGTACGCCTTCTGAGACCGGCTACCTCGGCTGCTGGGGCGGGTAGCCGCCTTGGCCCGGCGGCGGATAGCCACCCTGTCCCGGTGGCGGAGGAGGCGCCTGGTAGCCGCCGGGAGGCGGCGGCTGCTGCCGGTATCCGGCCGGGGGTCCCTGCTGCAGTCCGGGTGGATGCTGTGCGGCGCCGGTCCCGCGAGCCTTCAACACCTCGAGCACCGCGCCGACGTTGATGAGGATCCACAGCACCAACGCGACCCACAGGCCCCAACCCCGCGACGTGCCCTGGGTGTTGAAGAACGAGATGAGGAAGAAGATGTCGCCGAGCACGACGAGACCGAGCGCGATGAGCTCAAGCGGCACCCTTGGCGGCACGACCCTTAGGGCCTTCACCAAGAACGCCAGCGCAACGAGCAGGAACACGATCACGCTGAACGTCGCGACGCCCCGGTCCCACGCATTGGCACTGACGCTGCACGAGAACCCGTAGGCGTTGGGCACGTTGAAATCGCCGCAGAAATCGACCGTGTACCACGGGAAGAAGCTGAACACGAAGTACAGCAGACCGCCGGCGAGGACCAGCAGCCCGCCGGGCATGATCGACCGCAAGTCGAAGGAAGCGCCGGGGCGGCCGCCGCCTGGCGGGTAACCGCCGGGATTCACGTTGCCCGGGTAATTGGTCATCGCCGATCTCCCTCGTCCGTGGCTTCCAGCGGAGTGCGAAGAAGCTGTGGCGTCATCATGGCAGGCGATCGGCGCGTTTCGCGCGGCTTTTGCGCACGGAACCGCTACGGCGGCGGAGGAGGCTCCGGCGGTGGGGGAGGCAATTCCGGCGGCGGTGGCGGGGGAGGCGGTGGACCCAACACCGGAACCGTGATCGGCGGCAACCCCGGAATGTTGACGACCGTCGAGCCGACCACCGGTGCCACATCCGGTGGCGGTGGTGGCGGGGCGGGCGGCACGCCATTGCTGATGTTGATCGTGATCACCGCACCCGGCACGGTCGTGCCGTTCGGTGATGTGCCGATCACAGTGCCGTAATCGGCGCCGCTGTTCACCGCGGCGGCCTGGTCGGCCACCGCGAACCCCGCATCCTTGAGCCGCTGCCGGGCCGTGTCCTGGCTCAGACCGGACACACTGGGCACCTTCGACCCGGGACCGCCCTCGACATACCGCGGATCAGTCGGGGGAAGCTTCACTTCGCCGAAGTCGTTGGCGATCGGCTTCATCGCGTCAAACCACGTGCGGGCCGGCTCGTTTCCGCCGTACAGATTGCCGCTCCCACACTGCCGCAGCGGATACGAGCACAGGTCGCTCGGACTGGCCGAGTCATCGAAGATGTAGGCGGCCCCCGCGTATTGGTTGGTGAAGCCGAGGAACCCTGAAGACCGGTGTGCCTCGGTAGTCCCGGTCTTGCCGGACATCGGCAGCGTCCAGCCGGTGGACTGGGCCGATCCGGCCGCGGTACCGCTCACGGTGTCTTTGCTCAGCGCATTCGCGAGCGTGTTGGCGAGGCCTTCCGGCACCACTTGTTGACACGCCTCGGTGGTGACGGCCAACTCGTTGCCTCTGCGGTCGAGAACCTTGTCGACGGGACTCGGCGGGCACCACACGCCTCCAGAGGCCAGTGTCGCTGCAACATTGGACAGCTCAACCGGGTTCAGCTCGATAGGCCCGAGCGTGAACGAGCCGAGGTTCTGCCTCTTGACGAAGTCCGCGAGGCTCTCGTTGCTCTGGGGGTCGTAAGCGCGCGCGGTGCCGGGAAGCGCGTAGGAGCGCATGCCGAGCTTGACGGCCATGTCGACCGCCCGCGGTACGCCGATCAGCTGGATCAGCCGTGCGAACGCGGTGTTGGGTGACTGGGCGAGTGCCTCGGTGACATTCATCGACCCGCGGTAGCTGCCGTCGTTTTGCACGCACCACATGTCCTTCGGGCACCCGCGCGCACCGCCCGACCCCATCCCCTTGGCCTGGAACCGCCCCGGCACCTCGAGTTGGGCATTGATGCCCATGCCCATGTCCAGCGCCGCGGCGGTGGTGAAGACCTTGAATATCGACCCGGCGCCGTCGCCGACCAACGAAAACGGTTGCGGCTGCATGGTTTCCCCAGCGTCACCGTTCAGGCCGTACGTCCGGTTGCTGGCCATCGCCAGCACGTGGTGCGAGTCCTTGCCCGGTTTGATCACGCTCATCACGTCTGCCACGCCGTCGAGCGTGGGACTGGCCAGACCGTCGATGGCGCTCTTCACCGAATCCTGCACCTTCGGATCCAGCGTGGTTTTGATCAAGTATCCGCCGCGGGCCACCTGTTCCTTGC
>DATBFF010000001.1:0-9813 GCA_036558625.1 Mycobacterium sp. | reverse complement strand
CGGCGTGACCGACTGGGGTCGGCTGGTGTTTTGCGGTTCGCCCCGGCGGTATGGCCCGCGCTGGTTCCGGTCACCGGTGATGCGGGGGATCAAGGACGAGAACACCGCCTGTACCTCGGACGAGGGTTACGTCGCGCAAGCGCCCGACGGGTTGTTCTTGACCTGTGTCGCGGCGAGTGGCCAGGCACTGTGGCTGCGCGGTGACACCTAAGCCGCTTACACCCACTTACCCCACGGGCGTGAACTTGATGTTGAGCTCGGTGAGTCCGCGCAGGATGAATGTCGGCTCGTAGGTGTAGCTGCGCTGCCCGGCCGGCCCGTGCCTGTCGGTGTCGATTTCGATGTCGGCCATCCGGTCGAGGATGCGCTCCAGCGAAACGCGGCCCTCCACCCGGGCCAGCGGTGCGCCCGGGCAGGAGTGGATGCCGCGGCTGAAGGCGATGTGCTCGCGGACGTTTCGGCGGTCGAGCCGGAACTCGTGCGGGTTCTCGAAGCGCTGCGGGTCACGGTTGGCCGCACCAGGACTGACCATGACGGTGGTGCCGGCCGGGACCGCGACGTCGCCCAGCGTCGTCGACTTCCGGGCCATCCGGAAGACGCTCTTGACCGGGCTGTCCATCCGCAGGCATTCCTCGATGAAGGCCGGAATGGTGCTGCGGTCCTCGCGCAGCTGCCGCTGGATGTCGGGCCGGTCGCCGAGCACGCGCAGCGCGGCGGATAGCAGTTTGGCCGTGGTCTCCTGGCCGGCGCCGAACAGGAACGTCGCGGTGCGCACGACGTCCTTGACCTCCGGGGTCGAACCGTCCGGGTACTTCGCCGTCGCCAGCGCGGTCAGCACGTCGTCGCGGGGATTAGTGCGCCGGTCCTCGATGTAGAAACTGAACATCTCGTCCGCCCACTCCAGTGGGTTCGTCGCGATCGGCTCGTGGTCGAGGGCGCCGATGTTGGTACCGGGCCGCTTGGCGCCGAAGTTCGTACGGAACTTGTCGTGATCCTCCTCCGGAACGCCGAGGAGGTCGGCGACGACCAGCAGCGAGAACGGCCGCGCATATGCGGACAGAAACTCGCACTGGCCATCGGCGATGAACTCGTCGATGTGGTGGTCGGCGAGCCGCCACATGAAGTCTTCGTTCTCCTTGAGCCGTTTCGGGGTCAACAGCCGCGATAGCAGGGACCGGGCGTCGGTGTGGTTGGGCGGATCCATCGTCACCATGTGCTCGTACATGGGGATCTCGGTGCGGTGCTCCTCGAGTTGCGCGCAGATGTCGTCGCCCTCGGGGACGAAGGGGATCGGGGTGAACGGCCCGGCCACCGCGACGCACGACGAATACGACTCGACGTCCTTGTACACCGCGTTCGCGGCTTCCCAACCCGTCACCGCCAGCACGCCGTTGTTGATCGGGCAACACGTTGCGTTCTGCGTGCGCAGGTGGTCGAAGTAGGGGTGCGGATCGGGAATCAGCGACTGATCAGTGAAGTAGTCGACCGAGTCGAAGTTGCTCATGGGTGTGCGTGCCTCCTGAAGCCTCGCCCCACAGTGGCGAGCGACGTATGCTGTGCATCTGCTTAGCATGGTGGCCAGTCAGGGTCAAGGTGACTCACGAAGCGCAGAGGGGATGTCATGAGTTCCGGGCGGAGGATCGGGGCGCCGGACGCGAAGAACCGCGGGGTACTGCTGGACGCAGCCGAGCAGTTGATGCTCGAAGAAGGCTATGCCGCAGTGACTTCCCGCCGGCTGGCCGAACGGGCCGGGCTCAAGCCCCAACTCGTGCACTACTACTTCCGCACGATGGAAGATCTGTTCCTGGCGGTCTTCCGTCGCCGCGCCGAGCAAGGCCTCAAGGCGCAGGCGCAGGCTTTGGAGTCGTCTCAACCGCTGTGGACGCTGTGGCGGCTCGGTACCGACCCTGCGACGAGCCGGTTCATGATGGAGTTCGCGGCGCTGGCAAATCACCGCAAGTCAATGGGCGCTGAAATCGCGCACTACGCCGAACGATTCCGCGAGGAGCAGTGGCGGACACTGGCAACCGCTCTGGCACGTTACGACGCCGACCCGGAGACCATGCCGCCGATCGTATGGTCGGTGCTGTTCACCAGCCTGTCGACAGTTCTGGTGATGGAGAAGGGGCTCGGCATGTCGCTCGGCCATGCGGAAACCGTGGAGGTCGTCGAGCGCTACCTGACCCAACTCGAGGGACCGCTGGCCGTGCAGTTGTGAGTTACCACTGGCGCATCGAGCAGAGCACACTCTTGGCGCCGTCCGTGGCCACCTTGACGACCCCGTCGACGCTGAGTTCGCAGTGAAAGTTCGGCGTGCCCGGTTCGGCCCCGGTGTTGGCGACGACCGTCGCCCACTCTTCAGGCTTCTGGAGATCGAGCTCGTAGGTCCACGTCTGGCCGGGGCCGAGGTCGGCCTCGATGTTCGGCATGAACTCGTACGGATTGTGACTCCAGTCGGCGAAGACCGCCGGCTCGTGGTCCAGGTAGTAGATCTGGGCGTAGATCGGCTGCCGCGCGGTCACCGTGTACTTGACGTGATGCAGCGGGAGGTCGTTGTCGGCGTGCGACGGCGCCGCGGTGATGCCAGTCGTCAGGAGCATCGCCGTCGCCAGGCCGAGGACGTTTCGCGTAGCCGTCATTCGGTGCGCCTCATCACCTTGTCCGCCGCCTCCCAATGTGCGTCGCCGACCCACAGCCGCGCAAAGGACGCTACCGCTTCGTCGGGCGAAACCCCACCGATTACGCGCTTTATCTCGCCCGCCGGACGGTTCGCCAGCGAGGCGGCCAGCGCGCGCCAGCTGGCGTCGAACGACGCTCGAGGCACCACGCGGTCGATCAGCCCGATACGTTCGGCCTGCTCGGCGTCGAGCACGGTTCCGGAGCCGGCGAGCATCAGCGCCCGGCTCTTGCCGACGAGCGCGGCAAGCCGCTCGGCACCGCCCCACGCCGGCATGATCTGAAGCGACACCTGGTTGAACGCGATCTTGATGTCGTCCGCTGCGATCCGGATGTCGGCGGCCACGGCCACCTCGGCCCCGCCGCCGTACGCGTGGCCGTTGAGGGCCGCGACGACGGGCGCACCGAACGCGGCCAACCGGTCGCAGATCGTGCGCATCCGCCAGGCCATCGCGGCCGCTTCGTCTTCGGATTTGATCGAGGCGAGTTCCTTGAGGTCGCCGCCGGAGACGAACGCCCGGTCGCCGGCGCCAGTGACGACGACGGCCCGCACGTCCGCGGCAGTGTCGAGCGCATCGAGGGCCTTCTCGAGTTCCGCCATCGTGTCGAGCGAGATCGCGTTGCGCGCGTGCGGGCGGTCGATGGCGAGCACCGCCAGCCCGTCGTCAAGCTCCAGGTCCACCATCTCGAGCGTTCTCCGATGCGATATTGGCATTCTCCTGCTGGGAGAATAACATCATCAAGACATGATTTTCGGCGGTCGGACCCATCACATGCGAACCATTCCCGCCGCGTTGGCGCAGCGCTACGAGCAGCAGGGCTGGTGGACTCAGGACACGCTCGGCGGCCTGCTGGCGCGCGGGCTGGCCGCCCACCCCGACGCCCGGTTTTGCGTGCATTCGGCCGTGCGGCCCTGGTCGGGGACGTACCGCGACGTCGAGCAGCTGGCACGCCGGCTCGCGGCCGGCCTGCGGGCGCGGGGCGTCGGCGCGGGTGACGTCGTCGCATTCCAGCTGCCGAACTGGATGGAAGCCGCCACGGTGTTCTGGGCGTCGGCGTTCCTGGGCGCGGTGACCGTGCCGGTCGTGCACTTCTACGGCCGCAAGGAGCTCGGCCACATCATGGCCACGGCGCAGCCGAAGGTATTCATCACCGCCGAGAGCTTCGGCCGGATGCACCATCAGCCCGACCTGTGCGCGGACGTGGAGATCGTCGGGCTCGTCGGGGTCGATGAGCGCTCGCGCGAAGAGCATGCGCAGCGCTTCGATCGCCTGCTGGCCGACGAACCGATGACCGGGACGGTTCACACCGACCCGCGCAACCCCGCGTTGATCGCGTTCACGTCGGGCACCACCAGCGACCCGAAGGGCGTCGTGCACAGTCATCAGACGATCGGGTGCGAGACCCGCCAGCTGCACGCGAACTACTCGCCCGACCGCGGTCGCCAGCTCACGGCCGCACCCGTCGGCCACTTCATCGGCATGCTCGGCGCGTTCTTGATCCCGGTGATGGACGGGGCGTCCATCGATCTCATCGACCAGTGGGACCCGACGGAAGTGCTGGCGCTGATGAAGAAGTATGGGGTGGCCATCGGCGGCGGACCGCCGTACTTCTTCACCAGCATGCTGGACCATCCCGACTTCACCGACGAACACCTGCAGCACATGCGCTCCGCCGGTCTCGGCGGTTCGACGGTTCCCGCCGCCGTCACCCGCCGCCTCACCGACCTCGGTATCCACGTGTTCCGTAGTTACGGCAGTACCGAACATCCGTCGGTCACCGGAACGCCGCACGACGGTCCCGAGGACAAGCGGCTGCTGACCGACGGGTGCCCGCGCCCCGGCGTGGAGATCCGGCTGGCCGAGGACGGCGAGATCTTCAGTCGCGGTCCGGACCTGTGCCTGGGGTACACCGACGAGGCACTGACCGCCCGCGCGTTCGACGCTGACGGCTGGTATCGCACCGGCGACGTCGGCGTGCTCGACGCCGACGGCTACCTGACCATCACCGACCGCAAGGCCGACGTGATCATCCGTGCCGGCGAGAACATCAGTGCGCTCGAGGTCGAAGAGGTGCTGCTGGCCATGCCGGCCGTCGCCGAAGCGGTCGTGGTGTCGGCGCCCGACGAGCGCCTCGGCGAGCACGCCGCCGCGGTGGTGACGGTGCGTCACGGGCATTCGATGCCGACGCTGGACGAAGTGCGTGCCCACTTCGAGGCCCGCGGAGTCGCACGGCAAAAATGGCCCGAAGAACTACACGAGGCCGACGACTTCCCGCGCACTGCGAGCGGCAAGATCCAGAAGGCCGTGGTCCGTCAGCAGATTGCAGTAGGCAGAAGGTGAGAATAAGATTCTCCCGATAAGAAAAGGAGTATTCCATGGGTCAACTCTCGCATCGGGTCGACATCCCGTTTCCGCTTTTCGACGCGGACAACCACCTTTATGAGCCGCAGGAGGCGCTGACCAAGTTCCTGCCCAAGGAGTACAAGGACATCGTCCAGTACGTGGAGGTCAACGGCCGCACCAAGATCGCCCTTCGCGGTCAGATCAGCAACTACATCCCCAACCCCACCTTCTCGGTGGTGGCCAAGCCAGGCGCGTGGGAGGAGTACTTCAAGTACGGCAACCCCGACGGCAAGACCCGCCGCGAGCTCTTCGGGGAGCCGATGAAGTCCATTCCGGCGTTCTTCGAGCCCGCCCCGCGCCTGGCGCTGATGGACGAACTCGGCCTCGACCGCTCGCTGATGTTCCCGACGCTGGCCAGCCTGATCGAGGAGCGGCTGCGCGACGACCCCGTCGCGATCCACGTCATCATCCACGCGCTCAACGAATGGCTTGACGAGGTGTGGGGGTTCAACTACCAGAACCGCATCTTCACCACGCCGGTGATCACCCTGCCCATCGTGGAGAAGGCGATCGAGGAGCTGGAGTGGGTGGTCAAGCGCGGCGCCCGCGCGATCCTGATCCGGCCCGCGCCGGTACCCGGTTTCCGCGGGCCGCGGTCCTTCGCCCTGCCGGAGTTCGACCCGTTCTGGCAGCGCTGCGTCGAACACGACGTGCTGGTGGCCATGCACTCCAGCGACAGCGGCTACTCCCGCTACACCTCCGAATGGGACGGCGCCTCGCAGGAGATGTTGCCGTTCGTGACCAACGCGATGTCGATCCTCAACGAGTGGCGTCCGGTGCAGGATGCGGTGGCCTCCTGGGTGATTCACGGCGCTCTGTTCCGGTTCCCGACGCTGAAGGTCGCCGTCATCGAGGCGGGCTCGAAGTGGATGTTCCCGCTGCTCGATCAAATGGCCGAGGTATACAAGAAGGCGCCCGAGGCCTTCCCGGGCAACCCGATCGAGGAGATCAAAAACCGCATCCACGTCAGCCCGTTCTACGAGGAAGGCATCGATGACTTGGTCAACCTGATCGGCGTGGACCGCGTGCTCTACGGGTCGGACTACCCGCATCCCGAGGGCCTGGCCGAGCCTACCCACTACATAACGGCGCTCGAGCATCTGTCCGTCGACGACCAGGCGAAGATCATGGGCGGCAACCTTTCTCGACTTGTATCGGCATAGCTGCGCGGCGGCGATATAGGGCGAGGAACGAGCCCGTTGAGGAACCGCGCCAGTCAGCCCTGGCGGACCATCCCCGAGATGGTCCGCTCCGCCGGTGACCGCTTCGGCGATGCCGAGGCGGTCGTCGACGGGCCGCTGCGGCTCTCCTTCGCTGAACTGATCCACCGGATCCGTTGTGCGGCAGGAGCATTCGCCGCCGCAGGCGTCGCCAAGGGCGACCGGGTGGCGATCTGGGCACCCAACTCCGCGGAGTGGATCGTCGCCGCGTTCGGGCTGCTGACCGCGGGCGGTGTGCTCGTTCCGGTCAACACGCGCTTCAAGCCCGACGAAGCCGCTGACATCATCAGTCGCAGCCGCGCGAAGATGGTGCTCGTCCAGAAGGGTTTCCTCGGCCAGGAATTCAGTGTGCCGCCCGGAGTGCCCGCAGTCGACCTCAAGTCCGACTTCCTATGCGACGCAGACCCGTTCGAACGGGAGGTGGACGGCACGGACGTCGCCGACATCATCTACACGTCCGGGACCACCGGCCGGCCCAAGGGCGCGATGATGAATCACCTTCAGACGCTGCGGATGTACGAGGAATGGGCCACCCTGGCCGACCTGCGTGAGGGTGACCGTTACCTGATGATCAACCCGTACTTCCACACGTTCGGTCTCAAGGCCGGGCTGATCGCGTCGTTCCTGCGAGGGGCGACGATGCTGCCGGTGGCCGTGTTCGACGTCGACGCGGTGGTGGAACTCATTGCGGCCGAACGCATCACGATGGTGCCGGGCCCTCCGACGCTGTTCCACTCGCTGTTGACGGTCACCGACAAGAGCAAGCTGTCGTCGTTGCGGGCTGCAGTGACCGGCGCCGCCGACATCCCAGTCGAGCTGGTGCGCCGGATTCACGAAGAACTCCCGATCCAGACGTTGATGACGGGGTACGGCCTCACCGAGGCCGGCAATGTCACGCTCTCGCGACCGGGCGACTCGTTCGAAGACCGGGCGTTCACGGCCGGCCTGCCGTGTGACGGGGTCGAGGTGCGCATCGCCGACGACGGGGAGGTCCTGGCCCGCGGGTACGGCGTGATGCAGGGCTATTTCGACGATCCGGCGGGGACCGCCCAGGCGATCGATGCCGACGGCTGGCTGCACACCGGCGATCTCGGCTCGCTGGACGAATCGGGCCGGCTGCGCATCGTCGGCCGGAAGAAGGACATGTTCATCGTCGGCGGCTTCAACGCGTACCCGGCCGAGATCGAGGGATTTCTGCTCGAGCATCCGGCGGTGGCGCAGGTCGCGGTGATCGGTGTGCCCGACGAGCGCCTGGGACAGGTGGGCAAGGCATTCGTGGTCGCGCGGGACCGCATCGCTGCCGACGAGCTGATCAGCTGGTCGCGGGAGAAGATGGCGGGGTTCAAGGTGCCCCGGTATGTGCAGTTTCTCGACGCGTTGCCGCTGAACGCCACCGGAAAGGTGCTGAAGGACCGATTGCAGTAGGCCCTTGCTCGCGCTTCGAAGTATCACTTGCCGAATTCGGAAATGGTGTTTCCGCAGATGATGTCTAGTTTTCGGCCGACGGTGGCGGACAGCTCTGGCTGGTCCGGCGCGGCGGGTGGTAACGTGGTTCTCCAATTTCTGGTGCGAGACCGGGGGCCGACATGCCAACCGTTCGGTATGAACGTGTCATGAGCGACGATGCTGGCCCGCTCGATCACGGCGATGACGATGTGAAGGGCGACGCCGGGAACGACACCGCCGATTTGAAGGCGATGCTCGAAACTGCCGAGGCCGAAGCCGCCGAGGCGGAGAAAGCCGCCGCTGCCGCCCGCGCGAAGGTCCGCGCGATGCGATCCGAACAACCCGATGACGAAGCTGACGCCGACGAAGAAGATGGTCGGCGCCGACGCCCGCTTTGGTCGCCGCGTTGGTCGGTGGTCACCCAAATTCTTGCCGCCGTCGTCATTGTCGGTTGCTTGGCCGGAAGTGGATGCATTCTGTGGAACCATCACCAGTCGTCTGTGCGGAACGCGCGTGCGGCTGAGTTCGCCGCCGAGGCGAGCCGAGGCATTACGGCCATGACGTCGTTGGATTTCACGCACGCCAAAGACGACGTGCAACGCATCATCGACAATGCGACCGGCTCCTTCAAGGACGACTATGAAGCCAGGGCCGACAGTTTTGTGAAAGTGGTCGAGGAGTCCAAGGTCATCGCCCGCGGCACGGTTACTGCCACGGCGGTGCAGTCGATGAGCAAGGACGAGGCCGTGGTGCTAGTCGCTGCCTCGCAGGACGTCAGCAATGCGGCTGGCAACAAGGCGCCGCGGATGTACCGATTCCGAGTGACGGTCACGCGGGCCGATGGCGAGCTCAAGATGTCGAAGGCGGAATTTGTGCCGTGACAGACGATCTCCCGACCGACACCGCCGAGAATGCCTCGCCGAGCGATTCGGCGGAATCCGGCGATGAGATTCGCGCCGCGAGATTCAACCGCGTACGAAAGTGGGGGAGCCCGGCCGTTCTCCGCTGGGGACTGTGGACTGTGGCGGTGGTTTGTTCTGTCACGCTGCTGTTGGTGCTGTTCTTCTTCATCTATCGGCACGACGCTCAGACCGATCCCGCCGAGGCAGATTCGGCGGTGACTGCCGCCCGCGAGGGCAGCGTCACGGTCTATTCGTATGCTTCGGACACCATCGAGCGTGACATCGCCAATGCCAAGTCTCACTTGACTGGTGACTTCTTGCAGCAGTACGAGACCGACTCCGCGACCGGGGCCGTGGCGCTCGCGAAGCATGTGCCGGTAAGGACCAGCGCCACCGTTGTCGATGCCGCCGTGTCTGCCATGCGCCCGAATTCCGCGGACGTGCTGGTGTTCTTGAACCTAACTTCCAGAAAGTCGGACGACCCTGCGCCTCAGGTCAATAACGGCAGTTTGATGGTCAGTCTTGTGAAGGTCGATGGCAAGTGGCTTATCTCGTCGATGAAGCCGGTGTAGCACGCAGATGAGTATTTCCCTTTTGCTCGAGATGGCGCTGTCGGCCGCGCCGGACCGCGAGGCGCTGGTCTGCGACGACACGCGGCTGACTGTCGCCGAATTGAGCGCACTGGCCGACGGCGGCGCCGGGGTGATCACGACGTCCGGCGCGGGCAGTGTGGCCTACGTCGGAACCGGCGGGACGATGCTGCCGCTGCTGATCTTCTCCTCGGCGCGCGCCGCGAGCACGTTCACGCCCCTGAACTACCGGCTGAGCACCGACGGGCTGCGCGAACTGATCGACCGCCTGCCCGAACCGCTGGTGGTGTTCGACGACGAATATCGCCACATGGTGTCGGGATTGGGAGTCAAGACCATCGACGCGAGCGCCTTCACCGAAATGGCGCGCACTGCCGAGCCTGCCTCGGAGTTTCCCGACCCTGACGACGTGGCGGTCGTGTTGTTCACGTCGGGCACCACGTCACGTCCCAAGGCCGTTGAACTGTCGCACAACAACTTGACCAGCTATGTCACCGGAACCGTCGAATTCGCCTCTGCCGAGCCGGGTGATGCGGTGCTGACCTGCGTACCGCCCTACCACATCGCCGGGGTG